>JANXVC010000402.1 GCA_025351925.1 Rhodospirillales bacterium | reverse complement strand
GCCGTCCGCCGCCAGCTCTGGATCGCACAGGCTTTCTTAACGTCGCCGCACGCCCAGAACATGGCAACAATTCCGCGCACGCTCCTCGACAGCCTCACCGAAGCCGCATGCTACCCAGCCTGAAATGGCCAAAGTCGAGCTAAGCGTCGAGCAGCTGGTCCAACGTAATCGGAAAGCTGCGGACGCGCACCCCGGTCGCGTGCCAGACCGCGTTGGCGATGGCGCCCGCCGTGCCCGTGACGCCGATCTCCCCCACGCCCTTGATGCCGAGCGCGTTCACGTGGATGTCGCGCTCCTCGACCAGGATGGCCTCGATGCTCGGCACGTCCGCGTTTACCGGCACGTAGTATTCGGCAAGGTTCGGGTTCATCAGGCGGCCGGAGCGCTTGTCCATCACCGCATGCTCATGCAGCGCGAACGACACGCCCCAGATCATGCCGCCATAGTACTGGCTGCGGACCATGCGCGGGTTGACGACGGTGCCGGCGGCGAACGCACCGACCAGCCGGGTCACCCGCACTTGGCCGAAATCCGGATCGACCTTCACCTCGGCGAACACCGCCCCGTGCGCGTGCATGGCGTAGGCGGCTTGCGCCGCGGGATCGATCGCGCCGGTGCCGCGCCCCTCGATCTCCGCCAGCCCGGCGCGGGCGAGTATGTCGGCATAGCTCTCGCTCCGTCCGTCGTCGTCGCGGCGATGCAGCCGGCCGCCTCGCGCAATCACGCCCGCATTGCCGGCGCCGAACAGCGGTGAGCGCTCGTCGTCCATCGCCAGGTCGGCGAGCTTCCCGATCACGTCGGCGCCCGCGCCGTGGATCGCCGTGCCGACCGTCGCCGTGTGCGCCGAGCCGCCGGCGATCCCCGCATCCGGCAGGTCGGACGTGCCGGAGCGGAACTCAATCCGGTCGAGGTCCAGGCCCAGCGAGTCCGCCGCGATTTGGGCCAGCGCGGTCCATGCGCCCTGGCCCATGTCGTGCGCCCCGGTCTCCACGACGCCCGTGCCGTCCTGGCGCAGCATCGCCCGTGCCTGGCCCTGGAACATCAGCGCCGGGAACACCGCCGTGCCCATGCCCCAGCCGACCAGCATACCGGCCTCGTCCTGCATCTGCCGGGGCGCCTGCGGGCGCTTGGCCCAGCCGAACCGCTCGGCACCCTGTTCATAGCACTGGCGCAACGCTTTGGAGGAGAACGGTTTGCCGGAGATCGGCTCCATTTCGGCGTAATTCTTTAGCCGAAACGCCAGTGGGTCCATGCCGCAGGCCAGCGCCATCTCGTCGATCGCACTCTCCAGCGCGGCGCTGCCGGGGGCCTCGCCGGGTGCGCGCATGAACAGCGGCGTGCCGGTGTCGATCCGCACGACCTCATGCGACGTGGCGATCGCCGGACTCGCATAGAGCGCGTGGGAGGCGTTGGCCGCCGGTTCAAAGAAGTCGTCGAACGTGCTTGAGGCGGTCTTGGTGTGATGGCTCAGCGCCGTCAGCGCACCCTGGCCGTCCGCACCCATCCGCAGCGTCTGCCGGGTGGGCGCGCGGTGCCCGACGGGGCCGAACATCTGCTCGCGCCGCAGCACCAGCTTCACGGGGCGGCCGACGAGGCGGGCGGCCATGATGCCGAGGACTTGCGGCCCCGAGAACAGCCCTTTCGAGCCGAAGCCGCCGCCGAGGAACGGGCTGCGGATGTGGATGCCCTCCGGAGCGATGCCGAACAGCCCGGCGATGCGGGCCTGCGCCATCGCCATGCCCTGGCTCGGTGTATCGATGGACAGGGTGTCGCCGTCCCATGCCGCGACAATGGCGTGCGGCTCCATCGCGTTGTGGTATTGCGCCGGCGTGTCATACACCGCCTCCATCCGGACCGAAGCCGCCGCAAGGCCGGCCGTGATGTCGCCGTGGCTCTCCTCGGCTGGACTGCCGGCGCCGACGGCCGCGGGCGCGAAGCTGTCATCCGAGTCCAGGCCCGTGCGCGCTGGCTCGGCCTCATACTGGGGCTCCAGCAAGGCAACGCCCTCGGTCGCGGCCTCAAGCGTATCCGCCACCACGACGGCGATCGGCTGGTTCGCGTAGCGCACGCGGTCGTTCTGCAGCAGGTCCAGCCGGAACATGAACGGATTGTTCTTCGCGTCGGGGTCCAGCGCGAGCTTGGGCGCGTTCTTGGGCGTCATCACTTCGATCACGCCGGGATGGGCCATGGCCGCCGCCACGTTCAGCGCGGTGACCCGGCCGCGCGCAATGCTGCTCACGGCGAGTGCAGCATACACCATGCCGGGCGGGTGATTGTCGGCGGCGAAGCGGGCGGCGCCGGTCGTCTTGAGCACGCCTTCGCGCCGGGTCAGCGGCTGGCCAATGCTCGACCCCATGCGGATATGCGCGGGCGCTTGCGTAAGCGTGATCTCAGGCATGGGTGATCGCTCCGGAAAATGGGGAGGCGGGGAGGGCGGGCATGCGCTCGGGCGTGCCCGCGGCGGCCAGGGTAAGCGTGCGCACGATGATGCGGCGGGCGAGCTCGATCTTAAAACCGTTGTCACCGGACGGCTTGGCATCGGCCAGCGCCGCTTCGGCCGCCCGGCGAAAGGTGACGGGCTCGGGACGGGCGCCGGCCAGTTCGGCTTCCGCCGCACGGGCGCGCCAGGGCTTCAGCGCGACACCGCCAAGCGCGATCCGGGCCTCCGCGACCATTCCACCTTCCAGACGGAGCGCAGCAGCGGCGGAGACGACGGCGAAGGCGTAGGACGTGCGTTCGCGGACTTTTAAGTAGCGGGCATTGGCGGCGAAGCGGGCAGCCTCGGCCGGCAGGCGCACCGCCGTGATGAGCTCGCTGTGTTCGAGCACCGTCTCCCGCTCCGGCGTGCTGCCGGGCAGCAGATGGAAGTTCTCAAGCGGGATGTCGCGCCGTCCCTTCGGGCCCTCAACCTCCACCACGGCGTCGAGTGCGGTGAGCGGCACGCAGAAGTCGGACGGGTGGGTGGCGATGCAATGCTCGCTCCACCCCAGGACGGCGTGCAGCCGGTTCTCGCCGCCCAATGCGTCGCAGCCGGTGCCAGGGTCGCGTTTGTTGCAGGCGCTGGCCGTGTCGTAAAAATATGTGCATCGCGTCCGCTGCAGCAGGTTGCCGCCCGCCGTCGCGGCATTGCGCAATTGGGCCGAAGCACCCGAGAGCAGCGCTTCCGCCACCGATGGAAACCGCCGGGCGAAGTCCGTGTCATACGCCAGGTCGGCATTGCGCACGAGCGCGCCGATCCGCACGCCGCCGTCACCCAGCCGCTCGATCCGGTCGAGCCCGGGAAGGCGGCTGATATCGACCAGATGGCCGGGGCGCATGACCCCGCCCTTCATCAAGTCCATCAGGTTGGTGCCGGCGGCCAGGTATGCCGCCCCAGGCACCGCACCCGCCGCGACGGCCTCGGCGAGCGTTGCCGGGCGAGCGTATTCGAAGCGGTTCATGCCGCATTCCTCCGGCCCGACGCGGCCTCGGTTTCCGCCATGCTCCGCTGCGCGTCCAGCACCGCCTCCGTGATCCCGACATAGGCGCCGCAGCGGCAGAGATTGCCGCTCATCGCCTCGCGTACCCGCTCGGGGTCGTTGCCGGCTTGGCCCTCTTGTATCATTCCGATGGCACTCATGATCTGGCCCGGCGTGCAGAAACCGCACTGGAAACCGTCATGCGCGATGAACGCGGCCTGGACCGGGTGGAGCGGCTCGCCGGCCGTTGCGCCCTGGGCCACGCCCTCGATGGTGAGGATGTCGGCGCCGTCGTGGCTCAGCGCGAGCGTCAGGCAGGAATTCACCCGCCGTCCGTCCACCAGCACGGTGCAGGCGCCGCACTGGCCGCGGTCGCAGCCTTTCTTGGTTCCGGTAAGATCCAGCCGCTCGCGCAGCAGGTCCAGCAGCGTGATACGGGGATCGTCGAGCGTGATGGCGCGCTCGGCGCCGTTGATCGTGAGGGTGATTGACAGGCTCATGCGGTACTCCGATCAGAGCTGTGATGCAGCGGTAAATACGGAGGCGCCCTCCGCTTTGCAAGTGGGCTGCTTTGCAAGTGGAGCGAACCTGAGCCGGCATGGACGACGTTCTTCCCGCCAAGCCCGTACGTAAACCCCGCGCCGATAGCGTCCGTAACCGCGAGCGGGTGCTCGAGGCGGCGAAGGTCGTGTTTGCCGCTGGCGGCCCGGCGGGCAGCCTTGAAGCAGTGGCACGTCAGGCCGGCGTCGGTGTGGGCACGCTATACCGGCATTTCCCGACTCGTCAGGATCTGTTCGAGGCGGTGTACCGCCGCGAGGTGGAACAGCTAGTCGAACTGGCCGAGCAACTCGGGACGGATTTACCGCCGCTGGAGGCGCTGCGCCGGTGGATGCGCGCCAATGTCGAGTTCGTGGCCACGAAGAAGGGCATGTCCGCCGCCCTCGCCGTCGCCGTGCACGCTTCATCTGGCCTCACGGCCTATTCTATGGATCGGCTGGGCCGGGCGGTGGGAGCGCTGCTGCGGCGCGCAATGGAGGCCGGGGTGATCCGCGACGATATCGGTCCGGAGGACATCCTGCGGACGATCGTAGGCCTGTGCTACACGCACGACAAGCCGGGTTGGCAGGGTAACGTGCTCCGCCTGGTGGACGTGTTCGTTGACGGGATGCGGCGAAGCTAACGCAACTTTGAGATGAGCTTAGCCGGTGTCGGACACCTCTTTGGGGTGATAGGCCGTACACGCACCGATGATCGGGACGCAACTCCCCCCTAGCAGATCCGTTTACTACTGGAGAGCCACCGTTCGCAGCCGGCAATCCCGTAGCAGGAAAATGTCATGAACAGCGACCTATCTGAGTCCAGGAAGCGGCGCGGCGGGCACCCGATCCTGCGAATACTGGCTTCTTTCCCGATTGCCTGCTTCACCTGCGCGCTGGTGACGGATATTGCCTATGTGCAGACGACCAACATGATGTGGGCGGACTTCTCTGCTTGGCTGCTGGCGGCAGGTATGGCCTGCGGCGTAGTGGCCGCCGTTGCGGGCCTCGTCAGTTTGGCGGTCAATCGCCATGGCCGCACACAGCGGTCCGTCTGGCCGGTCGTGCTCGGCAGCCTGCTGGTGCTCGTCACCGCATTCTTCAACAACCTCGTACACAGCCGCGATGCCTGGACCTCGGTCATGCCGACGGGACTTGCACTCTCCGTCGTCACGGTCCTGATCGTGCTGGTGACTGCCTGGCTCGTCTCCAACGCGGACGGTCAGCAGGACGTGACGATGGGATATTCAGGAGTCCGCCAATGATAGCCGGATCATTCAAACTGACGCAGCGGCTCGCGCTCGCCAGCGTCGCAGTCATTGCCCTTACCGGCGCCGCTCCCGACGATTTTGATACGAAGACGCAGATCGGCCCCAACCCCGTCTTGCCCGAGCCGCAGCAGTATCTAATTCCGCCGATGCACCTAGCCCAGGTCGGCGGCTGGAAAGACGGCGAGGCGCCGACAATGCCGAACGGCTTGAAGGTTACGGCAATAGCTACCGGCCTTGAGCACCCGCGCTCGGTCTATACGCTGCCGAACGGCGACGTGCTGGTGGTCGAGTCGCGCGGCCCGGACCTCGATCCGGTCAGCCGCCCGAAGAACATCGTGATGAGCTGGGTCGAGTCGTTCGTCACCTCGGCCGGTTCAAGCAGCGGCAGCAACCGCATCACCCTGCTCCGCGACACGCATGGCGACGGCAAGTATGATCTTCGCACTGTTTTCATCGATCACCTGTATTCGCCGTTCGGTGTCGCACTGGTCGGCAATGACCTGTATGTCGCCAACACCGACGCCATCCTGCGCTTCCACTACACACCAGGCGCCACCAGCATCACCGAGCCCGGCACCATGTTGACGCCGCTGCCCGGCGGGCCCATCGACCACCACTGGACCAAAAGCCTGGTTGCCGGCGAGGACGGCTCGAAGCTCTACGCCGGCGTCGGCTCCAACAGCAACATCACCGAGAACGGTATCGGCGCCGAGCTCGACCGCGCCTCCATTTGGGAGATCGACCGCGCGACCGGCGCCCATCGCATCTTCGCCGACGGCCTGCGTAACCCGAACGGCCTGAGTTGGGAGCCGCAAAGCCACGCCCTCTGGACCGTCGTCAACGAGCGTGACGAGCTCGGCCCGAACCTCGTCCCCGACTATATGACCTCGGTGAAGGACGGCGGGTTCTACGGCTGGCCCTACAGCTACTACGGCCAGCACGTCGATCCGCGCGTGAAGCCTGAACGGCCGGACCTGGTCGCCAAGGCCATTGTGCCGGACTATGCACTAAGCTCGCACGTGGCCCCGCTCGGCCTGGTGTTTGACACTGGCAATGGCCTGCCTGCGAAGTACAATGGCGGTGCCTTCGTCGCTGAGCACGGCAGCTGGAACCGGCAGATCCTCAATGGCTACAAGGTCGTGTTCATCCCCTTCGCGAACGGCAAGCCAAACGGCATGGCGGAGGACATCGTCACCGGGTTCCTGGACAATGACGGCCACGCCCGCGGCCGTCCCGTCGCTCTGGCGCTGGACAAGGCGGGCGCACTGATGATCGCCGACGATGTCGGCAACACAGTATGGCGGGTGACGTCTGACCCCCAGAAGCAGGCCGCAAGGGCAGACTGAACTCCTCAAGTGTGCAACCACCGACTTCAGGATTTTGCCGCAGCCGCGCTCGTCCAGCAGCCGATTATGTGATCGCGATCAAGCCCTCGGTGTCCCGGACTGCTTCCTGCAGCCATTGCACGAGCGGCTGCACACGCGCCTCAATGCGCTCGCTCAATGCCAGGATACTAAATGAGCCGAGCACTCTCCCGTCGGGCGCCCGGATTGCCACCGCGATCCCGCCCATCTTGTCAACGATCTGGTTCAGCACGACGGCGTAGCCGCAGCGCCTCGCCTGTCGCGCATGGTCGCGCACCACAGCCAGGGGCAGGCCCGGATAGGGTTGCAGCTTCGCGGCGAGGAGATCGATCAGCAGCTCGCTCTCGGCGAGCGGCAGGGCAGCCAGGATCGCCGTCGCCCCCGCGCCGACGCCCAAAGGCCGCCGCGTTCCTGGATAAAGGTAGTTCGATTGGATCGGAAAATCACCGGTCTGCCGATCGATGCAGACGGCCGCTGTTCCAGCACGGATGCTGAGCACCGCCGTGTCGCCGGATCGCGCCGCGAGCTTCAGCAACGCCAATCGGGCAGCCGCCTGCAGATTGATCCGACTGCCAAGTGCGGTGGCCAGGACCGCGATCTCGGGCCCTAGCTCATACGACCGGGAGCCCGGCGGGCGCTGCACGAAGCCCTCGCCGGCCAGCGTGCCCAAGATGCGGAACACCGTCACCTTGTTCAGCTCCGTCGCCTCCGCCAGGTCACGCAGTGCTATGGGCGAGCGGCCGGCCAGAGCGCGCAGCACCGCGCAGACCTTCTGCGTCGCGTTGAGGTTTGCCTCCGCCGCCTCCGAGATGGTGGCGGTCACACGCCGCGCAGTTGGTTCTGCAGCCGGTCGGGAACCTCGATCGGGTAGGCGAGGATGGCCGAGCAGAGCGCCTTGCCGTAATTGTCGAGGCACAAGCTACGGGACACGCCGCCGCCCAATGCGCCATCGGCGACGAATTGCAGGGCGCCGAGGCCCGGCACCTCATAGCGCTGCACCTCGCCCTTGATGACGCCATTGTAGTGCGCCTTGAACTGCGTCGCCGAGAGCTGCTGGCGCAGCACTTCGTACAGCTCGTCGCTGAAGGCGATCACCGAGATGCAGGCGGTGTCGCCTTTGTCGCCGGAGCGGACGTGGGCCGCGTTGTGGAGGAGGATCTGCATGGCTCAGCTCTCATACATGTTGATCGACCAGGGAACCTTCGCGCGCGGGATCAGGCTCGACCAGACGCCGATCACCTCCCGCACCCGGTCCTGGTGCGGCACCCGCTTGCCCGTCATGCCCACGCCGGAGACGGCCATCCCGTCCACCTCGCGGCCGATCTTGAAGGCCTCCGCGCGCGTGAGGGCCCGGGCGGCCACCCGCACCGCCACCTCGTAGGGCTCCGGCCCGTCGGTGCGGGAAGCCGGGCCGTGGATCGCGTTAACGCCGATGAAGTCGATGCGGATGTCCTCCGCTTTCAGGCCGATAATCTTGAACCGCTCCTCCAGGATGCGGCGCGCCAGCTCTGCCCGACGCAGCGCGCCCGGCCCGGCGTAGAAAAACATGTCCTCGCCAATAAAACCCTCCGCACAGCCGATCGACACCTTCAGCGTCGGCGTGCGCGGCTTGCCGGTGATGCCGCTGACCCGAATGAGGTCGGGGCCAAGCTCCTGCAGTCGCGCCGTAGTGAAATCGACGACGACATCAGGCGTAAGGTAATTGGCCGGGTCGTGCACTTCATAAAGGAGCTGTTCTTTGATCGTCATCGTCGTGATGGCGCCGCCGGTCCCGCTCACCTTGCTGATGGTGGCGGCGCCGGTCTCGTCCACCTCCGCGATTGGGAAGCCGAGGTTCCAGGGTTCCGGCACGTCCTTGAAGCCAGGATCGGCGAAGTAGCCGCCGGTGGCCTGCGCGCCGCATTCCAGGATGTGGCCGATGGCGCTGCCAGCGCCCAGGCGCGCGTGGTCCAGCGGGTCCCAGCCGAACTCGTGCATCATCGGCGCCAGAAAGATCGACGGGTCGGCCACCCGCGTCGTCACGACGATCTGGGCGCCCTGGCGCAGCGCATCGACGATGGGTTCTGCGCCGAGATAGGCCTCGGCCGACACCATGCTGTCCCGCAGCGTCGCGGTCTTGCGCCCGTTCTCCAGGATCGTGTCGGTTTCGGCGAGCACGCGGTCGGTGATCAGGCTGCCGGACACCGCGGCGACCTTGACGCCGCGCCCGCCGAACTCGCGCAGCCAGTGCACGATGCGCTCGGCCGCGCCGTCCGGATTGATCCAGCCCTGGTTGCTGACGATGCGGGTGCCGCGCTTCAGGCAGCCGGGCAGCACCGCCTGCATCCGGTCGTCGAGATAAGTGTCATACCCGGCGAACTCCGGGTCGCGCCGCTTGCGGACCTGGGCAGCGGAGATGGTCGCCTCGGCCATCGTCTCGAAGCACAAATAGTCCAGGTCGCCGCGTTCGGCGTTCAGCCGCGCCGGCTCCACGCGGTCGCCCCACCATGCGGAGCCGGTGCCGATGCGGATGCTAGCCATCTTGAAAACCTTCCCCGTTGGCCCGCGCCAGAGGCGGGATGATGCGCGCGCGGCGCAGCTGCTCGAACTGCCGGTCGAACATGCGATAGGTGCTCTCGTAGCCGCCGAAGCCGTGGTCGCGCAGCTTGGTCGTGTCCAGCACGTGGTCGAACTCGCGCTGCAGCACGAACTCGCCGAATGGCCAGGCCACCACGTCCCGGTAGGCGGTCGCCTGCAGGCCGTGGCGCGCGACCATGGCGGACCACAGCGCCGCCTTGTCCGCCATGAACTCCGCGAGCGGGAAGCTCTGCGGCTCGGCGGTTTCCATGCCGAAGTTGCGGGCGATGTGCGGCCACATGCGGGACCAGCGGAATAGGTCGCCGTTGGTGATGTTGTAGATCTGGTTCCGCGCACGCTCCGCCTCGCCGGCCCACATGATGGCGCGGGCGATCAGCCCGGCATCGACGCCTTGGTTCAGCACGCGGTAGGCGCGCTCGCTGCCCGGGAAGCGCATTGGCAGGCCCAGCTCGCGGGAGATCGCGGCGTAGGCGCCGATGACGGTGGTGACGTTCATGGGATTGCCGACGGCCAGCCCATAGACCACGGTGGGCCGGAACACCGTCCAGCTCCAAGCCGCCCGGGATTGCAGGCCGCGCAGGGTGTCTTCCTGGTTATAATAGAAATTCGGCGGCATATGGCGCGGATCGGTCTCCAGCGCTGGGGTGGTGAAGCCGCCGAGATGGCTGCCATACGCCTTGCCGCCCTGCAGCAGCGTGACGTGCGTGAGGGCGGGTGCGACCGGCGCCACCGCCTCCATCAGGTTACGTAGCATCGCGAGGTTCGGCGCGACCTCGGCGGCGCGGCTGTCGCGCGGCGTCCATGCGGCGAAGATGATATGGGTGACGCTATGCAGATCGCCAAGTTTCGCCGTGCAATCGCTTGGGTTGAGCAGGTCCACCGCGATGGTCCGGGCCCGCTCGCCAATCGCGCCGCCGCGCCGGCCCAGCCCGATTACGTCAACGTCCCGGTCACCGTCGAGCTGCTCGATCAGCGTGCGTCCGATCAGTCCATGCGCCCCGGCGATCAGCATTGTCTTGCGTGTCATGCGTCGTCCCCTCCCTCCGCCCGGAAGATCACGGCGTCGATCGCGACGCAGCCCTCGCCGGCGCTGGACAGCAGCATCGGATTGATGTCGAGGCTGCTGATGGCCGGGTCGTCCAGCATCAATTGACCGACTGCGATTGCGGCCATGGCGAAAGCGGCAACATCCATCGATGGCTCGCCGCGCACCCCGCGCAGCAGGGGCGCGATACGCAGGCGGCCAAGTGTGGCGTGCACGTCGTCCACGTCGAAGGGCGGCAGCAGCAGGGCCGTGTCCGGCATCGCCTCCACATACTTGCCGCCGTCACCCAGCACGACGACGGGGCCGAACGCCGGGTCGCGATGGGCACCGATCAGCAGCTCCCGCCGGCCCTGCGCCATGGCGGCGACGAGCACGCCGTCGAAACGGAAGCCGCCGTCGTTCAGCACGCGCTGGCAGTCTGCGAAGGCGTCGCGCACCACGGCCGGATCGATGAGATTGAGGCGCACTAGGCCATACTCGGATTTATGCGCAAGATCGGCGGAGCAGCCCTTCACCACCACGCGGCCGCCCAATTCCTGCCAAGCCGCCGCTGCCTCGTCCGGAGTCCGGCACAGGCGATGCGGCACGACCGGGATACCCGCGGCGGAGAGCAGGGCAAGGCTGTCGGCCTCGTTCAACAGCCTGCCCTCGCCAGCCGTAGGGCCCGGCGTTCCGGCCACGAGGGCGCACCGGTGCGCACGGGCGACGCGCTGGCAAGCGCGGGTGATCAGCGCGTGGTGCCGGATGAACTCGTCCAGCGCGTGGACTGCCTGCGTCTCGAAGGCGAACACCGGCAGGTCTGCCGCCTTGAAGTGTCCGGCGACCATCGGCTGCGGGGCCGTGATGGCCACCGGCTTGCCCGTCAGCTCCGCGAACGCGGCGGCGTCGCGGGCGAACACCGGCACGTCATAGGCAGCGCCGGCGACGGGCACGCCGATCATGAACGCGTCGGCTGCCGGATCGCGCGCGATGACCGGCAGGATCTCGCTGAATAGGCGGCTATTGGTCAGCAGCGCGGCGGTAATGTCCACCGGGTTCGCGGTCGCGGCGAAGCTGGGCAGCACGGCCCGCAATCCGGTCTGAGTCGCCGCGGACAACACCGCGAGCGGCATCCCGGCGTCGGACGCAGCGTCGGCCGCCATCACGCAGGTGGCGCCCGAGTTGCTGATCACCACCAGGCGGCGGCCCTGCGGCGTCCAGCCCTTCAGGTACAGCGCCACCGCGTCCACCATCTCGGCCGTGTCACGCACCCGGCGGATGCCGTGCCGCTCCATGAAGGCGTCCACCACCCGGTCCTCGTTGGCCAGCGCTCCGGTATGCGACCGCGCCGCAACCTGGCCCGCCTCGGTGCGGCCCGGCTTGAGCGCGATGATCGGCAAGCGCCGGGCGTGCGCCACCCGGGCGGCCTCGGCCAAATGATGCGGGTCCGGGATGCTCTCCAGATACAGCAGCAGCAGCCGGATGCCCGGATCCTGCGCCACGGCGATCGCGAGTTCGGAGGCGGTGACGTCGCAATCATTGCCGGTGGCGTGCGAGTGCCGGATGCCAATGCCCTGACCGCGCAGCAAGCCGTACGGCACCACGCTCATGGCGCCGCTCTGGCTGACGATGGCGACCGGGCCGTCCTGCGGCGGCGCCTCAAGATACATGGACGAGAAGCTGGCGACCGCGCCCGTGGCGAAATTGGCCAGGCCTTGGGAGTTTGGGCCGATCAGCCGCAAGCCCCGCGCCCGGGCGCGCGCGGCCATGTCTTGCTCCTGCGCCTTGCCGCCTGCGGTCTCGCCAAACCCGGACGCCATCATGATGGCGATCTTTACCCCAGCCGCAGCGCAGGCCTCGACCGCGGCGACCGCGGCGGCGCCTGGGACGGCGATGATCGCCACGTCCGGCGTTTCCGGCAGAGCGGCAAGGTTAGGGAAACTCTTGAGGCCCTGCAGCTCCGTGCGGTTCGGGTTGATCGGGAACACCCGGCCGCGGAAGCCGAAGCGAGCGAGGTAGTCCACCGGGCGGCCGCCGATCTTGTCCGGGTTCTCCGACGCGCCGATGATGGCGATGGAGCCGGGGTCCAGCACCAGGCGCAGGTCGGCCGTCATGCGCCCCGCTCCCACCGTTTGCACCACGGGATGACCAAGTCGCCGAACGGCACGAACCGGGTCTGCACCAGGTCGTCGATGGCCACGTCCTCGGCGGCATGCGTCATGGCGCGGAAGCCCTCCTCCATATCGACCAGCGCAATCCGGTATGGCGCGAGCGCACGCAAAGCAGGCGAGGGCGCGCGTGTGACGGTGGTGACGGCATAGACCCGCCCGCGCCCGGACCCGGTGCGCTGCTCGGGTGCCGGGCCGCCGCAATGCGGGCAGAAGTCGCGGGCAAAGTACCACACGGCGTCGCAGGCCCGGCAGTGCTGGAACAGCATCGTCGCCGCCCCGGTGGTCCAGTCCTTCATCGCGCCTGCTCCAGCAACAAGGTGACATGCGAGGACAGCACCCCGCCGTCGCCATGCAGCAGCGCCAGCGATGCGTCGCGCACCTGCCGTGGCCCAGCGCGTCCGGTCATCTGCAACTGCGTCTCCACCAAATGCGCCATGGCGCCGCCGACGCCGCACTGGCCGTAGCTCAGCAGGCCGCCATGGGTGTTGAGCGGCATGGCGCCGTCGCGGCCGAAATGCCCGTCGCGGGCGAGGGCGCCAGCGCCGCCGCGCGGGGCCAGGCTCAGCTCCTCCAATAATATGGCGAGCGTGATGGTGAAGCTGTCATATATCGCGGCATAGCGTAGGTCCGCAAGCGCGACCCGGGTGCCCAGCCCGGCGCGCGCGGCAGCAGTGGCGGTGCCGAACGACGCGAGGCTGGCGGCTGCCGAGACATGCTGATGGGTGTGCGCCTGGCCGCAACCGATGATGCGCACCCCGGCCTCACCGGTGCGGTCGCGGCTGACCACGACCGCGGCGCCGCCGTCGGACACCGGGCAGCAATCCAGGATGCGCAGCGGCGCAGCGATCGGCTTCGAGCCGAGGACGTCAGCCACGCTGATTGGCTCGCGGAACTGCGCGCCGGGGTGCAGTGCGGCGTGGCTGCGCATCAGCACCGCCAGCTCGGCCAGGTCCTCAGCGGTTGTGCCGGTCTCATGCATGTAGCGCGACGCCACGAGCCCGTAATAGGCGGGGATGGTCGGGCCCAGCGGCACCTCGTAGCGCGGGTGCCCGACCTGGGCGAGCGTCTGGATTGCGGCGTCGCGCGACTGCCCGGTCATCCGGTTTTCGCCAGCGACGACGAGCACGTGGCGCAATCGGCCAGCCGCCACCAGCTCGTGCGCGAGCATGACGGTGGCGAAACCGGTGGCACCCCCAAGCTGGACGCCGTGCGCATAGTGCGGGGTTAGGCCGAAATGCTCGGCGAACACCGTCGAGAGCATCAGATGCGGCAGGGTCGTGGAGTAGCCGGTGATCAGGCCGTCAACCTCATCGCGCCGCAGCCCAGCGTCGGCCAGGGCGGCCGAGGCGGCGTCGCTCATCAGGTCCAGGGTGGTCCGGCCCTCCAGGCGGCCGAATGGCGTCAGCCCGACGCCGGTGATCCAGCTCAACTCGCGTCCCTCCCCAGCCGGGTCTGCCGCCCGCAGGATGCAGTATGGCAAGCGATTGCCGGGCAGCGTCAAGCACCATTTCGCATGGCGCAATGCGACCAGCACAATTCTCGCTAATCGGCGTCATTCAGGCAATTTCGGCCATTATTGCATTCCGACAGGCAAAACGGCTTGACAAGCTAATCGACCAGAAGCGACCATCCTGTCCAAGGGCCAAGAACGCCCACCATACGGGGAGAACCACGGTGCGCCATCTTGTCCAGGCCATCGCATTGGCCTGCTGCTCGGTCCTGGCCACCGCCGGGTCCAGCGCCATGGCGCAAGAGACGGTCAGGATCGGCTGGCTGTCCTCGCTGACCGGCCCGCTGTCCTCAGCCGCCATCGCCGAGAACCAGGGCGTCGTTTTCGCAGTGGACGAGATCAACAAGGCCGGCGGCATCCTGGGCCGCAAGGTCGAACTGCTGACCCGCGACACCGCTGGCGACCCGGTGAAGGCGGTGAACCTCGCGCAGCAGCTCGTCTTCGCCGACAAGGCGCAGTTCATCATCGGCCCGGTGAACTCCGGCGAGGCGCTGGCGACCGTGCCCTCGCTGGCGCGCGCCGGCATCCCCAACATCATCATCGGCTCGCTGGACGAGCTGACCAATCCGGCCAAGTATCCGCTCGCCTTCCGCACCATCAACACCAATACGCAGTGGATCGCCGCCGCGAACGCCTACGCGATCGACGTGTTGAAGCGGCGCAAGGTGGCCATCATCGGCGACACTTCCGGCTACGGCACCGCCAGCGCCAAGGCAGCCGCGGCGTTGCTGGCGAAGGCGGGCATCACCCCAGTCTATTCCGTGCTGGTCGATCCGAACAAGACGGACCTCACCGACGAGATGACCAAGGCGCGCGCGGCTGGGGCGGACGTCGTGATGCCGTGGTCGGCGGCGACCGGCCTGTGCGCGCGGCTCCTGAACACCCGCGGCGACATGGGGTGGGACGTGCCGATCGTCGGCCATCCGTCGGTCATGGCCCTGCCGCTCAAGGCTTTGCTGAACAAGCCGTCCTATTGGGGCAATACCTTCGCGGCCGGGTACGTCAGCACGACCTACCGGGACGGCAAGCTGCCGGAGCGGACGCAGGCCTTGATGGATGCGGTGAAGCCGGCCCTCGGCGGCGAGATCGGCTTTACCTTTTGGTGGGTGGCGCTTGGCTACGATTCGATGAAGCTGGTCGTCTATGCCGCCACGAAGGCGGACTCGCTCGACCCGCAGAAAATCAAGGACGCGCTGGAGCATACGAGCGACTACGCCGGGGTCTATGGCACCTATAGCTGGAGCCCGACCGAGCATAACGGTTTCCCCGACAGCGGCATGGCGATGGACAGCGCCGACACCTTCAACGAGGGCAGCTACCAGGCGGCCCCTCGCTAAGCAGCGCCCTAATGCTTTCCGTCATCGTCTCGGGACTGGCGGTCGGCGCGGTCTATGTCATCACCGCGCTGATCTATAACCTGATGTATTCGACGTCGAAGGTGCTCAGCGTGACTACTGGGCACATTTGCATGCTCGGCGGCGTGTTCGGCGCCTGGTTCACCACCGTGTTGGGCTGGCCGGTGCTGCCGGCGTTGCTGGGCGCCGTAGCCATCGGCACGCTGTTCGGCGTCGTCACCGAACTCGTCGCGGTGCGCCGCGTGCTGGCCCGGTCGGACGAGCATCTCTGGCTGCTCAGTACGTTGGCGCTGGCGACGATGACGCAGCAGGCCGTGGGGCTGTGGTGGGGCACCGAGCCGCGGCGCTTCCCGCGGGTCATCCCGCAGGACTTCTCCCACGGCGCTGCGGACCAGAAGTTCTGGCTGCCAATCGGCGTCATGGTGGTCGCGGCGCTCGGGCTCGAGCTGTTCTACCGCCGCACGATGTGGGGCAAGCTGTTCCAGGCGACGTCAGAAGACGCCTTCGCGGCGCGGGCACGCGGTATCTCGACCGACCGCGTACGCATGATGTCGTACGCGATTTCGGGCGCGCTCGGCGGGCTGGGCGGCTTCGCGGCCGGGCAGCTCACCTTCGCCTACTTCGCCCTCGGCCTGACGCTGACGCTGAACGGCTTCATCGCCATCGCGGTCGGTGGTCTCGGCAGCAGCGTGGGGGCGCTGGTGGGCGGCCTGGCGTTGGGCCTGCTCAGCGCATTTGCGACATACCTGTTTGGCGGCGAGTTCCAGCAGACCATCGCCGTGGGACTGCTGATGCTGGTGCTGCTCATCCGGCCCGAAGGCTTGTTCGGCGCACGCGGCGTGCGGGCGGTATGAGGCGCCTCGCGGCTGGGCTGGCTATCGCCGTGGCGCTTGCTGCCCTGCCGTCCTGGGCCACCAACCAGTATCAGGTCCACTTGGCGACACTGATCGGCGTTTATTGGGTGCTGATCGCCGGCCTGAACCTCGTGGTGGGCTATTCCGGCCAGTTATCGATCGGTCATGTCGGGCTGCTCGCCATCGGCGCCTACGTCTATGCCGTGCTGGCCGGCACCTGGGACTGGCCGCCGCTGCTGGCGCTCGCGGCTTCCGGGGCAGCGGGCGGCCTGTGCGGGCTGTTGTTGGGGCTGCCGTCGCTGCGTCTGCCGGGCTTCTATTTCGCCATGGCCACGCTCGCCTTCTCGCTGATCGTGGCGGAGCTGTCGCTGGCGATGGGCAGCGTGACCGGCGGCGGGACCGGCCTAGCGGTGCCGGGCTTCCCCGCACCGTTCGACACGCCCGGCGGCCTGTATTGGCTGGTGCTCGGCATCGCGGGCATTGTCACGCTGCTGACTTGGAACGTGGCAAGCCGCATGTGGGGCCTGGCGCTGATCGCAATTCGCGACAGCCCCGTCGCCGCGTCCGCCGCGGGCATCTCGATCTTCCGGGCCAAGCTGACCGTGTTCGTGTTCAGCGGCGTCACCGCCGGGCTCGCCGGTGCGCTGTTCGCGGCGCTGCAGAGCTACATCACGCCGGACACCTTCGCCTTCGACATCGGGCTATTCTTCTTCGTCTGCATCATCATCGGCGGGCGCGGCAGCATCCTGGGGCCGTTCCTCGGCACCGTCGTGCTGACCGCGTTGCCGGAGGTGGTGGCGCCGCTGGCGAAGCTGGGCAACTTCTTCTATGGCGCGCTGCTGCTGGTGGTCGTGCTCGTCATCCCGGAGGGCATCGGCCACCTGGTGGAGATCGCCGCCGCCCGGATCGCCCGGCGCCGCCGGCACGAAAGCCACGTGGTGCAGCCGGACCTACCGCGGCTCGCGGCGGCGCTCGCGCGCGGACCGGCCGCATGACGGCGCTGCAGGCCCAGGCGGTCAGCAAGCATTTTGGCGGCATCCGTGCATTGGACCAGGTCTCGCTCACGCTGCGGCCTGGCGAGGTGCACGGGTTGATCGGCCCCAATGGCAGCGGCAAGACGACGATGCTGAACCTGCTTTCGGGCTATTACACGAAAGATGAGGGGGTCATCCTGCTAAACAGCGCGCCGATCGACGCGGCGTCGGTGCGGCACCGCGCCAGGCTCGGCATCGCCCGGACGTTTCAAAAGCCGCGTTTGCTGGAAACCCTCAGCGTGCTGGACAATGCGATGGTGGGTGCCTGGCGCGATGCGTCCAGCAGCTTCCTATCCGCTGCCCTCGCGCTGCCCTTTGTCACCCGGCGCGAAGCGGCCTTACGGGAGCGGGCGCGCGAGCTGGTGCTGGGCGTGGGATTGGGCCATGCGATGCATCGCCGGGCGTCGCTGCTGGAGCACGCCGAGCAGCGCTTCCTAGAAATCGCTCGCGCTCTCGCCGCCCGCCCACGGTTCCTGCTGCTCGACGAGCCCGCCGGGGGTTTGACCGTGGCCGAGATCGGCCATTTGGAGGCGGTCGTGCGGACAGTGCGGGATGCTGGGATCGGAGTGCTGCTGGTCGAGCATCACACCGATTTCGTGTTCCGCGTCTGCTCGGTGGTCACCACGCTCGATCGCGGGCGCATCATCGCGCAGGGCACTCCGGACGTTGTGCGCAACGACGCCGAGGTCAACCGCGTGTATCTCGGGGCATGAACGTGATGATGAACCGGCGTCCCGACCGGCCGGCGCTGCTTCTGGTTGAGGACCTGCATGTCGCCTACGGCAAGGCGGAGGTGGTGCATGGCGCGTCGTTCAGCGTCGGCGAGGGCGAGTTCGTCGTCATGCTGGGGCGCAACGGCGCCGGCAAGAGCACCATCCTGCACGCCGTCTCCGGCCTGGTGCCGAGCCGCAGCGGCCGGGTCGCGTTTGCCGGCCAGGACCTGGGCCGGGCCACAGCGCGCACGCGGGTGCAGGCTGGCATCGTGCCGGTGCTGGAGGGGCACCGCGTTTTCACCAGCCTAACGGTCGAGGACAACCTGCTGATCGGCACCTATGCGAACCATCCCCGCGGCGACCGCTCCAAGCTCGGCCGCATCTACGACCTGTTTCCGGAGTTGGCGGAGCGCAGGCACCTGCAGGCGTCGCGCCTGAGCGGCGGGCAGCAGCAGATCCTTGCGGTCGGCCAGGGCGTGATCGCCGAGCCGCGCCTGCTGATCCTGGACGAGCCGTCCGGCGGGCTGGCGCCGATCGTCGTGGACCGCATTTTGACGGTCGCGCATGAGTTGTGCCGTGCGGCCATGGCGGTGCTGCTGGTGGAGCAGCTGGTGGAAAAGGCGCTTCGCCATGCGCATTACGGCTATTTGCTGGAGACCGGCCGGATCGCGGGCGAGGGCACGCCTGTGACCCTGCGGGAGGGCACGCTGCTCGAGCGGGTTTACCTGGGCGGTCACGCTTAGAGCTTCCTTCCGATCGCCCATTCGGCTGAAAACCCGGGCTAAACTGTTCGGTTCAGGTGCTCTGCAAGCGCGTCGATGAACACGCGGACCTTTGCAGACAAGCTGCGGTGGCTGGGGTAGAGCGCGTGCACGTCAACGGCGTCGTCCTGATACCCCGGCAACAGCCGGACCAGTGTTCCGTTGGCGACCGCATCAGCCGCGTAAAAATCCGGCAGGCGGCCGATGCCGGCGCCGCCGATCAGCACCGTCTGCAGGACCGCGGGTTCGGGCACGACCGTCCTGGGCAGAACCTCAATTTCCTGCAAGGCGCCGCTTGGTGCCCGGAACCGCCATAACGATTTGCGATCGACCCGTCCGATCAGCTCGTGCGAGCGCAGGTCCTCGACGGTCGCGGGCGTGCCGCGCGCTGCCAAATAGCCCGGGCTGGCGCAGGTCCAGAGCGCGATGGTCGTGAGTCGGCGCGCAATCAGGTCGGAGTCGGGCAGCGGCCCAATCCGGATGGCGACGTCGAAATCCTCGGCAAGCAGATCGACATTGTGGTTGTCGATGCTGAGCGCCACACGCACTTCAGGGAAGCGAGCGAGGAACGTCGGCAGCATCGGCGCCAGCGGTCCTA
>JANXVC010000372.1 GCA_025351925.1 Rhodospirillales bacterium | reverse complement strand
CCCGTCCGGTCGATCTCGGCGCCCGGGTGCATGCCGGCGACGTGCTCGCCCGACTTGATCCCGCGGATTTGGTATTGTCAGCCGAGGCCGCGCAAAATGCCATGGCCGCCGCCGTTGCCGACGCCACGAACGCCCGGCTGGAGTTCCAGCGCTACGAGAACCTGGGCCGGTCCTCGCCGTCTTTCCTGGCGTCGGAGCGTGAAAAGCGCGTCGCCGCCAATGTGATGGCCAACGCCCGCCTAGCCCAGTCGCAGCGGCAATACGCGCTGGCGCTGTCGCAGCAGAACTACGGCACCCTGATCGCCGACACAGATGGCGTCGTGGTGGCGCTGCCGGTCGAGATCGGCCAGGTGGTGGCGGCCGGCCAGAGCGTCATGACCCTGGCGCAGACCGCAGAGACCGAGGTGCTGGTCGATCTGCCCGAAAACCGGCTGCCCGAACTGCGCGCGGCCGAAGAGATCGCCGTCGTCCCTTGGTCCGACCCGGCGCTCTCCCTTGTTGGCCGGGTACGAGAGATCGCGGCCCGCGCCGATCCGGCCAGCCGAACCTTCGCCGTCCGCATCGCCGTCCGCAATGCCGATGACCAGTTGAGATTGGGCGGCACTGCGACGGTGCGGCTGACTGGGCATGGCGCCGGCCCGGTTGCTATCCTGCCCGCCGCCGCCCTGGGCGATTGTGACGGCAAGCCATGCGTCTGGGTGCTGGACGAGCAACGAAGCCGCGCCGTGCCGCGTCCGGTCGGCGTCGCGGCATTCCAGGGCGATCACGTTGCCATCGCATCTGGCCTGCAGCCGGGCGACCAGGTGGTGACCGCGGGGGTGACCCAGCTCGATCCCGCCCTGGCTGTCGTCGCATGGGCGGGAGCGCAGCGATGAACCTCTCGGCCATCGCGCTGCGCCACCGCACGCTGACCTGGTTCGTCATGCTGGCCATCGCGGCCGCCGGCGCCTGGGCCTACCTTCAGCTCGGCCGCGCTGAGGACCCGCCGTTCACCATCAAGAACATGGTGGTGACAGCCGCCTGGCCCGGCGCCTCCGCCGAGCTGATGGCGCGGGAGGTCACCGACCGGATCGAGCGTAAGCTGCAGGAGCTGCCGTTCCTCGACCACGCGGAGACGCAGACCAAGCCCGGCAGCAGCACGACGATCATCACGCTGCGCGACGACACGCCGCCGAAGCGCACGCCGGAGCTTTGGTATCAGGTCCGCAAGAAGCTCGCCGACCTCACGCCCAGCCTGCCGCCGGGCGTGCAGGGGCCGTTCTTCAACGACGAGTTCGGCGACGTATTCGGCCTGGTATATGCGATGACGGCTGATGGCTTCACCCTGCCCGAACTGAAGCACGTGGCCGAAGACGTGCGGGAGCGGCTGCTGACCGTGCCCGGCGTCGCCAAGGTCCAGCTGCTGGGGCAGCAGGACGAGCGCATCACCATCGAGTTCAGCCCCCGCCGCCTGGCGCAGTTCGGCCTGTCGCTGCAGGACGTCTCGGCCGCGGTGCAGCGGGAGAACAGCGTGGTCGCCGGCGGCTTCGTTGAGACGGCGCGGGACCGCGTCTTCGTGCGCACCGGCGCCGGAATCGACGGCGTGGCGGAGCTGAAGCGGCTGCCGCTGCAGGCCGGCGGGCGCCTGGTGCCCTTGGGCGATATCGCGGAAATCACCCGCGGCACCATCGATCCCCCGGTCACGACCATGCGGTTCGGCGGCAAGCCGGCGCTGGGTCTGGCGATCTCGATGGCGGAGGGCGGCAACCTGCTCGATCTCGGCCATCGCGTGGAGGCGCGGATCGCCGAGGTGGTGCCCGCCTTGCCGCTGGGCGTGCGGCTCGACCGCGTGCACGACCAGGCGGAGGTGGTTGCGGCCGACGTGGGCGACTTCCAAGAGAGCTTTTTGGAGGCGCTCGCCATCGTGCTGCTGGTGTCCTTCGCGAGCCTCGGCTGGCGCACCGGCATCGTCGTCGCCATCAGCGTGCCGCTGGTGCTGGCCGGCGTGCTGATCGGCATGAAGCTGCTGGGAATTGACCTGCAGCGCATCTCACTCGGCGCCATGGTGATCGCGCTGGGCCTGCTGGTCGATGACGCGATCATCGCGGTGGAGACCATGTCAGTGAAGCTCGAACAGGGCTGGGACCGCGTGCGCGCCGGCAGCTTCGCCTACACCTCCACGGCGTTCCCGATGCTGACCGGCACGCTGGTGACCGCGGCGGGCTACCTGCCGATCGGCTTGGCGCAGTCCAGCACCGGCGAATACACCCAGGACATCTTCCGCGTCGTCGGCATGTCGCTGGTGCTGTCCTGGTTCGTCGCCGTGCTGTTCGTGCCGCTGCTGGGCGCCACCCTGCTGCCGGAGGGCCGCGCCCACGCCGCCCATGACGTCTATGGCACGCCCGTCTATCGCGGGGTTCGCCGCGTGGTGGGCTGGTGCGTGCGCCGGCGCTGGCTGGTGATCGGCGCGACCGT
>JANXVC010000359.1 GCA_025351925.1 Rhodospirillales bacterium | reverse complement strand
CACCTGCGCCACGGTGCGTCCCGCATCGAATGCCAGTGGGCGTTTGCCGACATCTTCGACACCCTCAAGCGCCAGCGCGGTAATCCGCTGGAGATGCAGCAGTTGCTCTCGGTCATTTACCCTTGAAACTGGTCCGTTTGGGATGCGACTTTTTCGGGCACTTTAAGTCTCTGAGGAGGGGGTGGTGCCATGAAGCGGAAGCGGTATTCAGATGAGCAGATTGCCTTTGCCTTGCGACAGGCAGAGGGCAGCACGGCTGTGGAGGAGATTTGCCGCAAGCTCGGCGTGTCAGGGGCCAAGTTCTACCGGTAAAGGAAGCAGTTTGCTGGGATGGGCATTGTGGAGATCCATCGGCTGAAGCAGCTGGAAAAGGTCAGCCGCAAACGCTTCGCGTTTCGGCGGGAACGCCAAGCTTAAGCGGCTTATGGCCGACCTCAGCCTAGATAAGACCATGCTGCAGGACGTTCTCAGAGAAAATGGTGAGGCCTTCCGTTCGGCGCGATGTGGTGGGTGTGCTGCGGGGTAGCTACCAGGTCAGCGAACGGCGGGCCTGCTCGGCCATGGGTTTCGGGCGCTCGTCACACCGCTACCGGTCCCGGCGCGATTCGCAGGTGGCGCTACGTCTGCGGCTGAAGGACTTGGCGATGGTTCGGGTGCGCCACAAATACCGGCGGCGGTACGTGTTGCTGCGCCGGGAAGATTGGGTCGCCAATCACAAGCGCGTCCACCGGCTCTACACCGAGGAGGGCTTGTCGATCCGCACCAAACTGCCGTGGCGCAAGCGGGCCTGGCGCTACCGTCAGGGGCGTCCGGGGGCGGAGACGGCCAACGAGGTCTGGTCGATGGACTTCATGTCGGACCAGCTGTTCGACGGCCGGCCCATCCGCATCCTGACGGTTGTGGACATCCACACGCGAAAGGGGCTCTCGAAAGCTCCGAGAGCGAACTTCAGGACAGCCCAGATGGTCGAGATCCTCGACCAGCTCGTGCGTGCCTGCGGCAAGCCGAAGAGCTTAAAGGTGAACACGGGCCGGAGTTCGCAGGCCGCCTGCTCGACCACCGGGCTTACCTGAACAAGGTCAATATCGACTTCTCGCGTCCTGGGACACCCACGGACAAAGCGTTCATCGAGGCGTTCATTGCCCGCCTGCGGGCGGAGTGCCTGAAGACGCCCGGGAGCGCATCGAGGAATGGAGGTGCCACTACAACGACGAACGGCCACATTCAGCCCTGGGCAACTTGACCCCGAGGGGCCCTTGTCATTCAAGCTCAACAAGCCCGAAGGGTCGCGTAGCACCCGGACCAGAGATGGGGGCAGGACCAGCTCTTTCCTGGCTTGCAAGCTGGATTGTCAAGCCAACGGACTTCTACTACTTGTCGCAGTCAATCAGACCGTGATCCATCAAGCGGTTATCCGGTACCGCTGTCGCGATGCTTTCCACACCCCTTCCGTCCAGGTAGATGTTCACAGCGAAGACGCCCCGCCCGCCATCCGGGCTGGCCTTCGCTTGCCCATATCCACCGTGCCCACCCATCTTCGCGCGAACCTCGGCAGCGCGGAGCTGCTGGGCCGACAACGAGGCCACGGCAAGGCGCTGGCTATCCTGCTCCGCCGCGTCCGCGGTGCGTTCCAGCCGGGCATGAACCTTCTGCAGGTCGGCGACGATCGCAGCTAATGCGATGAACGCGGCAGGGTCGCCGGCCTCCGCCGCCGCCATCACCTGTGCACGCTGCTCAACGACGTCCCGACCTTTGCTTGCGGCTTCAGCCACCGCTTTAGCAGGTGCTATGACGTGGTTGAGCCGATGCCGGGCTACCGCCATTCGGTTCACACTGCCGATCCGATCGGCGATGGCCTGGTCCGAGACGCCGGCAGCAATCATTTCATGTGCGATGCGGGACTTCTTACTGTCGCTGCAGATCAAGCAAGGGCGGCCCATAACACTTTCAGTCCTTAGTTTCATTCAATATGCACGATTTGCACGAAACGTGCGATAGGATCGTAAGCGTTTTTCCTCCACATGGTTGATGACCGCCATGAATCCGGCACTATGCTGTGAGTATCCCTGAAGCACCTTTCGCAGTGGCTGAGTTGTCCACCGCCACCAGTCACCCGGGCCGGGTTCGCAGCGTGATCAGAAGTACCCGCTCGACAAAGACCAGGATTATGGGGCGTCGTGGTCGCGGCGCCTGTTTTGAGTGCGACTACAACGTCCACCGCCAGTGCGCCCCGGATGGTCGGGCACTTCCAGTGTTCATCGGACCTGCAGCCCGTGGCGCGTCGCACCTCGGGCGTGCGGGCATGGGCGGGCATAACGGTCGTTCTAATTTCGCCCGTGACGGGCACTGACAGTTGAACAGGCAAGCCTATTCGAAGCGCGCATGGTCCTCATCGCGATGAATGCCCAAGCAGGCCATCACACAATACGCCTCGTCTGAGCTTGGCCCTGCACGTGTTAGCTGGCGCATATCGCGTTGGCCAGTGTCGCCTCGCGCCTGTTCGGCGCGTGGGCCGCCAACACCTGGGCGCGGCCTCGCCTATCGCGCCTGCCCCGCTTTGCGGCTCGACCGCCTGCCAGTCCTTCCCTGGTGCCACGGCGAGCCAATCGCACACCGCGTCCGCACTAACGCTGAGCCGTGTCGCCACACTCAGGCAAAGGATCAGCAACCACTTAGCTGGCCACACGCAAACGCCATTCGCACCGGTGGTTTCGCTTTAGGAACCTACCTCTGGCTCGTCCAAAAGATCCTTTGGGCGGGTGCCGAGAGCTGCCGCAAGATCCTGCAGAACGAGAACCGTCGGATTGCGCACTCCGCGTTCCACGCCACTCACGTATGTTCGATCGAGACCAGCGCGATGGGCCAACTCCTCCTGGGACAGTCCTGTTGCCTTCCGTAACCGGCGCACATTCAGCCCGACCTGCGCCCGCACGTCCATGCGGTCGATGACGGGCCGATGTTGACTATATGGCCACGGACTATAGGCTACATCTCTCGGCGGGCATCGTCCGGCAAACGTCGGGCGCTGTCCGCCCTACACGGTCGCGCAGCCGTCTCGACCACATACTTAACTGGAGCACTACCGTAGTGACCAGGAAACCTGTCCAGCGTCCAAAGCATCTGCAGGTAGAGTCGGCGCTCAGGCGTAAGCTGCTGCTCAATACGCACGAGGCTGGAGTGCTCTGGCGCGAGCAATGGTATTTTCAGTTGGCAGCTGATGCTACAAAGCTCAACTGGTCGATGGAAGAGGTCAAAGCTGCTGTCGCCGACGATGTCGAAGCAGTTGGGGCAGCCAAAAATTTCCAGCCGAGGACATTAAGCAACTTGATGGAGGAGGGCCGGCTTGTTGCTCATCCGGACGTCCGAGGTGAACTGCATCGGCTAGTCGCCATTCGAGATGAGTTGCGCGTTTCGGAGCGGGATCTGATTTCTCAAACCCTGAGCCGGGCTGCCCACGTGTTGACGCAACTCATGCGATTGCAGCGAAGCTCCCAGCGTAGGCACCACGCCGCCAGCTTATCTGCATATCTAAAATACCTGCGGCAATCACGGAACCGTAAGGCCAGCAAAGTCGGGAACATTGCGCAACCTTCGGTTTTGCCCGTGCTAGCACCACCGAGCGCTCCCGCGGGGCATCCGCGGCACCATCGGGCCAGGACTCCTCGAATCGCACTAACCTACCAAGCTGATGTAGCTACGCATGAAGCGTTAAGACTTGAATCCTTTAAAACTCG
>JANXVC010000342.1 GCA_025351925.1 Rhodospirillales bacterium | reverse complement strand
CTCCAAGTGGGGCGCTGACCTGTTCGCCGGCGTGCGCTCCGTCATCGGCACCGCCGCACGCCGTGGCATGGGCGCCTACCAGGCTATCCAGCAAACCCTACGCGGGCAGGCCACTCCCTACCCGGGTTGAGCAGAAACGCGGGGTCTTCAGCGTCACGTCATCAGCCATATGAGTGAGCATGGCTTCCAGATCTTTGCGCTGCATGGCAGCCGTAAAGGCTTTAAGATGGGTCAAATCCATAAACCTGTTCCTTGTCGATAAAGATTACGCCTGTCGCCTTTATAGTGGGCCAGGCTTCGACAATCGTGCCAATTAGCCCTCGTTTTCCGCCAAGTGAAACTTGATTGTTTCAGAGTTTCATCTGGCTTTCCGTTCAGTAGCCCGACATCGCAGGACCGCTGGGCACCGCGATACTGAGGCGGGCTGCCACACGCCGCGTTGTCTGTGCCCACTGTACCGTAATAACTCGCATGGAATACAGCAGAGGTCCAATTTCTAGGTGGACGTCGTGCGGGACCATAAGCATCAAACCTCGTTGCGGATGAGAAGTGGACAAGTTGACTCTAGCCGAGCACGTTCTGGCTGGAATGACAAAAGCCCCTCGATTGCTGCCAATTGGGCCTCGGGTGATCGAGGTGCTTACCTTTCCGGCGGTGCAGCTGCTCGATGTCGCGGGACCGCTGCAAGTCTTCGCGTCAGCCAACGATCTCGTTACCGGATCGGGCGGTGCGGCTGCCTACGTGCTGCAGGTTGTGGCTCAGGGCGGCGCGGGCGTGACCGCCTCGGCCGGGTTGGGGCTTGCAGCGGCGCCGCTGCCGTCGACCGAAGCCGCGCTGGACACCTTAATGGTCGCTGGGGGCCAGGGCGTTCAGGCGGCGGCGGCCGATCCGGCGCTGCTCGATTGGGTGCGAGCGCGGGCGACGCGGGCGCGTCGGGTCGCCTCAGTATGCACCGGGGCCTTCTTGCTGGCCGCAGCAGGATTGCTGGACGGCCGGCGGGCGGCCACCCATTGGTCGCTCTGTGCTGAACTCGCCCGGCGCTTTCCCGCCGTGCGCGTCGAACCCGACCCGATTTTTATCCACGACGGCCCAGTTTGGACTTCAGCAGGGGTGACGGCCGGCATTGACCTAGCGCTGGCGCTCGTGGAACAGGACCTCGGCCGCCCCGTGGGGCTGGCCGTGGCGCGCTACCTGGTGATGTTTCTCAAGCGCCCAGGCGGGCAGGCGCAGTTCAGCACTGCTCTCTCATTGCAAGCGGCTGAGGACAAATTCGGTGCGCTGCACGAATGGATCAACGAGCATTTGGCCGACGACATCTCGCTTCCTACCTTGGCCGGGCAGGCCGGGATGAGTGAGCGTAGTTTCAGCCGGCACTATTCCGAGGCGACCGGGCTGACGCCGGGCCGGGCCTTGGAACGGCTGCGTGTGGAAGCCGCGCGGCGGCTGCTGTCAGAGTCGAGCCTGCCGGTGAAGCGAGTTTCGCAACGTTGCGGCTTCAGTTCGGAAGAAACGATGCGGCGTAGCTTCTTGCGCCTGCTCGCCGCCACGCCGCAAGACTATCGCGCTCGGTTCAGCGCTTGATTAACCCCTCTGGATCGGAACAAAGCTTGTAGTCGGCTAGGCAAGCACCCGAACAAAATCCGCCGCCCGTTCCGCCACCATCATAACCGCCGGCTGAATGTTGCTAGACGGCACCAACGGCATCACCGAAGCGTCCGCAATCCGCAGCCCATCAACCCCGCGCACGCGCAACTCCGGATCGACCACTGCTCCCGCGTCGCTGCCCATCCGGCAGGTGCCGCACGGGTGATACACCGTCGTGCCGGACCCCCGTATGTAGTCCAGCATAGCCTCGTCGGACGCGACCTCCGGCAGCGGCGCCAACTCCTCCAGCACCAAATCCCGGAACGGCGCCGTGCGCCCCAGCGTGCGGGCCACGCGCGCCGCCGCCAGCATCACATGCTGGTCGCCCGGCGCCGAAAGATAGTTGGCGCGGATCACCGGCTTGTCGTCCGGGTCGGCACTGCGGAGCCGCAGCTCGCCGCGGCTGTCGGGCCGGCACTGGCCGAAGTTGAACATGAACCCCGGGTGCTTCGGCAGCACATAGCCGCCGCCGGGCGTGAGGCTGAAGTTGATGAACTGGAACTGCACCTCGGCCTCCTCCGCACCCGGCGTCACGCGGGCGAACAAGGTGGCCTCGGTCGCGCCGACCGCCATCGGCCCAGTGCGGCGCAGCGCATAGCGGGCGGCCATCCCAGCGGTGCGCAGCCGGCTCGCGGTGATCTCATTCAGCGTGCCGGCCGGGCGGGTGCGGAAGCCGAAGCGGCTGATGAAGTGGTCCTGCAGGTTCTGCCCAACGCAGGGCCGGTGCAGCGCGACCGGGATGCCCAGCGCCTGCAGCGCCGCCCCATCGCCGATGCCGGACAGCATCAGCAGCTTCGGCGTGGCGATCGCGCCGGCGCACACCACGACTTCTCGTCGTGCCCGCATCTCGGCGATGGAGCCGTCGGCACGGCGCACCACGCAACCCACCGCGCGCGCGCCCTCGATGAGCAGGCGCTGCGCCGTGACCCCGGTCATCACCCGCAGGTTCGGCCGCCCGCGGGCCGGGCGCAGATAGGCCTGCGCCGTGCTGGACCGCCGGCCGTTCCGCACGTTCATCTGGATCGGCGCCACCCCCTCGATCGCGCCGTCGTTGATGTCGCGGTGTCGGGGAAAGCCCATGGCCTCGCACGCCGCAATGAAGGCGGCAGCGCCGGGCGACAGGCCGCGCGGCTCGCTGACGGAGATCGGGCCGTCGGTGCCGCGGGTGCCGCCCGGCGCCCCGGTCCAGCGCTCGATGCGGCGGAATGCCGGCAGCACGTCGTCATGCGACCAGCCGCGCGCCCCGGCCTGCGCCCATCGGTCATAATCGTGCGGCGAGCCGCGCAGGAACACCAGGCCGTTGATCGACCCCGACCCGCCCAGCACCCGGCCGCGCGGCCAGGCGATGCTGCGGTTGTTGAGTTCCGGCTCCGGCTCGGTGGCAAACGCCCAATCGTACTTACCGCTGGCGAACAGGCGGGCGTAGCCGGCCGGGATGTGTATCCAGACGTCGCGGTCCTCTGGCCCAGCCTCCAGCAGCGTCACCCGGCGGGCCGGGTCCTCCGACAGGCGCGCTGCCAAGATGCACCCGGCGGTGCCGCCGCCGATGATCAGGTAGTCCGGTGTGTCCACGCTGCCGGCCTCCCCGCGCCGTGGACACGGTTCTAGCCGATGCGACGCCGGACGCCAGGCCCAGGTGCCCAGACTTCGGGTTTACGACTTCGGGTTTACGATGCGCCGATCTGCTTCGCCGGTCCGCCGATCTGCTTCTGGCGCAGCGCCGCCAGCCGGTCGTTCAGATTGGTCGGCGCCGGCAACTTGCCCTGCACCTGCGCCATCGCCATCGCGATGTTGGGGTCGTCCTGCTCCGGCCGGGTCGGCGCCAGCAGCTTGGCCTTGCTGTTCGCCGCCTCCGCGGTGGCGAGGTTCTTCGACGCGTTGTCCTGCATCGCCTTCAGCGCAATGCTCAGCCCGCTGGTGGCACCCGACAGCCCGGCCGCCTGCCGCGCCGCCTCGGCCCGCTGCTGCGCCATGTCGCGCTGCTGCTCGGCCCGGCCCATGTCGCGCTGCGCGCGGTTCAGGTCGTCCCGCGCCGACTTCAGCTTCTGCCCCGCCTGCTGGTAGGTGCTCTCCAACGAATGCAAAAACTCCCCGGCGTCCACCGCATCCTGCTTCTCGCGCTCGATGTCGGACGACATGCCCTCCAGCATGGAGACGATGGTGCCGAGGCTGCGCTCCAGCTCGGACTTGCGGGCTGCGTCAGCCTCGGTGTCCATGCGGTGCTGAATCTGCTCGGCCGCTGCCATGCGCTGCTGCGACAGCGTCATGATCGCGTCGGCCTCGCGCTTCTCCTTGTCGAACGCCATGCGGGCCTCGGCGACCTGGCGGCCCAGCACGTCCAGGTGCTGCTCCATGGTGCGCAGCTCGGCCTCGGTGGCGGATTGCGGGTCCCACCGCACGATCGCCTCGACGGCGTTGTTCACGGCCTGGTCGGTCTTCACGCTGACGAGGTTACGAATGAATGTAATCATGGCAGTCTCCCGTGTTGAATAGGACTTATCCGGCCATCGCGCCGGCGTTGAGCAGCGCCACCGCGAGTTGGATGCCGATCAGCACCAGGGCGGCGGCGACGTTGCCGGCCTCGATCATCGTGCGCAGGCCGCGGAGCAGCGCGGTGGCAGCGAAAAAAGCGGCGAGCTGGATTACCAATGCCACCAATCCCCAGAGCACGATGTCGAGCACATGGACGCTGGTCGCCAAGGTCGCGGCCAGCGGCATGGCGAGCGCCACCAGCGTGCCGGCCACGACGATGCCGGCGGCTACGTTGCCCTCCTGCACCAGGCGCCACTCGTTGAATGGCGTCAGCGCCATGTAGCAGGCCATGCCGATGCCGAGCAGCGCCAGGGTCGCCGCGAACTGACCGGCCAGCACGGGCAGGCCCTGCTGCAGGGTGGCGATAATGTCCATGTGGCCCTATGCGAGCTGGAGGGTGACGGGGTTGAGGTCGATGCCGGCGCGGATTTCGACCCAGGCCCGTCCGCCGTCCTGCAGCGCCGCGACCATGATGTATTCGGTGGCGGGCGCCGGGTCGGGGCTGCCGGTCGGCGCGGCATACAGCATGGCTTGGCTCTGCACCGTGCGGCTGCCGGACAGGCTCTCGATCGTCTCGGTCAGCATGCGGGGCGAGACGCGGCTGTCGCCGGGCGCCCAGACACGGGCGTAGGTCATGCCGTCCTTGGTCTGGAACTCGGGCCAGCCGATCATGCCCTCCTTCGGGTCGAGCCAGGCGCCCCACTCGCCGGGATCGGTTGGGGTGACCTCGTCGATGGTGCCGAACAGCCGGCATTCGTCGGGGTCCCCGGCGGCGTCGAGATGGAGCTGCACCAGGCTGCGCCCGTCCGGCAGATATAGCCGCACGAGCTGCGTATTGCCGGAAACGACACGGCCGACCGCGCTCACGCTGATCTGGCCGCTGCCCTCGGGCTGCGGCAGCTTGATACTGCTCCCCGCGAGAATGAACGGCGTCGGATCGAGCGCCAGGGTCATGCCGACGCGGAATTTTGACGGGGTATAGCCCTCGCCTGACAGCTGGTGCCGCAGCAGGTTCCCGGCACTTTGCAGGGCGGACGTCGGTGGTGGGCGCACGGATGATCCCCCGGATGATCCGCTCGTTGCCGGGCGGCGTTGGTAGGCGAGGTAGGCGATGCCGCCGCCGCCGGCAAGCAGCACGACCCAGACCCAGCCGGAACCGCCGCCGTTGGGTATGCCGGGCGTGCGAGCCGCTGGCGCCTTGGCGACCTCGGGCGGCACGTCCGGCGGCAGCGCGCCGGGGGTGCGGGGCTCGCTGTCACGCTCCGCCAACTGACGGTCCAGATCGTCCAGCTTGCCGCGTAGCTCGGCGTTGTCCTGCGCCTGCCGGTCGGCCTCGGCGCGCCATTGCTGGTAACCGGGGTCGTTCTGATTGTTGTGGAAGAACTCGCCCGACCCGGCGCGCCCGAGGTTGCTCAGCATCGCGCCGAGGAACAGCCCGTCCCATACGCCGAAGCTGCGGTTGCCGCCGAAATAGGCCGTCGGCGGCGCGGACCAGCCGCGATTGCTGAACCAGCCGGACCGGTCGGACCCATACTGCGGTGAGAACGACGGGCGCGATGTGTATTGCGGGGTCCGCTGCTGCGGCTGCGACGCGCTCGGCGCATACTCGCGCTGTTGCCGAGCGTTATCTTGCTGCGTGCGATAGCTGTTGAACGCGGCGCCGGAGCGGTCCTGCGAGAAGCTGCGGTCCCCAGCCGACGACGGCGGTGTCCAGGCCGGGCGCGACGTAGAGGGCGACGGCCGGCTATAGCCGCTGCCGCCGAATGACGGCGTCCTGGACCCACCGCCGCCGCCGCCGAACGACGGGGTGCGGCTGGACCCGCTGGGCCGCGAGTAGCCGCCGCTCGCCCGCGCGAATCCATCAGCCGGCAGCGCCAAGCCTGCAAACAAAACGGCGAGCCAAAACCAATGGCGCCTTGGAAAGGAGTTCCGCACGAAGCTGTTTGTCCTCCCACGGGACGCCGCGATAACCTGGGTATAACAGAAAGCCTACCGTCCGTCATGAAGAATGCATGATGACGCAACAAATGAGGATCGCCAGCATGTGGCAGCCCAGCAGCTTCTACCCGGACCCGGCGGTGCAGGTCCTGCACCAGAGTTTTGCCAAGTACCGCCTGCCGCTCGCCGCTGTCGAGCGCCTGGCGACCGGGCTGCGCTGGGCCGAGGGGCCCGTCTGGTTCGGCGACGCTCGGCACCTCCTGGTCAGCGACATTCCGAACAACCGCATCCTCAAATGGGAGGAGGAGACCGGCGCCCTCAGCGTGTTCCGCCGTCCGTCCGACTTTGCCAACGGCAACATCCGTGACCATCAGGGCCGCCTGATCACCTGCGAGCACGGCGGACGGCGCGTGACGCGGACCGAGCATGACGGGACGGTCACCGTGCTGATGGACGGGTTCGAGGGCAAAAGGCTCAACTCGCCCAACGACGTCGTGGTGAAGTCGGACGGCTCGGTCTGGTTCACCGACCCGCCGTTCGGGCTGTTAAGTGACTATGAGGGCGCGCGGGCGGAGCAGGAGCTGCCGGCCAATCTCTATCGCCTCGATCCCGCGACCGGGCAGGCAACGGTGCTGGACGACACGGTCGCCGGACCCAACGGCCTCGCCTTCTCGCCGGATGAGCGCGTGCTGTATGTGGTCGAGAGCCGGGCGAGCCCGCGCAACATCCTGGCCTATGACGTGACCGCCGACGGCACAAAGATCACCGGGCGCCGGGTGCTGATCAACGCTGGACCCGGCACGCCCGACGGCTTCCGCCTGGATGAGGACGGTAACTTGTGGTGCGGCTGGGGCATGGGCACACCGGAGCTGGACGGCGTGATGGTGTTCTCGGCCGAGGGCGAGCCGATCGGCCGTGTCCAGCTCCCGGAGCGCTGCGCCAATCTGTGCTTCGGTGGACCCAAGCGGAACCGCCTGTTCATGGCGGCGAGCCAGTCGATCTATGCGTTGTACGTCAACACGCGGGGAGCGCGCTGAAGCGGAACACCGTCGTGGAGGTGAACTCCGTCCCGGGGCGCAGCACGGTGCTGGGGAAGGCCGGCTGGTTCGGGCTGTCGGGGAAATGCTGGGTTTCGAGGCACACGGCGTCGCCCTGGCGATAGGCGCGTCCGCCCGGTCCGGTCAGTGCGCCGGTCAGCTTGTTGGCGGTATAGACCTGCACGCCCGGCTGGGTGGTGAGAACGTCAAGCGTCCGGCCGCCGACTGGGTCCTGCAGGCGGGCGGCGAGGCGCAGGCCGGCGCCGGGCCGCAGCACCCAGTTATGGTCGTAGCCGAGGCCGTACAGGAGCTGCTGATCCGCTTCGCGGATACGGCGGCCGATCGGTGTGGGCGCGCGGAAATCAAACGGGGTGCCGGCGACCGGCCGGATTTCGCCCGTCGGGATCGAGCTTGCGGTGACAGGCAGGAAGGCGTCGGCCTCGACCTGCAGCAGGTGGTCGAGCACGCTGCCGCTGCCCTCGCCAGCCAGGTTGAAGTAGCTGTGGTTCGTGAGGTTCAGCACGGTCGGCCGGTCGGTCCAGGCCCGGTAGTCGATGCGGAGGTCCGCGCCGTCCACCGTGTAGGTGACCCGGACTTCCAGGGTGCCGGGGTAGCCCTCGTCGCCGTCCGCGCTGGTCAGGCCAAGCGTCACGTGGTGCTCGCCGCTGTCCTCGATGCGCCAAATGCGCGTGCCGAAGCCGTCGGGGCCGCCGTGCAACGAGTTCGGCCCGTCATTGCAGGCCAAATGGTATTCGACCCCGTCCAGCACGAACCGGCCGCCGGCGATCCGGTTGGCGAAGCGGCCCGGCAACGCGCCGAAAAAAGGGCTGTCGGTTTGATAGTCATCCAGGCTGCCGAGACCCAGGACGACATTGGCCATCTGCCCCGCATGGTCCGGCGCCTCAAGACGCTCGATGACGCCGCCGAACGTCAGCACGGCTAATCGCAGAGTTGGGTTGCCCAAGGTGATGCGGTGGACATCGGTGCCATCGGGAGTGCGGCCATACAGGGTGGTTGTCATGCTGGCCGCAACGAGCAGACTGCCCCGGCGTTCCGGACATCGGCCATGCAGAACCGGAATTGGCCGAATAGGGCCGAAATAGGTAGCGTTCCCCCATGTCAGCAACAGCCGAGACCGCACCCTCCGGAGACCGCCGCGCCAAGGCCAACGTGCTGCGGCTGGCCGCGGCGCAGGCGCTCGCCGGGGCCAACGCCTCGGTCGTGTTCGCGACCGGCGCCATCATCGGCAGCACCCTGTCGCCCGACCCGGCGCTCGCCACGGTGCCGATCAGCGTGTTCGTCGTCGGCATGGCGGCCGGCACCCTGCCGGTAGGATGGCTGTCCCGCAGCTACGGACGACGTGCCGCGTTCATGGCCGGCGGCGGCGGCGGCGCGCTGGCCGGGCTGCTGGGCGCGTCGGCGCTGCTGGTGCAATCCTTCCCGCTCTATTGCCTCGCGACGCTGTTCGCCGGGCTATATGCGTCGGTCGTGCAGTCGTTCCGCTTCGCCGCTGCGGACGGCGCGAGCCCAGCGTTCCGGCCCAAGGCGCTGTCCTGGGTCATGGCGGGCGGCGTGTTTGCCGGCGTGCTGGGGCCGCAGCTCGTGACCCTCACGATGGATCTCTGGTCGCCGAACCTGTTCGTCATGAGCTATTTGGCGCAGGCTGTCGTGGCGCTGGTCGCGATGGCCGTGCTTTTCGGCGTGGACCTGCCGCGGCCGGCGCGGGCCGATCTCGCGCGCGGCCGCCCGCTTTCGGCCATCATCCGCCAGCCGCGCTTCATCGTGGCCGTGGTCTGCGGCGTGGTCAGCTACACGCTGATGAACCTCGTCATGACCTCGGCGCCGCTGGCGATGCGGCTGTGCGGGCTGCCGCTGTCCACATCGAACTGGGCGCTCCAGTGGCACATCGTCGCCATGTATGGGCCGAGCTTTTTTACCGGCAGCCTGATCGCCCGGTTCGGCGCGCAGCGGATCGTGGCAGTTGGGCTGCTGCTGATCGGCACGGCGGCGGTGACCGGGATTTCGGGACTGACGGCGCTGCACTTCTCGGCCGGGCTGATCCTGCTGGGCCTCGGCTGGAACTTTGGCTTCGTCGGCGCCTCGGCCATGGTGCTCGAGACGCATCGGCCGGAGGAGCGCAACAAGGTGCAGTCGTTCAACGATTTTCTGGTGTTCGGCACGATGGCGGTCGGCTCGTTTTGGTCGGGCCACCTGCTGGTCACCTTGGGCTGGGCGGCGGTCAACTGGGTGGTGTTTCCGCCGGTGACGCTGGCGTTGGCGGTGCTCACGGCGTCCGGCCTGCTGCTGCGGCGGCGCATGGCTGCGGGCTGATGGTGCGGACGGCGGGACTCGAACCCGCACTCCCTTACGGGACTCAGATTTTCATCCCACTTCGGCTTTCGCCGCCGCCGTCCCACTCGTGTTGGTTCGGCGTTCGTGGTCTGGACTATCCCTTCGCCGTGGCCCGAAGGCGGTAGGCGCCCCCCGTCTAGTCTCTACACCTTCCCCGAAACAGGGCTTGGCTCGGGATTGGCCTGGGCCGCACTGGACCTTTAGCGTTCCCCGAATTTGGGCGGTTCTACGCCGCGGATTTCCCCGCGGGCACTCCAATCAAAAGTCTGCAGCGTCTACCATTCCGCCACGCCCACACACTCCACCAACCTAGCACACCCGACCCCAGGGCCGCCAAGAGGGGCTAGCCGCCGGCGATCCGGCCCTCGGCGATGTGGCACGCGATATCTTGGGCGCGGCGGATCAGCGTCTCGCTCGCCTCGGGCGTGCGGAACGCGCTGTGCGCCGTGAGCGTCACGTTCTCCAGCGTCGTCAGCCCGTGGCCCGGCGGCAGCGGCTCCTGATCGAACACATCCAGCGCCGCATGGCCGATTGGGCCGGAGCGCAACGCCGCCACCAGCGCCGCCTCGTCCACCAAGGCGCCGCGGGCGGTGTTGACCAGGATCGCCCCCGGGCGCATCGCGGCCAGGCGGACGGCGTCCAGGAACCCCCGCGTTTCGTCCGTCAGCAGCAGATGCAGCGATACGACGTGGCTGTCGGCCAGCAGCCGGTCGAGCGGGACGAACTCGACCCCCTCGGCCGTGCGCGGCGTGCGGTTCCAAGCCAGCACCCGCATGCCGCTGCCGCCGGCGATGCGCGCGACCTCGGCGGCGATCCCGCCATAGCCGATCAGGCCGATGGTCTTGCCGGTCAGCTGCATGGCCTCGGTGCGCAGCCACTCGCCGGCGCGTATCCCGCCATCCATCCGCGCGACGCCGCGGGCCGCCGCCCACATCAACGCAATCGCATGCTCGGCCACCGCCGTGTCGCCATAGCCCTTGATGGTGTGGACGGTGATTCCAAGCCCGGCCAGCTCCTCGGGATGCATGTAGCTGCGGGCGCCCGTGCCGAGAAAGATGACGTGGCGCAGCCTAGTGCAGCCCCGCATGGCGTCGGTTGGCATGAACGTGTGGTCGTTCAGCACGACGTCGTAGCCGGCCAGCATTGCAGGCAGCTCGCCGGGCGCTATTTGTGCCTGTATGGTAACGTCGATCGGCGGGTCGCCGGCCCTGCTCGTCGCGCGGAACACCTCCGCAAGATCCTCGCTCGCGTCCAGGAACAATCCCTTCATGCCGGCCTCCATGCTGCCCTTGATCCTGCGACGCGCCGTCTTGCCGGGCAAGCTTCGGCGATTGACCGGCAAACCACAGGGAACGCATCGTTGCGCCATGCAGCATCTTGTCCTTGCCTGCGCTTTGCTGATCGCCGCCGCCGTATTCGCATCGGCATCCGCACTGGCGCAGAAACCGCCGCCATTGGGTGCGCCTGATCCGGCCCCGGCACGGCCCGGCACACTCCAGCGCGGCGACGCGACCGAGGCCGGTCTTCCCGGCAAGCCGCCGCCGCTGGGTGCGCCCGATTCGGCCGACCCTGTGCGGCCGGAGCCGCGGCGGGACGGCAGCTTTCCAGCGATCGGTGAGCGCCCGTCCTCCAGCGGCACCGGCTTCGTGGTGGCGGAGGGCCGGGTGCTGACGAACAACCACGTCGTCGCCGAGTGCAGCCGTCTCGTGCTGCGCAACGCTGCCGGGAGACGTCTGCCCGGCCGGGTGTCCGCAACCGACCGGCGCCGGGATCTCGCGGTGCTGACCGTGCCGGCCGAAATCGGGCCCGCTCTGACGTTCCGCGATGCGCCGCTGGTGCGCCGGGGGGAGGGCGTCGTCACCTATGGCTTCCCGCTCTCCGGCCTGCTGTCGTCCGAGCCGACGCTTACCACCGGCAACATCAATGCGCTGGCCGGGCTGCGCGACAACCCCACCAACTTCCAGATCAGCGCGCCGGTGCAGCCCGGCAACTCCGGCGGGCCGCTGCTGGACAGCCAGGCCAACGTCATCGGCGTGATCGTGTCGAAGCTGAACGCCGCAAGGATCGCTGAGCTTACCGGCGGCGACATCCCGCAGAACGTCAACTTTGCCGTGAAGGGCGCCGAAGCGCTGGCCTTCCTGCGGGCAAACGGCGTGCAGCCCCGCACCGCCGGCAGCACGGGCGCCGACAAGCGGGCATTCGAGATCGGCGACATCGCCAACCCCTCGACTGTCGCCATCCAGTGTTTTCGGTAATCCCATGCCGCCGCTGATCCGCGCCAGCCGGCGCCAAGGGATGACCCGCGCACCGAACTCGACGCCGTTGCGTCCGCCCAGGCCGCCCATGACGCCGGCGCCCCCGATCGCTCCGAAGCTGGCCCGCCGACGCCGGCTGGCCTGGCAGGCGTTCCGCGTGGGCGTCATCGCCGCCGTATGGGTTGCACTGGTGTTGGCGCTGGTCCTGGTGTGGTTCGGCCGCGACCTGCCCCGGCCGGAGGCGGCGCTCGACGCCGTCCGCCGGCCTGGGTTGACGCTGCAGGACCGCGCCGGGCGCACCTTCGCGACCTTTGGCGACGTCGTCGGCGACCCGCTGCGCCTGGGTGACATGCCGCGTTTTCTGCCGGCAGCCGCGGTCGCCGTCGAGGACCGCCGGTTCTACCGGCATCCCGGCATCGACCTGATCGGCGTCGCCCGCGCGGCGTTCGTGAACCTCCGCGCGCTCCGGCTGGTGCAGGGCGGCTCGACCATCACGCAGCAGGTCGCGAAGAACCTGTTTCTGACCAACGCCCGCACTTTTCACCGTAAGGTGCAGGAGTTCATGCTGACGCTCTGGCTGGAGCACACCTTCTCCAAAGCCGAGATCCTCGAAATCTGGCTGAACCGGGTCTATCTCGGGTCCGGCGCCTGGGGCGTCGATGCGGCGGCGCGGATGTATTTCGGCGTGTCCGCCCGCAAGCTGAACCTATGGCAGTGCGCGGTGCTCGCCGGGGTACCGCGTGCGCCGTCCCGCCTCAACCCGCGCAACGACCCGGCCGCAGCGGCGGCGCGCGGACGGGAGGTGCTGGCTGCCATGGCCGACACCGGCGTCATCTCCAAGGCAGAGGCGGACACTGCGGGCGCGCAGATTGCGTTCTCGCCGCGTCCGGCAACGGCCGGCTGGTTCGCCGATTGGGCAGCGGACGCATCGCAGGCGCTCATCTCGCCCGGGGCCGACGCCGTGCTGCATACGACGCTTGATACCAGGCTGCAGGCCGCGGTCGAAACGCGGCTCGCGGCCACGCTCGATGGACCCGGCGCTGCGGCCGGCGTGGGGCAGGGCGCCGTGGTGGCGCTGGACGCCGCAACCGGCGCCGTGCGCGTGATGGTCGGCGGACGGGACTGGCGCACGAGCCCATACAACCGCGCAACCTCCGCCCGGCGACAGCCCGGATCGGCGTTCAAGCCGATCGTATGGCTCACCGCCCTGGAGCATGGCTTGCGTCCGGACGACACCGTGCTGGACGCGCCGCTGCGCATCGGCACGTGGTCGCCGCAGAACTTCGACGGGTCGTTTCACGGCACGGTGACCCTGGAGGACGCCCTGGCGCAGTCGCTGAACACGGCCGCGGTCCGCATCATGCAGCAGGCGGGTGGCCCGCGCGCCGTCGCCGCCGTGGCGCGCCGGCTCGGGATCATGGGCAGCCTGCCCGACGACCTGTCTTTGGCGCTCGGCACCGGCGAGGTAGGCCTGCTGGAGCTTTCCACCGCCTACGCCACCCTGTTCAACGGCGGGCGGCTGGTTGTCCCGCAGGCCATCGACGCGATCGAGGCCGATCGGCGGACCGTCCGGGTGCCCCGCCCGGCGCAGGACCGTGTGGTCGATCCGGACCTGGCCGCGATGATGGTGCGCATGATGGCGGTCGTGGTGTCCCGCGGCAGCGGCCGGGCGGCGGCGGTGCCCGGCAAGCTGGTCGCGGGTAAGACCGGGACGACGCAGGACTACCGCGACGCCTGGTTCGTCGGCGCCGTGGGCGGCACCGTGATCGGCGTATGGCTGGGCAACGACGACGGGCGTCCCATGAAGGGCGTCAGCGGCAGCGGCCTCCCGGCACGGCTGTTCCGGGAAGTCGCCATCGAGCTGCGCTAGGTTTGGCCTATGACGGCGAGTCCGCCGGCTGCAGCTTGGCGGCGCTGGCCTTGTTGGTGAGTTCATAGGCGTCGGCCAGCAGCGTGAGCCGGGCGGTGTTGGGCAGCTTCCGGAAAGCCTCCAGCAGCAGGAACTCCTCATTGGAAGGCGCTGCGCCGTCTTGTTCGCCCTCCAGCAACACGCCGATCGGCACGT
>JANXVC010000337.1 GCA_025351925.1 Rhodospirillales bacterium | reverse complement strand
TCCAAGTGGGGCGCTGACCTGTTCGCCGGCGTGCGCTCCGTCATCGGCACCGCCGCACGCCGTGGCATGGGCGCCTACCAGGCTATCCAGCAAACCCTACGCGGGCAGGCCACTCCCTACCCGGGTTGAGCAGAAACCGCGGCGGCTTGTTGGTGGGCTGCCAAACCGGTTGGGATGATGGTCGCGCCAAGCTGCTTATCATAAAAAGCGGCATCGACAAGCAGATCGGCCGCCGCTGCATTCCCAACTAAAAATGCGGTTCGCCCCTCGTTTTGACCGTATGTTAGGTAGTGATAAAGCGGGTTGAGCATGGCCGCCGTCACGTCCAGGTTCGCGGCCAAGTACTTGTAGCTCGAAAATAGCAGACTAGGATTGCGGCCCTCGTGCCAGCCATACTGCTCATAGTGCTTCAGCGGATCGACACCGGCCGCCCTGACATCCGGGTTCTGCGTCAGGTAATACTTAGTGTCGAACAGCGGGTCCGGGTTGAGCCCCTGCTGCCAGCCTGTCGTGCCATAGCTCCAGGCCGCCTGCTGCTGCCCAGCAATCCCAGCCGGAATGAGGGACGCGCCGAGTTGCGGATCGTAATAGCCGGGATCGATCAGCAGATCCGCTGCCACCGCGCGATCAGCTGGAAATGCTGCGCGTCCTTCCGCCCGACCATAGGTTTCGTAGTGATATAAGGGGTTGAGCGCAGCCGCCTGCACATCCGGGTTCGCCGCCAGATACTTGCTATCGGAGAACAATAGGCTTGGGTCGCGCCCCTCCTGCCAGCCATAGATCATGTAATGCTGGTAGGCATCGAGCCTGGCCGCCACCACGTCCGGGTTGCGCCGAAGATAGAAGGCCGCGTCGAACAGCGGATCATTGATTGTTATGGTCGTAGCAGCCTGGCTGCTGCCGAACGGGATCGACTCCTGCAACTGAAAGCTGGAGGTCATGTATGACCCTTTGAACACCGTTGCCTTCACCACGACGTCGCCCAGCGACATCGTCAACACACCGCCGTCTGCGTCGGTCGGCGCATAGGCGACCTTGTCCCATCTGCCGCTCGTGACTTGGATGGTATCGTCCGTTCCGAACCCAGTGATCACGCCACGGAACAGCGTTCCAGCGCCCATCCGCAGCGTCGTGGCGCCGCCATTTCCGTGTTCAAACACGAAATTCTGCCCGGCGCCCACCGCCGATGCAGTCTCGAACGTGACAGACTCGCCCAGCAACACAGTGCCCGTGCCGATGATGCTTGCCGCTATGTAGGCCAGCTGCGCCGTGCCACGCGAGCTGCGAACCGAAATCACGCCGTCATTCTGCAGTTGGTCACCCAAATTGCCGCCGGGCACGATCTGAACCGCCGTGTCGCTCACCACAATCGACCCGGCGTTGATGAAATTGGCGGCGACGCCCTCCTGCATCGCACCAATCTGAATGGACACCAAACCCGGGCTGCCAATCGCTGAGATCACGCCCTGATTGATAACGGTGCCACGCAGCCGTAATGTCGCGAGCCCCTTGATGTCCAATCGTGAGGACGCCAGCAGCGTCCCGTCCGACAGCACCAGGTTCGCGCTTGCGTTGGCCGGTGGGTTCAGAATGATCGCTAAGGAACCCGGCAGCACTCCTGCCGCGGCCACCGTACCCGCCGTGATGATGGCCGTGTCACCAAACAACGGGGCAACCTGCGGCAACCAATTATCGCCGGATGCAAACGCACCGACCGATCCGTTCCACGTCTTCGCCGTCATCAATCCGCAACCTCAGGTATTTTGGCGATGCCTACGGCTGGCAACCCAACCTAAAGTAGCTTCAACAAGTTAGATATTCGTTAAAACGAATAGGCTTGCCGCTGGGATTAGGTTAGATTTTTGTCTAACCGTGTCGGGTTGCCTTCGGCGTATTCCGGGTGCAAGTGTCTGACTTTAGTTTAAGAAGGCCGCATAAGCCGATGATGGCGGGGTCCCACGTAGCACTTGGAGTGGCGGCTTGGCTGGTGGTGGCTCCGCACCTGGGTCTTCCAGCCGCAACCCCCGCGTGCCTGAGCCTTGCTATCTTGGGCTCTCTGCTTCCTGACATCGATCATCCGAAGTCTTGGCTCGGCCAGCGGCTGCGCCCGTTTTCATCCGGCATCGCATCGGCCCTCGGGCACCGTGGAGTGACGCATTCGGCCCTGGCGCTAGCGGCCTGCACCTGGGGCTTGCTGCGCGGCGGCGCGCCGAGATGGATCGTGGATCCCTTGGCGGCCGGCTATCTCTCGCATCTCGCCGCAGACCTGCTGACTCCGGGTGGGCTGCGGCTCGCCTGGCCGCTCCGCCGAACCTGGGCATTGCCGCTCTGTAGAACCGGCTCGCCCTTTGAGCCGCTCGTCGTCGCGCTGTTGCTGTTCTGGGCGGGTTCCGGCACCTTGGTCCCTCCATTGCTGCAAGAGGTATGGAACCAATCCGGGTTGGCGTTGCACCAGTTGCCCGCCACTGTGGCGCACCACCCAAGGATCGCCGCGGTCCGACCGCGGTAACCTTCCAGCTGCCGCGGCGTTAGCTGCTTTCCACGACATGCAGAGGCCCCATATGGATCGCCCGCTCGAGATTGCCTTTCATGGATTGCAGGGATCGGCTGCCCTGGAGGCGGACATCCGCGCGCACGTCGATAGACTGGAGCAGCACTGCAAGACCCTGACGTCTTGCCGAGTGACGGTCGAGGCGTCCGGCGGCAAAAGCCAGCCGCATGGCCATGTCAGCGTCCGTATTATGCTGGGACTACCCGGCCGGGACCTCGCGATTTCCCATGACCCGCACCACGAGAAGGATAATCGCTCACATCCCGACGCCTACACTGCCGTACGAGATGCTTTCCGCGTCGCCGAGCGGCAGATACAAGGTCTCAAGGCATAAACCCAAGTTCATTCTACTCAGCTATGAAAGACCGTACTATGATATCAAAGCTGTTTCTCACGTCGCTTACTATCCTCTGCCTGAACGTTGGCGTTGCCGGGGCGCAGGGCACCAAGTCACCGAGCTACAATCAGGGAGGCGCGCAACCGACTGCTGGGCAAGGCTCGTCGGCTGATCCTTTTGCCTTCCAGGGCGATCAAATTCAGCCAATGCCGGACCAGCGGCGGATCAGCCCGCAGGATCCACGCTATTCGCAGACCTATCAGCAGCAGCAGAATGGTGAGGTCCCAAAACCAGGGGGCGGCTGCCTACGCTATGGGGCAGTGGGCGCTGCTGGCGGCCATCTCGCGGGCCGCGGCTTACTCGGAGCCGTCGCCGGTTGTGCGACTGGCGCGTATGTCCGTCACCGTGACAAAGCCCGGATCGCCGATCAATACGGCAAGCAGTAGATTAGAGCGACATCCGACCAACCTGCTCTTTTGGTTGGATAAAGTTGCTCGATACAACAAATAGCTAGAGGTCTTTTCCGATCCACTTCGATTGAAAAAAGCTCTAGACGACGGCGCCGCAGCAAACATGTCGTTTGCCGCGGCGTCTCACTGATTATTGCCCAATGGATTACTGCACTACAGTGAAGTGTGCCCAGTCGCTCGCCGTATACCGGGCAGCCATCCGTGCCAAAGTAAATACCCGCCAAGCATAGTTACCTGGTATCTCGCGTAAGGGCGCAGCAATCGCTGAGCCATCGGTGAACTCGGAGTACACTTCGCGCGAGCCTGTCTCATCGAGTGCGCGAATCTCCACAAGAAAATGGACAAGTTCTGGCTGGGCAGACGCTGTCCAAACAAACTCGATAGGCGCCGACCCGGTCACTATCCGATCACGCGGCACGGCAAGTACCGCAGCGGATGTTGACCCTTTGCGATCACCGGCCCGCAATGCGGCAAGCCGGCGCTCCGCGACTGGAACCGTAGCGGCAGCTTGGCGATACCAGAATGTCGCGAGATCCGCATTACGCGGTACACCTTCGCCGGCAGCATACAATAGCCCAAGATTGTACTGCGCACGATGATTGCCTCGCGCTGCCGAGCGTGCATACCAAACCGCCGCAGCAGCCAGGTTTTGCGCCGTGCCCCGTCCACTGTCGAGCATGACCGCGACGTTGAACTCGGCGTCCGGCAACCCGGCTTCAGCGGCCTGCTGATACCACTTAAATGCCGTCCGCGCATTCTGCGGCTTGCCATCCCCGAGGTCATACATCGTCCCGAGTTCAAACTGGGCGACCGGGTCGCCGCCCTCAGCCCGCGTCGTCAGGCTTTCAGCCTGAGCGCCACCAGCGAGCATCACGATCAGGATCGGAGCAACAAACCACCGCACGATGCATTGGTCCTATCGCCGGCTAGTTTCAGCCCGGTAGTTTCGCTCTCTGGCGAGCCCCATAGTGGCTCCTGGCACAGTCAATGCCGTGAATAGAACGCAAACCGGAGATGATACGAGCACTTGATTTCTTTCAATACATCCGTTCTCACGGCCCAGCCACGGCGAGTTCGAGCGCGCCGGGTCGGGGGAACGGTTCGCGCAGAGGGAGACGTTGCTGAACGGATCGCCATGCGGGTCCAAGCCCGCGCGCTGCGATCTCGGCGCCGGGCCGATCTTCAAAGTAAAAATAGCTGACCGTGCTGTTGGTAATTCGTTCAGGTGACGCGACGAGGTCGGCAATGTCCAGTCCCTGCTCGCTCAGGCCATGCGCGAGGTCGGTCGCCCGCGCCCGCGCGACCGCGTTCTCCAAGGAATAGCGAATGACGATCCTGGCGGGAGCACCAACCGGCAACCGCGGATCGGCGCGGTTTACAGGCGCGTCAGACGATAGTGGGGCGTCAGACGCAATGTCTGCAGCACAAACTGGACTATACGCGGCGACCGCCCCAATCAGCGCGACGGAAAGTATGATGGCCGGCTGTGCGACGATGCTTGCATGACGATCGAGACCAGGCGAATGCCGCCGCAAGTCGGTTATTGATACTTTTGCCGACGCCTTCAAAGTGATCTCCTCCAAACCTAGCCAACACGTATTACCGTGGGCCTAAAAAGCCACAGTACGTGTCAGCTTTCGCGGACGATCACATCAAATTCGGGGCTAAGACTTGTCCTGATCGAAACGGATCGGCAAGAAACTCGAGCCCTCCGTTAGCGAGTAACATTGTTCACATGAAGGGATCGATCGATTTAACGATACCCAAGCGCGCGTCTCAGCCCTGCGCAGATATGACTCGGCATCTCTTAAAGCCACCCGTGCGGAAAAGCCAATTCTCTCCTCCGCACGAGTCGATAATGTCACGAAAATTGATCTCGATCACCTGGTGTTTAGACGCCTTACGCGCTGGCTTGCTGTTCAGGCGCGTCCGAACGACGACGGCGCTCGGCCATGAATTCGTCGAACTCGGCTTTATCGCGGGCCTGACGCAGCCGGTCCAGGAACGCCTTGAACTCCTGCTGCTCCTCCTCGAGACGACGCATCGTCTCGTTGCGATATTCGTCGAACGCGCGGTTGCCGCTTGGAGTACCACGGCGGGGCCCAAACCCGCGCGCTTGCCAGGCCTGACCATCCTGCGGGCCGCGTAGATTGAACCAAGTCCCCGGCATTTCGGCGCGCCATGCCCGCAGCCGGCCGCTGCCGGCCAAATAGGCTAGGACAGCAAGGCCGAGCGGCCAACCCGCCAGAAACGCGAGCACCAGGAGCGATAGCCAAGCCGGCTTACCCCACTCGTCTAATTTGGCTTGCAACACGGCAACCTCACCTTCTGTATGTGAGAGGCATTTACTCTCTCACTGCCCAATCGTACCATCGCCTAGACATCAACTTTCCGTGTACTCCACAGTCCTAGCTGATTGGCAATCCCGCTTACCTGGCGGGCAGACCGATCGATTGCAGGTAAATGAGCAGCCCCGCCTCCAGCAATGCCTCCGCCGACATGGGGATCATCAGCTGGTTCTTACCGTCGTGACCTTTGAACAGCGTCGCGATGCCATGGGTCAACGACCAGACATGGAGCGCTACCATCAGCGGCGGCGGTCGGCGGGGCGCGCGGCCCATGGCGCAGGCGGCGTCGGCAGCGCGGCGCAGGACGGCAAAGGCGGCGTCGCGCGCGACCACCAGTTCTGGATGCTCGCCGGACGGAAATCCACTGTCGAACATGGCGGCATACACCGCAGCCTCGCGCCCGGCGAACGCAACATGCGCCTGGGCAGCGCGCTCCAGCGCACCCAATGGGTCAGCTTGCCACCCCGCAGTGGCGGCCGTCAGATCGGCCGCGAGCGACTCGAAGCCTCGCCGTGCGACCTCGGCTATGACGGCGTTCCGATCACGGAAATGGCGATATGGCGCAGCGGGACTCACGCCCACGACACGCGCCAGCTCGGCGATTGCAAACCCGGCCAAACCACGCTCGGCAATCATGGCAAGCGCCGCTTCGATCAGCGCCTCGCGAAGATTGCCGTGATGATATCGCTCCCGGCTGTTTGCCTGATCGTCTAATGCCATGCGTCGATCACTTACATCAGATATCGCGCTGATGCACTCGCGTCCCTCGCAACAAGAACATCGGCGTTAGCGGCGGCTCTACACCCTGCAGGCCGCTCGGGCGCGCGGCGTTAGGCAGTCTTACATAAATTCGGGACGACGCCGCCCCGAACGCCTCAGCGCCCCCCAGCCCTTCGAAGATGACGTTTCAAAGCGGCCACCGAGAGTTTGCACCCTGCGCGCGCGCCGCGATCAGCAGCTTAGCCATTCCTTGGTTCGGACCGCCTTGCGACGCCGTGTTCTCGATCGCAGCCCAGTCGAACCGCACCATGTCGGTTGCGCGGTTCCATTGCACCGCTGGCGTTGAAACCTCTGTTGGCTCGGCCGCCTGCAAGCTCGGTCCGGCGACCGTCGTGTGCGAAACCGTGGGTGGTTCGGCCATAGGCGCAGCGTGACGAGGCTTGCGACTCGACGGTGTCTTGGCAGGCTTGGCCGGTTGCGAGGGCGCAGAACTCTTTATTGTCTCATCCATCGCCTTCGGCTTGCGGCTGAGGCGTTCTCGGGCGGGCGCCGCGGCGGCATCGCCGTGCAATCCAACCACGTTCGTAGGCCCGGCACCTTGTGGGCTCCTCTTTACAACCTTGGACGGCTTAGTCGAACCAGCCGCCTTCACCTTGCGACCTCTATGGATCCCGCCGGACGCCTCGCTTTCGGCAGCGGCGTTCTTTGCCAAGCGTGAAACCGGAAGTCCGACGGGTGAAGCGGCGTTCGGCCTACGGGCCATATCGCATCTCTCTTGTTACGTGAAACGTATCAATACGCGATATTTATTGTTAAGGAAACAATTTGCGAAAAGGATGATCATTCAGATGGTCCGGCTATTAGACCACGCCGCGCTCAGGGACCGAACGCTGTAAGATTGCCGCTGTAGTCGGCCACGAGAAGCATGCCGTTGACGACGGTGGGCGCCGCGATGATCCCACCCACGATCTGCTGTCCGCTGTCCCAAAGATAGTTGCCTTTTGAAGTGTAAGCGAAGACTGAGCTCGCGGCGCCGGTCGAATAATATACGACGCCGTTGGCTACTACGGGCGGGATCATCGGGTTGTTTGGTGATTGGCTCACATCGAGACCAATGGTTTGCTGCCATTGCAGCGTCAGCGCGCAGCCGTTCGACACTCCGAACGCAAGCAGCCCATGTGAATATTGCCATGAAACATCGTCCCATGGACTGCCCAAGTACAGCTGCTGTGAAACCGGGTCGAACGCAGGCAGGCCGATGAAGTTGCCATTCTCAGCCGATCGGGTGACCTGGATGCGCTGCAATGGCCCCGCCGTTATATCGCTGGAGGCCCGGTTGAAAAGGAATAACGCGCCGGACTTGTTCATTACCACCATCTGTGCGGGGCAGTCCGTTGGCTGATACAGCAGTGGGGTGGCGCCAAAGTCCAAATCCGCGCCGATCAGCGATGGTGCGTTGGCCGCAACGGGCTGCAGGCTAGTGTCAAGCTTGATGACCTGATCCGCGTAACCAGCATTCTCCGGCGTCACGAGCGCATTGCCGGTGGCGGCATAGAGATAGGAGCCGTCCGCCTCGATCGACACGCCGCCGAAGCCCCAAATGCCGCCGCCATCCGGCCCCGCGGCACCGGACGGATACCAGCGCGCGGCGACCTGCGGCACGGCGGTCACCGCCGTTCCTACGGCAACCTTGATGAGCTGGCCGTGGTAAGGCGGCTCATCGCATTGACCGCCCGTCGGCACATACAGCGAGCCATCGGAGTAGTTCAGGCCGCCATAGTTGATCGTCTGCCCATCCGCATTGTCGGGGTCGATGATCTGCAGGGGATAGCCGGGCAGCGGGAGTCCGGTGTCCAGAGCAAGCGCCCACAAGCTGCCGTCGGCGGCCACGACCCACATGCGATTGAGCGCCTTGTCGATCGTCGGGGTCCCGATGATGCCAACCACTCCCGTCGGAAAATCAGGGCAAAACGTCGGCAAGGCAGGGAGTTGGCTGCTCCAGGCCATCCCGCTGCCGCCAGCGTCGAACGCGGCGACAAGGCCGGTCATGTCGGCAACATAGACCAGATCGGTCAGGACCGTTTTGCCGGTTCCCGTACCGTCATCCACCGCGATCCCGCTCGCGAGCAATGGCTGGGTCAGGATCGGACCGTTCATGGTAAAATGCCAAAGCTGATGCAGTCCGTGAACGGTCTGCTCGCTCAAACTGGTTTCTTGACCGTTGTAACCCTGGCGCTGCGCAGTCTTGCCAAAGGTAACCCAATCCTCGGCGTGTGCCGCAACCGGCGAGACAAAGCCAGCGATGACCGTCGTAAAAACAAAATACCTAAGCCATTCACGAAGGTACATGAGCCTGCCTGTCTATTATGCCAGCTATTATAAAGGCTGTGCCTCGTCGGTATATAATCATACATTGGCTCCATGTACGAATACCTAGACCGTAGTGCCCAGAAGGCTCGATTGTTAACATCCTCTTGCCGGCCAGTACCGCCCAGCGTCATCCGGCGACATGCGGCAGTCCGGCGTCAATCAGGCGCACCCGGTCGCCGACACGGATCATGCCCGGCGCCTGCACGGAGCAATACGCCCCGACTTCGTTGCGGAAACGCTGAACGACGGTGCGTAGCACCCCCGCATCGCGCAGGGCGGTAACAGGGTCGATCGCAACCATGGCACAGCGCGGAATCGGCCAGTCCAGCCGCAGCATAGGCGGCGCTGGCGCGTCGCCCAGCGCTAGGGCACAGCCCAGCCAATTCCGCTCAGTGACAGCCGGGTCATCCGGGCGAATCACCAGGTTGGCGCGGAACCGATCGAGCGAAACCGCCTTACCGTGCGCCTGGGTGATGGCTTCCCCAGTCGTGGTGGTAATAACGGAGAGCGGCATGGCGTCGAATGCCCCGCGTCCGAGCCGCAACAACTGCACCGGAGCCTTGGCAATATCGGCCAGGCACTCGGCCAGGACTGGGTCGGTGACGTCGAATGTCGTCCCGTCCGGAGCGGTGATGCGCACCCGCGCGCGCCGGGGGTCGCTGGGATTGGAATAGCGGGCAGCGTACTGCATAAGGCTGGGCACCTCGCGGCCGGTCAGCCATGGGAAGTCCGAAGTACTAGCTACCTTGCAGAAGGCGTATTGCCGGTCGCCGTGCAGGCCCGTCCAATGCAACGCCGCCGCGTCCATCGGCTCCGCCTGCATCGATTTCACGGGATATCGCCGGATGGCGACGATTGTTCCTAGCCCCGTTGATGTCTCGCGGCGTGGCATCACGGCCACCGGTGACCGGTCAGAGATTCAACAGCAGGTGCGCAGCCCTAAGGCGCTATGTCGGAAGCATCACAGGGTGACGCGATGACCGCTTCGGCGGTGAGCTCGCCATGCGAATACTGCTCCAGCTGCTCACGGAACTGCCGATAGGTGTCGCTGGCCTGCTGCTCGTGACAGGTCATCGACATACCATCGAGCCGCATAGGCAGACCGCCATTGGTCTCGACCAGGTTCTCCACCATCTGCCGCGACTTCGCCAGTTGGCCCCGGGCATTCTGCTGGAAGCGCGACCGTGCCTCGGGGGTGAATGGGCAATGGGCGAACCGCTCCGTCAACGCACGCCGGAACATGCGTCCGGCCAGCGGGTCCCCACAGGCGTCGAATGTGTAGGCCGACGTCGCGAACGCCCGCTCGAATGCCTCCGAACGGTCCAGCGCTGGGCCGCCCGGCGAGGACTGAGCCAACGCCGGACCTTGCAGCAACAGGAACAACACGCCGGTAAACGCCGTGCGGATCATCGGTAAGCCGCCAGGAACTGCGCCAGCGCCGCGATGTCGCTGTCGCTCAGCCCCGATGCCGCCTCGGTCATCGCGGCAACGCCAGTGCTGGGCCGGGCGCCGGACCGGTAGTCGGCCAGCGCTTTGACCAGGTAGTCCCGATGCTGATGCGCGATCGCCGGCGCAGCCTGCTTGCCGCCGAACGTATCGGTGTGGCAGGCGGCGCAACGGTGCTGCTCGGCCAGGACCTCGCCCGCCTGAAGCAGCGCCGGGTCAACCTCCGACGCGGGCGGCGGTCCGGCAGGCAGCGAGGCGAAATAGGCGCCAAGGTTGCGCACGTCCTCGTCAGTCAGATCGGCCGCCATCGGCCCCATGATCTCGTTCGCGCGGCGGCCCGACCTGAAGAACACGAGCTGCCATTGCAGGAACTTATCCTGCTGTCCGGCGAGCGACGGGATCTCCGGGTTCTCTGATATACCCTGGGCGCCGTGGCAGGCCTGGCAGGCCTCAGCCCGCGCCTGCCCGGCCGCGATGTCGGCGGCCAATGCCGGCGCGGACATCAGGCAAAATCCCACGGTAAGCAGAGCTGCCGTGTTTAAGGCCCAAATCTTTCGCATTCGATCATCCAAAGCTGTTCAAAAAGCTCCGCCCGCCTCATCGCTGAGGCGGGCGGTTTCGTCATACTCCTTGGCGCCGCTGGTGCCTACTTGGCGTAGCTGATGCGATAGATCGCACCGGCCCAGTCATCGGCCACCAGCAGCGACCCGTCCTTCGCCTGCAGAATGTCCGTTGGGCGGCCAGCGTAATCTTGGTCGCCGGTCAGCCAGCCCTGGGCGAACACCTCCTGATGCGCATTCTTGCCGTCGGCATCGACGACGACGCGGTCAATCCGCGCGCCCTGATACTTATGACGGTTCCAGGAGCCATGCTCGGCGATGAAGATGTTGTTCTGGTATTCGGCCGGGAATTGGCTCCCGGTGTAGAACTTCATCCCCAGCGGAGCGACGTGCGCGCCGAGCTTGACCACCGGCGGCGTGAACTCATCGCAGGTATGGCCGCGCGCGAACTTCGGATCCGGCATGTCGCCCTGGTGGCAGTACGGATAGCCGAAATGCTGGCCGATCTTGGTGATGTGGTTCAGCTTGTCGCTGGGGATATCGTCGCTCATCCAGTCGCGCGCGTTCTCGGTGAACCAGTAGTCGCCGCTGCGCGGGTCGATGTCGCCGCCGACGCTGTTGCGGACGCCCAAGGCCATGATCTCAGCCAAGCCGGTCTTCGGGTCCACGCGGCGGACCTGCGACACGCTGGTGGGCGGGATGCCGACGTTGAACGGAGGGCCGAACGGCAGGTACATGCTGCCGGTCTTGTCGGTCACGATATATTTCCAGCCATGCGCGACGTAGGGAGGCATGTCGTCATAGGCGACGGTCGGCGCCGGCATGTGGTCGAGGTTCGCCTCGACGTTGTCGTAGCGCAGCAGCTTGTCGATCGCGATCACATACAACGCGCCATCCCGGACCGCGAGGCCCGTCGGCATGTTGAGGCCCTTCAGGATCGTCTTGACGCTGCGCTTGCCGTCCACATCCGTTACGGCATAGACGTTGGTCGCGTTGTATGAGCCGACGAACAGCGTGCCGTTGTCGCCCCATGCCATCTGCCGCGCCTCGGGCAGGCCGGACGCATAGACCTCGATCTTGAAGCCAGCCGGCAGCTTGACCTTCTTCAGGTTGTCCTGCAGCTCGGCCAACGGGGTCGGTGTCGCGGGGCCGGACGGCGGCGCGAGGCCCTTCATGTCGGCCGTCTCGTCGCCCAGGAACCAATCCGGCGGCGGATGCTGCCAGAAACTCTGCTTGCTGCTGTCGTAACTCTTCATATCGGCGGCCTGGGCTGGGCTGCTCAGCAAGCCTAATGTCAACGCCGCCGGCGCCAAGATACTCGTGTATTGCAGGACTGCTCTCAACTTCACGACTGTTTCCCTCTAAATACCACGGCGGCTTTATAGCCGGCTCGCCAACCACTAAGTACGGCAGTCCGCAGATGCCGCAAGGTGCGCGGAACACGATGACCGATCCAGCAAGGCCTCATCACGGCTTCGTGTTATCAGTGGAGCAGTGTGCCAATCGTGACATTTCGACCACATTCAGGAGCTTCGAGGCCTTGACCCTTCCCATCCAGCAGCCCGCGGCCGCGACCCCGACGCCGCTCGCCCAACGCCGCGCGAACGCCCGGGCGGCGTGGGATCGGGAGCTGCGGGCGCCGCTCGGCCTTGAAGGCGCTGGTGCCGGTTCAGGCATCCCGGAGGCGTGGTTCCTCGGCCCGCAGGCGGAGAACCTCGAGCTGCTGCGTGAGCTGATCGGCGCCGCCATTGACAGCCATGCCGAGTTCCGCCGGGCCTTCCACCCGGAGGACCCGACCCACATCACCCCGGCGCTTCGCCGCTCGCCCGAGTTCCTGCAGGGGGTCGAGCGCCTGCGCACCGAGACGGCGAAGCTGCTGGAAAAGCTGCAGATGTCTGCGCCGTTCGCCAGCATGCGCTACCAGGGCCATATGCTGTGGGACCAGGCGATGCCGGCGACCGTCGGGCTGTTCGCCGCGTTGCTGTATAACCAGAACAACGTCGCCGCCGAGGCGTCCCCGGTCACCACTCGCCTCGAAATCGAGGCCGGCAACGATCTGTGCCGCATGCTGGGCTACAGCGTGCCGCCGGACGGCCAGCCGCCAGCGCCGGGTCAGGTGGTGCCGTGGGGACACATCACCAGCGGCGGCACGGTGGCGAACATCGAGGCGCTTTGGGCGGCGCGGAACCTGAAGTTCGCCGCGGTCGGGCTGCGCGCGGCAATCCGGGCGGCGCCGGCGCTTGCAGCGGCGCGGGCGGTCGAGGTCCCGCTTTGGGGCGGCGGCACCGGACGGCTGATCGACCTCGACACCTGGACGCTGCTGAACCTCGACATCGACGTGGTGGCCGGCCTACCGGCAGCGCTGGCCGCACTGGGCATCGCTCCGGAGACGCTGACCCAGGCGCTGGTGCCCTATGCGGTGCAGAACACCGGGCTCATGGGCTTCTACCGCAACTTCATGCCGGACGTGCCGGAGGCGCCGGTGTTCCTGGCGCCAGCCACCGGGCACTACTCCTGGCCCAAGGCCGCGACCCTGCTGGGCATGGGGCAGAATGCGCTGCTGGTGCAGCGGGTGGACCGTGACGCCCGGCTCGACCTGGAGCACGTGGAGACGACGCTCGACATCCTGCTGCGCCGGCGCATCCCGCTGCTGACGGTCGTCGCGGTGATCGGCAGCACGGAGGAGAGTGCGGTCGATCCGCTGGCCGGGCTGCTGGCGCTGAGGGAGCGCTACCGCGCGCAGGGCTTCAACTTCGCGGTGCACGCCGATGCGGCCTGGGGCGGCTATTTCCGCGCCATGCTGCGCGATGAGCACGAGCCGGACTGCCGCAAGCAGATTCCAACCGAGGCGATGAGCGCGTATGTGCAGCAGCAATATGCGGCACTCGGGCAGGCCGACAGCATCACGGTTGATCCGCACAAGGGCGGCTACATTCCCTACCCCGCCGGCGCATTGTGCTACCGCAACGCGGCGATCCGCGACGCGATCTCGCTGCGGGCGCCGGTGGTGTTCCACAGCCAGGCCGAGCCGACGGTCGGCGTCTATGGCGTCGAGGGCAGCAAACCCGGCGCGGCGGCTGCGGCGGTGTGGCTGGCGCACCGGGTGATCCGGCCGGACCGCAGCGGCTACGGCAAGATCCTGGGCCAGTGCATCTGGACCTCGAAGCGCCTGTTCGCCCGGCTGCGGAGCCTCGACGACCCACGTTTCACCATCACGCTGTTCAACCGCACGCCGGTCGAGCGGGCGCACGGCCGGGCGGAGGAGCTGGCAGCCGAGCAGGCGTTGATCCGGCGGTTCGTCGATCTGGACAACGCGGCCCTGAGCCGGCTGCTGAACGAGGACGCGGCGGCGCGGGAGCTGTTCAGCCAGCTCGGCTCCGACCAGGTGATCCTTGCCTTCTCGCTGAACTTCCGCACGCCGGACGGGCTGAACACCGACCTTGCGCGGGCCAACCTGTTCAACGAGCGCGTGTTTTCCCTATGCAGCATGATCGAGCCTCGGGCGGACCTGAGCGGCCTCGACCTGATCCTCACCAGCTCCCGCTTCGACCCAGCGGTCTATGGCCATGCCTTCGTCAACGCATTCTGCGCGCGCCTGGGCGTGCGGCCGGCGGCGGAGCTCGGAGTCGATTTCCTGATCTCGACCACGATGGATCCCTGGACGACCGAGACGAACGGCGGGAACTTCCTCGCCGTCCTCGAACAGGCGCTGCGCCGCGCGGCGCACCGGGCGCTTGACGAGCTCGGGTTTTGAGCCCGGACCCGGTTATGGCGCCTTGATGATCGCAGTCGGGGTCAAAGGACCATCCAACTCCGGCCGCCCCGCGATGTGGTTGTAGGTTGCATACAGAATGACCCCGGTCGGGATGTCCTTCCACACCGTCGAGACGGAACGGTAGGTATTACCGTCAAAACCCTCCCGATAGTGCGAAAGCTTAACCGCGTGGTAGGTCGTGCCGAGCAGGCTGATGTCCTCGACGCCCTCGTTGCGGATCAGGTCGTGCCACTGCGCGCCCGGCATCATGCGCACGTCGAAGCCGACGACTACGCCGGTGCGCCCCTGGATCACCGACCGCAGCGCTGTATGCGCCACATCCGCGCCAGGCCATGCAGTGAGCCAGATGGCCTGCCAGGCCTCGACATCGTCGGTGCCGATGCGCATGCGGCAGAGTTCGGGATTGGCGGGGCTGGCGCCAAGGTATTCGAACGCTGGGCCGCCGCGTTGCTCGACGCGAGCGCCGGCGGCTGGACAGGCGCGGGCATACGGCGGCTTGCCGTCGGCAGGCCGAACGTTGCCGCCCATCACGAAGGGCGGATAACGGCGCGCCGCCGCGTCCAGTCCCGGAGTTTGTGCGGCCGCAGCCGAGGCGAATGACAGGCTGAGGCATATTGCGGCAAATCTACTCAAGGGACCCTCCATGCACACCCGTGCATAGAGCCAGGGCCGCCGTTGTGAAATCAATGCCTGTCCGCACCTCGGCATGACCATTCCTTGAACCCGATAGGCTAGCCCCCTATACTTCTGCAATGCACACCGTTCGCGAAAAGCAGAAACTGTTGGCCCGGGTGCGGCGCATGAAGGGCCAGATCGAGGCCATCGAGCGCGCCGTGGAACACGAGGCTGGCTGCGAGCAGGTGCTGCACCTCATCGCCGGCGTCCGCGGTGCGATGGCCGGCCTGATGGCCGAGGTTGTCGAGGATCACGTGCGCAGCCACCTCGTGGACGCGGAGCAGCATCCGGGCGCGTTGAAACCGGACGCGGTCGAGCAACTGCTCGACGTCGTGCGCAGCTATCTGAAATAGGAACCGCGACGATGTTGCAAACGCTTGAGCAGCGTGACGCCGAGCAATCCGCCGGGCACTCCCATGTGTTCTTGGGCGACGGGCACGCCGCGTCGGAGCGGCGGACCTGGGCGGTGATCTGGCTGTGCGGCGCCATGATGGCGCTGGAGATCGTCGGCGGCCTGGCGTTCGGCTCCATCGCCCTGGTCGCGGACGGCATGCACATGTCCACGCACGCCGGCGCGCTGCTGCTCGCGGCGCTGGCCTACCGCTATTCGCGCCGCCACGCGCATGACGCGCGGTTCACCTTCGGCACCGGCAAGCTGGGCGATCTCGCGGGCTTCACCTCCGCGATCATCCTGGCGATGATTGCCCTGCTGATCGGCTACGAGTCGCTGTCTCGGCTGTTCGCGCCGGTGCCGATCCACTTCGCCGAAGCCATCCCCATTGCGGTCCTTGGACTCGCGGTGAATGTCGGCTCGGTCTGGCTGCTCGGCGGCGGCCATGGGCATGGCCATGGGCACGAACATGGACATGGCGAGCACGGGCATGACGAGGAGCACCGCATCCAAGCCGCTGATGGCGCGCTGGTGCTCAGCGTGTTTGAGGATGGAGTGCCTCCCGTCTTCCGCCTGCGACGGGAGGACGGGTCACCCGTGTCGCCAACGTCGGTCACGGTGGAGACCATCCGGCCATACGGCGCGCGGCAGGTCTTCGCGATGGCCGACCGCGGCGCCTACCTCGAATCGGTCGAGGACATCCCGGAGCCGCACGCCTTCACCGCCTCCGGAAAGGTCGCCGGCATAGCCTACACCGTGGAATTCGAGGAACACGAGCACGCGCACGGCAAAGCGCATCGCGACAATAATATGCGCGCCGCGGTTGTTCACGTGATGGCCGACGCTGCGGTGTCTGTCCTTGTCATCGTGGGGCTGGTGCTGGCGCGCCTGTTCGGCTGGCTCTGGATGGATCCGCTGGCGGGCATCGTCGGCGCCTGCGTCATCGCGTCATGGGCCTACGGCCTGGTTCGCGACACCGGCGCCATCCTGCTCGACATGAACCCTGACAGCCGGATGACCGAGAGCGTACGCGCAGCCATCGAGGGGGATGGCGACCGTCTGACCGACCTGCATGTCTGGCGGCTGGGACCGGGCCACCTCGGCGCCATCGTCGCGGTCGCGACGGCCACCAGCAGCCGCGGAGCCGCGTTCTACCGGCAGCGCCTCGCCCGGTTCCGCTCGCTGTCCCACGTGACCATTGAGGTCGAGCATCGGGCGTAGCTCACGGATCAGGAATTTGAGACCACCGGCCTCGGCGCATCACCAGGAGGCCGCTGAGTGCTGCAGCGGTAAATGCTGCCCCGGCCCAAAACGTCGCGGCCGGACCCGCCGCGTCCCACAGCGCGCCCGCGACGACACTGGCCACCAATAGAGCGCCGCCGCCCACCAGGTTGAACAGCCCGAATGCGGTGCCGCGCAGGCGCTCCGGAGCGGTATCGGCCACCATCGCCGCGAGCAGGCCCTGGGTGAACCCCATGTGCAGGCCCCAGAGCGCGACACCCAGGAGCGTCGCAGCGATGCCGCCCGACAAAGCCAGCACTGCGTCGGCGGCGATCAGCACAGCCATGCCCACCGCCAGCAGGTCTGTGCGGTCCATGCGGTCGGACAGCGCGCCGGCGGGGTAGGCGCTCAGCGTATAGGCGAGGCTCATCACCACCAGCACCAGCGGCACCAGAGTGTTCGGCAGTCCGGTGTCGGCAGCCCGCAGCACCAGGAAGGCCTCGCTGAAACGCGCCAAGGTCAGCACGGCGCCTAGTCCGACCACCATCCAATAGGCGTGGGTCAATTGCCTCAGTTCCGCCCGGCGGATCGGCGTGCGCGGTGGTCGTGCGTTTCTAACGGCGGCAGGCTCCTCGACGCCCAACGCCAGCAGCGCGACCGCGACGAAGGCCGGCGGGACGGCGAGCCAGAACACCAGGCGGATGTCGCCGGCAAACAGCGCCATGGCGGCGATCGCCAACAGCGGGCCAAGCACGGCGCCGATGGTGTCAAGCGACTGCCGCAGGCCGAAGGCGGCGCCACGTATCTCCGGCGGCACGAGGTCGGCCACCAGCGCGTCCCGGGGCGCGCCGCGGATGCCCTTGCCGATGCGGTCCATGAAGCGGGCGAGCACCACCGCCTCCACCGTGGCCGCCAGCGCAAAAAACGGCTTGGTCAGCGCCGCCAGGCCATAGCCGATGACGGCCAGCAGCTTACGACGCCCGAACCAATCGCTAAGCACGCCGGAAAACACCTTGGTCACCAGCGCCGTCGCCTCGGCCACGCCCTCGATCAAGCCGACCTCGGCGGCGCTGGCGCCCAGCGTGCCGACGAGGAACACCGGCAGCAGGCTGTGCACCAGCTCGGACGAGGCGTCCATGAACAGGCTCACCAACCCCAGCATCCATACCCCGCGCGGGATGGCGCGCAGGCCGGTCCTGCCCGGCTCTGCCAAACGTCCCACCGGTAAACGCCTTCTAGCCGCGCTCAACCGCCTCAACCGTCACTGGCGGTCGGTCGTCGCTCTCCACGACATCGCCGGGCTGTGCACCCATCAGCGACCGAGCCAGCGGGGACGTCCAGCTCAGCAGCCCGTTGGGCGGATCGGCCTCGTCCTCGCCAACGATCTGGTAGGTGAACGTGGCGCCGCCCCGGCGGATTTTCACCCGTGTGCCAAAAGCAACCTCCGTCGGCTCGGCGGATGCGGGCGCGATCACCTGGGTGGAGGCTTGCCGGCTACGCCAATAACGCAGATCCCGTGCCGCCGCCGCACGTTGCGGGTCGTCGGATGCGCTGCCGTCCAGCAATCGCTGGAGCCGCGTCACCTGGGCCTCGATGAGCTCCAACCCGTGCGGGGTCACGAGGTTCGGCGCCGCGCTGACCGGGCGCTCCGGCCGGATGGCGGCGCTCGCCTCGGCCGCCGCTTCGGATACGAAGGCTCTGCTCATCGTCGGTCCCTCCCGCGCCATTTAACAACCGCTCAGCCCAGTTGCAAAGAGCCTGTCCATGCGCCAAAGCGCTTGACGCGGAGGGCCAGGCATGCGGGATGCCGCTGCGATGACCCCCCTGATCGGTATCGACTTCGGCACCACCAACAGCGTGGTCGCCGTGCTTGGCGCGGACGGCGAGGTGCGCACCCAGCGTTTCGCCATCGGCGCCGATGCAGTGGACGTGTTCCGCTCCGTGCTGTGCTTCTGGACCGGCGGCCCCGGCGCCCGCACGCTGCAGCACGCGGCCGGGCCAGCGGCGATCGAGGCCTACCTCGACGACCCCCGCGACAGTCGGCTGATCATGTCGCTCAAGACCTATCTGGCACAGGGCAGTTTCACCCGCACCCAGGTGCACAACCGCCCGTTCACGCTGGAGCAGATGGTGGCGCTGTTCCTGCGGGCGCTGCTGGACGGCACGGACCGCGCTGGCATCCGCATCGTCGCCGGCCGCCCGGTGCGGTTCGCCGGCGACCAGGCCGACGACGCGCTGGGCGAGGCACGGCTGCGCGACGCATATCGCCTGGCCGGCCTCGGCGAGGTCGATGTGGCGTTTGAGCCCGAAGCCGCCGGCTACCGCTTCACCCGCACGCTGGACGGGCCCGCGACCGTGCTGATCGGCGACTTCGGCGGCGGCACCAGCGACTTCTCGCTGCTGCGCTTTGAGCCCGGCGCAGTCCGGCCCGTCACCGCGCTGGCCACCACGGGCGTCGGCATCGCCGGCGACAGCTTCGACTTCCGCATCATCGACCGCGTGGTCTCGCCGTTGCTGGGCAAAGGCAGCACCTATAAAATCATGGGCACCGACATGCCAGTGCCGATCGAATACTACGCAGGTTTCGCGCGCTGGCACCGGCTGTCGCTGATGCGCTCGCCGCGCATGCTGCGGGAGATCAACGACGTCGCGCGCACTGCCGCCGAGCCGGCCAAGCTGCGTCAGCTCGTCCGGCTGATCGAGGAGGAGCTGGGCTACCAGCTATACCAAACGGTCTCGGCGGTGAAGGCCGAACTGTCGCACGCCGACCGCGCCACGCTGCGGTTCGACCACGCCGGGATCACGATCGAAGCCGTGATCGAGCGCGCGGAGTTCGAGGCCTGGATCGCGCCCGATCTGCTTCAGCTCTCCGCCGCCGTGGACCGCGCGCTGCTGCAGGCCGGCATCCCGGCTGACGCCGTTGACCGCGTATTCCTGACCGGCGGTACTGCCTTCGTTCCGGCGGTGCGCCGCCTATTCGAACAGCGCTTCGGCACAGAGCGGGTATCCGGCGGCGGCGAGTTTGTCTCGGTGGCCGAGGGCCTGGCGCTGATCGGGCGCGATCGTCTGTCGCAGTAGAAGCAACCATGCCCGCCTTATTGTGATATTTAGTCCGGACGACAGCGCCGCAATTACAATCGACTTTCTAGTAGCCAATGTCAGACGCTGTTATGGACTGCGTTCGGTTGGGTTCCCATGTCTAAGGCGCCACGACTGTTCGCAAGCTGCATCCGTCTGACGTGTCTGACGATAAGTGGGCGCTTTTTGCGCATTACCTGATTTTTTTTGCCTGAAAGTGCCAATTGGTGCGAGCACTCCTCGCGCGCCGTGCTGCGCCTGCCAGAAACTATCAAGGGAATGCACTTCATTGTCTTTGCTATACTCCAGCGGCACAGGGCCACGACCTGGGCCGCAGTTAATAACAGCGCCTAATACGCTTCCTTAGTACCCCATCGCATGCGGCAGCCACATTGCGAGGGCCGGGACGAATGCGATCAGCAGCAGGCAGGCGAGCAGCAGGGATAGATAGGCTAGCATCGGCTTGACCGTCACCTCGATCGGCACCCCGCCGATCAGGCAGGCGCCATACAGCCCGAGCCCCAGCGGCGGTGCGAACAGGCCGATGCCCATCGCGATCACCAGCACCACCCCGTAATGCAGCGGCGCGATGCCGAGCTGCGCTGCCACTGGCACCAGAAGCGGCCCGAAGATGATGAGCGCCGCCGCGCCCTCCAGCATCGATCCCATGACGATCAGGATGCCGATGCTGAGCAGCATGAACATCCAGGTGCCGTGATCCCGCGACAGCGCGATCATCGCCTCGGCGAGCGCGTGCGGGATCTGTTGGATGGTCAGCAGAAACGCCACCGCCTGTGCCGCCGCGACGATGAACAGCACGAGCCCGGACCGCGTCGCCGCGTGGACGAAGGTGCGCGCCGTGCTGCGCAGGCTCAGCTCCCGGAAGGCGATGCCTCCCACCACCAGCGCATATACGGCTGCGAAGGCCGAAATCTCGGTCGCCGTCGCGAAGCCCGAGCGGAAACCGCCGAAGATGATGACCAGCAGGCCCACGACCACGACGGCGCCGCTCCATAGCGTGCGCAGGGGCGGTCGCGGGATTGCGTCCCACTCCAGCCGGCCGGTACGGCTGCCGAACAGCACGGCGACGCCGATCAACGCCGCCGCCATCAGCGCCGCCGGCACCAGCCCGGCCATGAACAGCCCGCCGATCGACAGGCTGGCGACGAAGCCCAAGATGATCAGGTTGATGCAGGGCGGGATGGTCTCTGCCATCACGGCGGACGCGGCCAGCAGCGCCACGGCATGCCCCGGATTCTGCCCCGACCGCCGCGCCGCCGGGATCAGCACGGAGCCGACCGCGGCCACGTCCGCCATCTTCGACCCCGAAATGCCGGAGAACACGACCATCGCCAGCACCATGACGACATTCAGCCCGCCGCGCACCCGGCCGACCAGGCGCTCCAGCAGCGCGATGATGCGGACGGACATGCCGTTCGCCTCCATCACGTAGCCGACCAGAATGAAGAACGGGATGGCCAGCAGCACGAAATTGTCGATGCCGCGGGCGAGCTGCTGCGCGAAGATGACGCCGGGCAGCGTGCCCTCGATCCAGACGAACAGCAAAGCCGACAACGCCAGCACGAAGCCGATCGGCATGCCACCCACGAGGCAGACGAGGAAGCCCACAAGCATGATCAGCGTGGCCGGCGGCTCGGCGCTCAGCGCGCCCCAGCCGAACAGCAGCGCGCCGACGCCGGCTGCGACCGCAGCGCCCGCCAGGACGGCGCTTGCCGGCAGCTCGATCAACCGGTGCAGACTGAATACCGCCATGCACACGCCGGCGGCGCCCATGGGGTAGAACCCCCACTCCAGCGGCAGGCCCGACCCGGTGGTCTGCCCTGTGGTGAGCGCCCCGAGCCGCAACGCATAGAGCGCCACGGCGCTGGCGGTCACGGCCACGGCGAGGCTGCTGGCCGCCGCCGCTGCCCGCTGGGCCGCCGGGTCGAGGCGATCGACGAAGAACGACACGCCGACGTTCTCGCCCCGCGCGATGGCCCCGGCCGCGCCGAAAAAGCTCGAAGCGACCATCAGCTCCCGGGCCACGTCGTCGGCCCACTCGATCGGCGCGTTCAGCGCGTAGCGGGACAGCACGGACGCCGATACGACGAGAAGGTCCAGGAACAGCAGTATCGCGGCCACCGTATCGACCGCGGTCAGCATCGGGCCGATGACGCGGTCGAGGGTGCGGTGCAGGCCAGGCACCGGCCAGGGCATCACGCTAGGCAGAAGTGTCCTGAATGCGGTCCACCACCGGCTTTGCGTCCGGCATGCGGCGCAGGAACGTCTCGGTCTGCGGCAGCACCCGCGTGCGGAACGCTGCTTTGTCGCAGGCGGTCACCGTGACGCCGTTCGCCTTCAGCACGCCGAGCGCCTCCTGCTCCGCCGCCAGCCCGTGCGCCCGGTGCGCCACCGCGGCGCGCTTCGCGGCATCCAGGAACCCCTCCCGCAGCTTCGGGTCCATGCGCTTGAAGGTGACATCGCTGAAATACGCCACCAGCGGCGAGAAGATGTGCTCGGTCAGCGCGTAGAACTTGGCGGTCTCGTAGAATTTGCTGGCCAGGATGGTCGGCGGATCATGCTCCAGCCCGTCCAGCACGCCGGCCTGCAGCGCGGTGTAGATCTCGCCGAACGCCAACGGGGTCGCGGCGGCGCCCATCAGGCGAAGGCACTCGGTGATCACGGGATTAGGCAGGGTGCGTATCTTCAGGCCGGCCAAATCCTCCGGCGTGCTCACCGGCTTTTTCGTCAGCACGCTGCGGGCGCCGAAGTTGTACGACCAGGCGATCACGTGGATGCCGGCGCCCTTGAGCAGCGCATCCTCGATCGGCCTGCCCGCCCCGGCGTCGATCGCCCGGGTCTGCTGCGGGAAGCTTTGGAACAAATAGCCGAGGTCCAGCACGCCCACCAACGGCACGAGGTTGGCGGAGATCGACGTGCCTGACACCATCATGTCGATAACGCCGAGCTTCACCGAGTTGATGACGTCGATCTCCTGGCCCAGCTGGTTGTCCGGGAAGAACTGGATGGCGATCTGCTCGCCCAGGCCGTTCTCGCCCAGCGCCTTTTGCAGCAGGTCGGAGAAGGTGCGGCCGTTGGCATATTTCGGGTCATTGGGCAGCGAGCTGGACAGCCGCATCCGCAGCGGCGCCGCCTGGGCCCGGCCGATGATGGCGGGTGCCGCAGCCAACGCGCCGGCAGTCCGCAACAGCGCCCGGCGGGTTGTCATGTTCCCAGCGTCCATCATCTCGCTCCCAGTTTGTCCGGTTGATGCCGGTTATCGTTTCGTGGTCCGACCCTAGGGCGCGGTCCGCGTGCAATCAACCGAGTTGTCTGCCAGGCTGCCTCCATGATGCGCATCCTGCTGACCCACACGCCGCATATGCTGGCGAACTACTACGGCGACCGTGCCCTGGCCGAGTTGCGGCGGCACGGCGACGTGCGGCTCAACACCTCCGGCCGCGTGCTGGACGACCCGGCCGCGCTGATCGCCGCCGCGGGCGACGCGGACATCATCGTGGCGGACCGGACGGTGCCGGTAGCCGAACCCGTGTTCGCCGCGTTGCCGGGCCTGAAGGCGGTGTGCCGGGTCGCGGTTGACATCAGCACGATCGACGTGGCCGCCGCGTCGCGCCATGGCGTGCTGGTGACCCGTGCGACGCCGGGGTTCGTGGCGGCGGTGACAGAGCTTGCGGTCGGCTTCATGGTGGATTTGGCACGCGGCGTATCCCGCTCCGTCGTGGACTACCGCGCCGGCATTACCCCCTCGCCGCGGCCCGGGCGTCAGCTCGCCGGCGCCACGGTCGGGATCATCGGCTATGGCATGATCGGCCGCAATCTTGCGCCGATTGCCGCGGCGCTGGGCATGCGCGTGCTGGTGGCTGACCCCGACGCCAAGGTCGAAGACGCCGCACTGCGCCAGGTGCCGCTTGCAACGCTGCTAGGCGAGGCTGATTTCGTGGTCTGCCTCGCGCTGGCTACGCCCGAGACCGAGAACCTGATGGACGCCGCCGCTTTCGCCTGCATGCGGCGGGGTGCGTTCTTCATCAACCTGTCCCGCGGCGGCTTGGTGGACGAGACGGCGCTGCGCCAAGCGCTCGACACCGGGCACCTTGCCGGGGCAGCGATGGATGTGGGCCGCGCGCCAGACCAGCAGCCGACCCCCGCCTTGGCCGGCCGCCCCGACGTGATCGCGACCCCGCATATCGGCGGCCTGACGCCCGAGGCGGCGGAGCACCAGGCGTTCGACACCGTGCGGCAGGTCGAGGAGCTGGCTCAGGGACGCATGCCGCCGGGTGCGGTGAACGCGGAGCGTGCCACCCGGCTGCGCACCTAACGCACCGATGCCGTCGTATCGTCGCAGCGGGCCCTGTTGCAAGTAGGGTCGGCCCCGCCGCGCCGAACGGTCAAAGTTTTCAGCTCCTTGGTTGCCCGGCGCCGGCCTCCAGGTAACGCGCGGGCGTCAGCCGATTGGTCAGGTAACGGTTCACGCTGCGCGACTGCGTGTACATCACGCTGCCCTCCGAGAAGCCGTGCGGCAGCGAACCCGGTGTCTGGACGGAGGCCTCGCTGCCGGCTGCCGGTGCGAGCTGCGCCAGGCCGGACTGCTGGGTCGTGCTGCCCATCGGCGCTGGATAGGCTGCTGATCCGACATCGGTTACGATCATTCGGCCAGCCGTGAGCTGAGGGGTAGCCTGGAACGGGAAGGGGTTGCCGTTGCCCTCGCTCTCGGCAAAGGCGTAGCCGGCCGACAGGCTCAGCGCGATCGTCAGAACGGTCAGGACACTTTTCGTGCTCATGATTTTTCTCCTGGTTCAGCAGCGCGGCCTCCTCGGCGCTCCACGAAACTCCGTCCCGATTAGCGCCGCGGTCGCGATTGCTGATCTACGCCCGCCCGGAGCTGGCGGCTGTGCGCTTCGTCACACGACGAACGAACCTTTACTTGCTGAGGCCTGAGCCTCGCCATGGGCTTTACTGCCCGGCCAAATAAAAGCTGCCCTCCATCATCTCGACACAGCGTCCGCCGACATGCACGGCCTCGATCGTTCCCGCGCGCTTGCGGGCGCGGGCCTGCAGCAGTCTGGGCCGGCCCATGTCCACGCCCTGCGCAATCGCGAGCTCGATGGTCGCGTCCGGCGGCGGCGCGAGCTGGGCCAAGAGCGCCACGAGCGCGCAGTTGGCGCTGCCGGTCGCCGGGTCCTCGATCACCATCGGCATCCGGCACACCATGCGGGCACTCAGGTCGCATTTTGCGCCTGGTGCGTCGTCGGGCGCGGTGTCGCGGGTGTAGAGGTGCAGGCCGGTGACGCGGGCGAGCCTGAAAACCTCCGCCAGTGCGGCAGCGTCGGGCACGATGCGGCGGAGCGCCTCCCGGCTTCCCAGCTCCGCAATCAGGAACGGCAAGCCGACCGAGGCGACGATGGGGTCATGCGCACCTGTCGCGACGTCGTCGCTGCCGAGGAACACCGCCGCAGCCACCAGCGCCGGTTCCACGGCCGGCCCGCGCTGGAACGGTGCGGGTGCAGTCAGCTCGGCGCCGACCGCCTCGCCGCCGTCGCGCAATACCGTGACCGGCACGAGGCCCGCTCCCTCCTCGAACACCATATGGTCGCCCAGCGTCCGGCCGAACGCCTCGCCGCGGCGGGCCAGCACGAAGGCGGTGCCGACGTTCGGGTGCCCGGCGAAGGGCAGCTCGCGGTCGGGCGTGAAGATGCGCACCTGGGCGGTGTGGGCGGCGTCCCTGGGCGGCAGCACGAAGGTGGTCTCGACATAGTTGAATTCGCGCGCGACGGCCTGCATCTGTGCGCTGGACAGGCCCGCGGCGTCGAGCACGACGGCGAGCGGGTTGCCGCCGAACGGGGTTGTCGTGAACACGTCAACGGTCGCGAAACGGCGGCGCATGCATCTCTCTATGTGTTTGTATGTGGCGAGGCGTGTAACACGGGCGAAAGTTTCCGGAGAGCATTTCCCATGCTGGAACGGCGCGCAAGCCGGACGGCGTAGGAGTTGGTTGCCAGCCCCGGCACGCCGCGCCGATCAAACCTCCTTAGCGCGTCCGGCGCCGATCAAAGCCCCTTGGCGCATCCGCCCAAGCGTTCTAACGCTGCACGTGGCCCGCATCCGGCGCGGCCGGGGTCGAGGTGCATCGAGTGTTCGCCTTTATCGTGTCGCGCGTCCTGCAGGCCGTCCCGGTCGTGCTCGTGGTCGGATTGATCGCCTACGCCATGTTCGCCTTCGTCGGCGATCCCGTCACCATCATGCTCGGCACCGACTACACCGAGGCGCAGCGGGTCGCGCTGGTGAAACAGCTCGGCCTCGACCAGCCGTTCTTCGTGCAGTACGCCAAGTTCATGTGGGCAGCGCTGCACGGGGAGTTCGGCATCAGCTACCGCCTGGCCCGTCCGGTGACCGACCTGCTCGCCGAGCGCATGCCCGCGACCCTCGAACTCGCACTCACCGCCTCGGTGTTCGCGCTGCTGATCGGCGTGCCGATGGGGGTCTATACCGGCATCTACCGGACCGCCTTTTCCTCCCGCGTATTCATGATCTTCAGCCTGATCGGCGTGTCGCTGCCGACGTTCCTGATCGGCATCCTGCTGATCCTGGTGTTCAGCGTCTGGCTGCAGGTACTGCCGAGCTTCGGCCGCGGCGACGTCGTGCGCTTCCCGCATTGGAGCACCGGGTTCCTGACGACGGGCGGCCTCAAGGCGCTGATCCTGCCGGCGGTCACGCTCGGCTTGTTCCAGATGACGCTCATCATGCGCCTGGTGCGGGCCGAAATGCTGGAGGTGCTTCGCAGCGACTACATCAAGTTCGCCCGTGCCCGCGGGCTCGGCACCCGGGCGATCAACTTCGGCCACGCGCTGCGCAACACGCTGGTGCCGGTCATCACCATCGCCGGGCTGCAGATCGGCGGCATCATCGCATTCTCGATCGTGACCGAGACGGTGTTCCAGTGGCCCGGCATGGGCCTGCTGTTCGTGCAGTCGGTGCAGGTGGCGGACGTGCCGGTGATGGCGGCCTACCTGGTGATGATCTCGGTGCTGTTCGTGCTGATCAATTTGGTCGTGGACCTGCTGTACTACGCCGTCGATCCACGCCTTCGGGTGGTTCGTTGATGAGTGCAATTGCCCGGTGGCTGGACAGCGACGTCGCATACAGCTTCCGCCGCTCGCCGGTGGCGCTCATGGCGGCGCTCGTGCTGGCTATTATCCTCGCGGGCGCTGTCCTCGCGCCGTGGATCGCGCCGCACAATCCGCTCGACCTCGCGTCGCTGAACCTGATGGACAGCCGCATCCCGCCGGTCTGGGACGCCGAGGGGCAGCGGAGCTTCCCGCTCGGCACCGACGACCAAGGGCGGGACATCCTGTCCGGCATCATGTACGGCGTGCGGATCAGCCTCGTGATCGGCGTGGCCTCGGTGATCTTCGCGATTGTGGCCGGCATCGCGGTCGGGCTGCTCGCGGGCTATGCCGGCGGCGTGCTGGACGCGGTGCTCATGCGCGTCGCCGATATCCAGCTCACCTTTCCCGCCATCCTGATCGCCCTCCTCGTCGATGGCGTCGTGACCGCCGCGCTGCCGCAGGAAATGCACGAGCGACTGAAAACCCAGGTGCTGATCTTCTCCATCGGCATCAGCTTCTGGCCGCAATTCGCCCGCACCGTCCGCGGCTCAACGCTCGTGGAGCGCGGGCGCGAATACGTCATGGCGGCGCGGGTCATCGGGCTCTCATCCGGCCGGATCATGCTGACGCATATCCTGCCCAACGTGCTCGGCCCGGTGTTCGTCATCGGCACGCTGACCCTGGGCCTCGCGATCCTGTCCGAGGCGACGCTTTCTTTCTTAGGCGTTGGGCTGCCGCCGTCCTCGCCCTCGGTCGGCACGCTCATCCGCATCGGCAACGACTTCCTGTTCAGCGGCGAATGGTGGATGACGATCTTCCCCGGCCTCACCCTCGTGCTGCTGGTGCTGTCGATCAACCTGCTGGGCGACTGGCTGCGCGATGCGCTGAATCCAAAATTGCGATGAATGTGCTGGACGTCGAAAATCTCACCGTCGAGTTCCCGACCCGGCGCGGCGTGCTGCGTGCGCTCGACCACGTCTCGTTCTCGATCGCGCCTGGCGAGGTGCTCGGCGTCGTCGGCGAGAGCGGCGCGGGCAAGAGCCTGACCGGCGCCGCGATCATCGGCCTGCTGGAGCCGCCGGGCCGCATCGGCGGCGGCCAGGTTTTGCTGCAGGGCCATCGCATCGACGACTTGCCCTATGAGAAGATGCGCCGTATCCGTGGCAAGCAGATTGGCGCCATCTTCCAGGACCCGCTGACCACGCTGAACCCGCTGTACTCGGTTGGCCGCCAGCTCATCGAGACCATGCAGACGCATTTGCCGCTGTCCAACGCCGACGCACGGCTGCGCGCCGTCCGCTGGCTGGAGGATGTCGGCATCCCCGCCGCCAAACAGCGCATCGACGCCTACCCGCACGAGTTCTCCGGCGGCATGCGGCAGCGTGTGGTGATCGCGCTCGCTCTGTGCGCGGAGCCGCGGCTGGTGATCGCCGACGAGCCGACGACGGCGCTCGATGTGTCGATCCAGGCGCAGGTGATCGCGCTGCTGCGGCGCCTGACGCAGGAGCGAGGGCTGTCGGTCATGCTGATCACCCACGACATGGGCGTGATCGCCGAGGCGGCGGACCGGATCGCGGTGATGTATGCGGGCCGGGTGGTCGAGATAGGCGGCGTGGCGGAGGTCGTGCGGCATCCGTCGCACCCCTACACCGTGGGGCTGATGGGCAGCATCCCGGTGCTGGACGCACGGGTCGAGCGGCTGCGGCAGATCGAGGGCGCGATGCCGCGGCTGAACGCGATGCCGCCGGGCTGCCCGTTCAATCCGCGCTGCCCACGGACGTTCGATCGTTGCCGTGATGAGCGGCCGGAGCTGATGCCGGCTCGGCAGACCGCTGCGGCCTGCTGGCTGTATGCATGACTGAAACGCGGACGATCCTTGAGGCCATCGAGGTCACACGCACTTTCGACGTCTCGCGGCCCTGGCTGCAGCGCACCTTGGCGGGGGAGGGGCGGCGCGTGCTCCGCGCGGTCGATGCAGTTTCGTTCGCGGTCACGCTGGGCCGCACGCTGTCGCTGGTCGGCGAGAGCGGCTGCGGCAAGAGCACCGTCGGACGCCTGGCTGTCGGTCTGTATGCGCCGAGCGGTGGCGAGATCCGCTTTGAGGGGCAGAACCTCTCGGCCGCCCGGGCGCAGCCGGCGCTGCGGCGGCGCACGAACATGATTTTCCAGGACCCGTACGCGTCGCTGAACCCACGCTGGCGCGTGTCGGACATCGTCGCCGAGCCGATCCGCGCCTTTCGTTTGCTGAAGGGCCGCGACGTACAGGACCGGGTCGGGCAGCTGCTGACCCAGGTCGGCCTGTCGCCGCGCGACGGCGAAAAATATCCGCATGAGTTCAGCGGCGGTCAGCGCCAGCGCGTTTCTATCGCCCGCGCGCTGTCGAGCGAGCCGGAGTTCCTGGTCTGCGACGAGCCGACCAGCGCGCTGGATGTCTCGGTGCAGGCGCAAATTCTGAACCTGATGCGCGATTTGCAGGAGCGCATGCAGATCACCTACCTGTTCATCAGCCACAACCTGGCCGTGGTCCGCCACATGTCGAATTTGCTGGGCGTCATGTACCTGGGCCGCATCGTCGAATACGGACCCGGCGAGAGCATTTTTGGTAACCCTCGGCACCCCTACACGCGGCTGCTGCTAGACGCGATCCCGGACATCGGCATGGCCGGCGGCACGAACAGCCGGGCCCGCGCGCCGATCGGCGGCGAGGTGCCGAGCCCGATCAGCCCGCCGAGCGGCTGCACCTTCCACCCGCGCTGCCCACTCGCCAACGCGCGCTGCCGGGCGGAGGTGCCTCGGCACACGCTGGACGGTGACGTGCTCGCGGCGTGCCATGCGGTGGAGGAGGGGCGGGGGGCGTGAGTTGCGACAAAGGCTGCGTCTGCTATCGTCACTGCTATAATGAATGGGGTGTTTTAGAGATGCTGCGATCGGTCTTGGCGGCGTCTCTGTTTTCCGTGGGGCTCGGCGCGGCGCTGCCTGCCTCGGCTGCCACATTCCGCTGGGCCAATGACGGTGACGCCAACTCGATGGATCCCTACACCCGAAACGAGACCTTCCTGCTGTCGTTCGCGCAGAACATCTACGACCCGCTGGTGCGCCGTAACCGCGAGCTCAAGGTCGAGCCGGCGCTGGCCATGAGCTGGGAACAGCCGGACCCACTGACCTGGCGCTTCCACCTGCGGCCGGACGTCAAGTTCCATGGCGGCGAGGCGTTCACCGCCGATGACGTCGTGTTCAGCTATCAGCGCGCGACCGGCCCAGGCAGCCAGATCAACAGCAACTTCTCGACCGTGAAGGAAGTGAAGCGGGTCGATGACCTGACCGTCGATTTCATCACCAAGGCACCCAACCCGATCCTCCTGCAGGAGCTCACCCAATGGGGCATCATGTCGAAGGCATGGTGCGAGGCGCATAATGCCACCCAGCCGGCGGACCTTACCAAGGTCAAGGAGGAGAACTTCGCCACCCGCAACGCCAATGGCACCGGCCCGTTCATCCTGGGCACCCGCGAGCCCGACCGGCGCACGACACTGCGCAACAACCCAGCCTGGTGGGACAAGCCCGAGCATAACCTGACCGAGGTGACGTTCAACGTCATCTCGTCGGCCAACACCCGCGTCGCCGCGCTGCTGTCCGGCGATGTCGATATGATCTACACCGTGCCGCCGCAGGACATGGACCGGATCGGCCATACCCAGGGCCTAAAGCTCGCGGTCGGGCCGGAGCTGCGCACGATCTTCTTTGGCTTCGACCAGTCCCGGCCGGAGCTGCTGAAATCGGACGTGAAGGGCAAGAACCCGTTCCAGGACATCCGCGTGCGCCAGGCGTTCAACATGGCCGTGGACGCCAAGGCGATCCAGAGCCGGGTCATGCGCAACCAGAGCCACCCGACCGGCCTGATGTATGGTCCGGGCGTCAACGGCTACACCGAGGCATCCGACGTGCGGCACAAGTACGATCCCGACGCCGCCAAGAAGCTGCTGGCCGAGGCCGGGTATCCGAACGGCTTCGGCGTCACCCTTGACTGCCCGAACGACCGCTATATCAATGACGAGGCAATCTGCCAGGCGGTCACCAACATGCTGGCCCGCATCGGCATGAAGATCACGCTGAACGCGCAGACCCGGCTGCAGTACTTCGCGCAGATCTCCAACCCGGGCTATAACACCAGCTTCTACATGCTCGGCTGGACGCCCACCACCTACGACGCGCTCAACAGCTTCTTCAACCTCGCGGGCACCCGCAACGGCGTGCGCGGGGTGTTCAACGACGGCGGCTGGTCGAACAAGGAATTCGACGACACGCTTGACCAGATGGCCGTCGAGACCGACGCGGCCCGGCGCCAGCAGCAGATCGAGCGCGCCTCCAAGATCATCCATGACGAGGCGGCGTTCATCCCGTTGCATCAGCAGACCGTCGTCTGGGCTTATCGCAGCAACGTCGAGCTGCAGCAGATGGCGGATAATTGGTTTCCGTTGCGCTACGTGACCGTGAAGTAGTTTTGGATACTGCTGGAAAGGATAGGGCGATGCGCAACACCGAACAGATCTGGCACATCGTTGACGAGAAACGCGCGGACTACATCGCGCTCGCCGACCGGGTCTGGGGAATGCCGGAGCTCGCGTACGGCGAGCACCGCTCGGTCGCCGAGCACCTGGCGATGCTGGAGCATGAGGGGTTCCGCATCACCCGCGATCTCGCAGGCATCCCGACCGCCGTGATGGCGGAGGCCGGCGAGGACGGCCCGGTCATCGCCATCCTCGGCGAATACGACGCGTTGCCGGGCCTGAGTCAGGCGGCGGGCCTGGACCAGCCGTGCCCGGTCGAGGGGCAGGGCGGCGTCGGCCATGGCTGCGGCCACAACCTGCTGGGCTCGGCCGCGCTACTCGCCGCCGCCGCTGTCAAGGATTGGCTGGCGACATCCGGCATCGCGGGGCGCGTGCGCTACTATGGCTGCCCGGCCGAGGAGGGCGGCGCGGCGAAGGGCTTCATGGTCCGGGCCGGCGCGTTCGCCGACGTCGATATCGCCATCTCCTGGCACCCGGCGTCGTTCTCCGGCGTGAACGAGGCGGTGAGCCTCGCCAACACGCGCATCGACTTCACCTTCACCGGCCGCGCCAGCCACGCCGCCGCCGCGCCGGATTTGGGCCGCAGCGCACTGGATGCCGTGGAGCTGATGAACGTCGGCGTGAACTACCTGCGCGAGCACATGCCGGACGACGCGCGCGTGCACTACGCCTACCTCGACGCCGGCGGGATCGCGCCGAACGTCGTGCAGGCGCGGGCCAAGGTGCGCTATCTCATCCGTGCCGCGGACCTGGTTGGGCTGAATGGCCTGGTTGTCCGGGTGCGCAGGATCGCCGACGGGGCCGCGCTGATGACGGAGACGACGGTCGGCACCCAGGTGGTCAGCGCGGTCAGCAACCTGATGGCCAACACGCCGCTGGAACAGGCGATGCACGACAACTTCCAGCGCCTCGGCCCGCCCGAGTTCGACGACGCCGACCGCGCCTACGCCGAGCGTATCCGCGCCACGCTGTCCGACGCCGACATCGCCGCTCCATTCCACCGCGCCGGGGTGCCGGTGCAGCCTGGCCTCACACTATGCGACTTCATCATCCCGTTCGGCGCCCGCGGCCGCGGCGGCAACGGCAGCACCGACGTGGGCGACGTGTCCTGGGTGGTGCCGACGGTGCAGGCCCGCGGCGCCACCTGCGCCGTCGGTACGCCGTTCCACACGTGGCAGCTGACCGCCCAGGGCAAGAGCCCGGCCGCGCACAAGGGTCTTGTGCACGTTGCCAAGGTGATGGCTGCGACGGCGCTGGACGCGCTGCAGGACCCGGGGCTGATCGAGCGTGCCAAGGCTGATCTCGAGGAGCGCACCCGCGTCACCCCTTATGTGAGCCCGCTGCCCGCGGATGTGCAGCCGCCCATCGAGGCCATGAGCCGCGGGGTTTAGTCTGCCGCGGTTTTATCGCCCCGGCGCCATCCCGGTGATGGATGCCACCAGCGTGCGCGGGTCCCGCATCGGCCAGCGCCCGCACTCCACCTGCGCCAGAAACTGCCCGACCAGGTGATTGAACTGGTCGGGTTCCTCGATATTGATGGTGTGGCCGCAGTTGGGCATCACCGACAGCGCCGCGGATGGGATCGTCTGCTTCATCAGCAGCGCCGGTTGCAGACAGGGCCAGTCCTCGTCGCCGGTCAGCACCAACGTGGGGACAGTGAGCGCCCGCATCTGCTCCTGCAGCGTATAGAGCGAGGGCCGGGCGCCCTGGACGCCGAGCTGGGTGTTGGCGGAGCCGAGCGCGCTGTGTTCGGCCAGATGCCGGCCGAACTCGGCAAAGCCGCGCGGGTTCTTGTTCTCGAACTGCACGCGGGTCGGGCCATAGGCATAACGCGCGGCGAACGCTGCCATGCCGTCGCGCTTTAGGGTCTCGGCGATGGTAGCGGCCTCAGCCTTGAATCGGTCGGATTGCGCGGGTTCGGCCCCATAGCCGCAGCCGCCTACCACCAGCGACAACGCGCGATGCGGGTGGCGGAAGCCGAAATGCAGGGTGGCGAACCCGCCCATCGACAGGCCGACGATGTGGGCGCGCTCGATCCCGAGGTGGTCGAGGACAGCGGCGATGTCGTCGGCCGCGCGGCCTTGCGAGTAGTGCGCCGGGTCTTCCGGCACGGCGGAGGGCGGATAGCCGCGGGCGTTGTAGGCGATGGCGCGGCGGTGCTGCCCGAAGTGCCGCATCTGCGGCTCCCAGCTTCGCAGGTCGCCGGCGAACTCGTGCACGAAGATAACCGGGGTGCCGGACCCGGTCTCCTCAAAATAGAGCGTCACATGGTCTTCGGTGGTGGCGTGCGGCATCGCTGAGTGCTCCGGGGCAGGGGGCCACTGTTCGTCAGGAAGCGTTCGGGACGCAATGGCCGGATCAGCTTCCGCGATAGGTCGTATAGGTCCCCGGGCTGACCAGCAGCGGCACATGGTAGTGCGCCTCCGGCTCCGCGATGCCGAAGCGGACAGGGATCACGTCGAAGAAGGGCGGCTCGGCCACCGGCAGGCCAAGCCCGGCAAAATAGGCGCCGACGCGGAACCGCATCTCGTACTGGCCGATCCGCAGCGGTCCCGCTGGCAGCAGCGGCGTGTCGGTCCGGCCGTCGGAGTTGGTGACCCCGTGGGCAAGCTTCACCGCCGCGTCCTCGTCGATCTCGAACAGCTCCACCTCGACGCCGGCGGCGGGCCGGGCCAGGGCGGTGTTCAGCACGTGGGTGGATAGCCGGCCGGCGACCTGCGGCATTCCTGGCCCCTCCACCAGGCCAGCGATGCGCAGGCGGGTGATCAGGAATACTTCTTCCAATGCCGCCGTACGCTCGGTCTCCGGCACGCTTCGCAGACGCTGGGCAAAGCAGGCCAGGACGGAGGTGCGGGTGTGACGGCGGACACACAGGATGAACGGAATGCCGAAGCGGGCGCGGTACTCCTGGTTCATCGCCTCGAACCCGGGGAATCGCGCGTCATCCAGCCGGTCCAGCCCCAGTGCCGCCTGCTCGCTGGTCGAGAACGCGCCCATCGCCTGCCGGCGTGCGGCAGCGCCGGCCAGGTCGGGATGGCCGGCCAGGAAGCGGACCTGCTCGTCCGGTGCGGCACCCTGCACGACGGCGAACATCGCGGCGTGCAGGGCGGTGACGGTGGGGAACGGCCGGGCTGCGGCGGCGCGCTCGGCCACCCAGGGCGCATCCTCGAACACCGCGCCCAGTGCGGCCACGAAGCCCGCGGTGTCAGCAGCGTTCAGCGTATCCAGCGTGATCATGTGATCCGCCGGGACAGCCCAGCTAGCCGCTCCATCAGCAGCATCGCCGCGACCGTCGCTACGATCAGCACGCCGGAGAGCGCCGCGATGGTGACGTCCAGGTCCTGCCACATGCGGATCGGCAGCATGTCCGTCGCGGCGTCGCGGAGGAACAGGGAGACCGGGATGTTGTCGAAACTGGCCATGAAGCAGATGAACCCGCCCGCCAGGATGCCGGGCCGCACCAACGGTAGCACGACCCGGCGGAACGTGTAGAATCGCGACGCCCCCAGCGTGGCCGAGCCCTCCAGCAGGCTGGGGTCGAGCTGCTGCAGCGACGCCACGGTGTTGCGCACCATGAAGGGCACGCAGACCACCGTGTGGCCCAGGGTCAGCGTCAGCGGCGACACCGGCAGGCCGACGGCGCTGAACAGCATGAGCGCCGCCAGCCCGAAGGCCAGCGCCGGCAGGATCAGCGGCGCCATGAACAGCCCGTCCAGCGCCCGGGCCGACAGCTGGCACGACCGCGCGAGGCCCAACGCGCCCGCCACGCCGAGCAGCACCACCAGCAGGACCGCGACTAGAAAGATGACCGACATCGCGGAGGCGAACGGCATGTCACCCAGCGCCAGCGCCTGCTGCAGCACCATCAGCGGCATCTGCACCTGGGTCAGCGCTGCGACTACGCCCCCCTCGGTGTAGAGCAGCCGCAGCGGCGTATCGATGACGCCCATCCCCAGCAGCGCCGAGTTCACGATGTCCTGGCGGCCCAGCACCACGATCCAGGCGAAGGTGCGCACGACGACGCTGGTCAGCAGCGGCAGCAGCACGACGAGCATCAGCAGCCCGCGCATCGTGGGCGACGACCGGGCGTGCAGCCATGCCAGCGGCAGGCCCAGCACCAGGCAGGCCAGCGTGACCTCCGCCCCCAGCCGCATGGTGCCGCCCAGCACGCCCAGGCTGAACGCGTCGCCGAGGAACTTGGCGTATTGGCTGAGGCCCAATCCGGCCGGCGTCTGCAGGCTCAGCCCGGCCAGCAGCGCGAGCGGCAGCGCGAACAGCAGGGCCAGGAAGGCCCCCAGCGGCCAGGCCAGCCGCGGATCGAACCCCGCGGCGTCGGGCAGCACCCTAGCCACCGGTCGTCACGCCCGCATCTCCCGGTTGAACCGCTCCAGCCAGGACGCCCGCTGCTCGTTGATCTTGACCCAGTCCTGGAACACGAAGCGGCTGCGCATTGCATCCTGGTCGGCGACCAGGGTCTTCGCGACCTCTCCGGCGAGCTTGACCCGGGTGTTGGTCGGCACGACGAAATAGGGCGAGGTTATCAACGCCCCCTGCACCTCCGGCGACAGGGCGGCCTCGATCAGCTTAAACGCCAGCTCCGCGTTGGACGAGTTCTTGGTGATGTGCATCGTCGTGCGGAAGGCGATGGCGCTCTCCTTCGGCGCCACGAACTCCACCGGCACGCCCTGCGCCTTCAGGATTTGGATCGCGTTGTAGTTGCCCGGCGAGATATCGACCTGGCCCTGCTGATACAGCGCCGCCAGCGCGCCGGGATTGGCGGCGACGGCAGAAAGGTTCAGCTTCAGCTTCTGCAGCGCGGCAAAGCCCGGCTCCACGTTGCTCTCGGACCCGCCATGCATCCGCGCGACCTCCACCAGAAAACCGGTGCCGAGCGTGCTGGCGAGGTTGGTGATGCCGACGCGGTTCTTATAAACCGGGTCCCATAGGTCGGCCCAGCTGGTTGGCGGCGTCTTCACCGTCTCCGGGTTGTAGGTGAGCCCAACGACCTGGAAGAACGCAGCCGGGCCCATCGGCTCCTGGGCTACGGGGATCAGGTCCTTGTAGTGGGCGCTGCGCTCGACGGGGTAGGGCTCGACGAGGCCAGCGGCGATGGCCTGCAACCCCGGGCCGGGATCATGCAGCATGACGTCGATCGGCGGACTGGCGCGCGCGGCCGAGACCTTGGCGATCTGGTCCACCGACAGCATGGGGTCCAGCACGATCGACGCATTGTTGGTCACGCGGCGGAAGGCTGGAACCAAGACGGCCTTGTGCGCCTCCTCCCAACTGCCGGTAGAGGTCGCGAACACCAGCGGGCGCGCCTGTGCCCAGGTGAGCCCGGGGAAGGCGTGCATCGCGCCAATGGTCAGTGCGGTGGTCATCAGGCCGCGACGGTTCAGCATGGGGCGTTCCTTCATGCAGCGAATGCGGAGGCCATCCCGGGGCCGGCGGTGGCGACGTGGACCTGCGTGCCGGGCTGGCGCGGCGCGGCCCCGGCCTCCCGCGGTTCGGTGATCTTGGCGGTGCTGCCGTCGCCGAAGCGCACCTCGTGCACCACGGTCGGCCCGAGCGGCAAGGCGAGCTCCAGCGTCGCGGGGATGCAGTCTGCGGCGAACCGCAGATGCTCTGGACGCAGGCACACCGTCACACGACTGCCCGGCGGCAGCGCAGCCGTGCGGACCGAAATTATGCCGCCAGCGTCCAGCCGAACCGCGCCGTCCTCCGCGAGCGTGCCCTGCAGCCGGTTGACCTGGCCGACGAAGCTGTTGACGAACAGGCTGGCGGGCTGGTCGTACACCTCGGTCGGCGGCGCGAACTGCTCCAGCCGGCCGGCGGACAGCACGGCGACGCGGTCGGCCATCGACAGCGCCTCCTCTTGGTCGTGCGTGACTAGGATGGTCGTGGTCCCGGCCAGGCGCTGGATGCGTTTGATCTCGATCTGCATGTCGAGGCGCAGATTCTTGTCGAGTGCGGCGAACGGCTCGTCCAGCAGCAGGATCGCCGGCTGCACCGCCAGCGCCCGGGCCAGCGCCACCCGCTGCTGCTGCCCGCCGGACAGCGCGCGCGGCAGACGGTCCGCGAGGTGCCCAAGCTGCACCAGCTCCAGCATCCGCGCGGCCCCGGTCCGCTGGGCCGCGCGGGCAGTGCCGCGGGCTGCCAGGCCATAGGCGACGTTGTCGGCGACGCTCATGTGCGGAAACAGCGCGTAGCTCTGGAACACGATGCCGACTGGGCGGCGGTTGGGCGGCAGCGCGTCGATCGGCCGCCCTGCCACCATGACCCGCCCGGCGGTTTGCCGCACCAGTCCAGCCATGATGCGCACCAGGGTCGTCTTGCCGCAGCCGGAGGGGCCGAGCAGCGCAATCAGCTCTCCGCCTTCGATGTCCAGCGTGACGGCGTCCACCGTTGTGTGCCCGGCGTAGCGGTGGGTGATGCGGTCCAGCAGCAAGGCCTGCCCGGCTTGTATGAGCGCGTTCATTGCGCCGATTGCAGCAAGCCACGTGCCAGCGTGACGCCCTACGTCGATGCCCGGCTACGGACCTCCGCGCGCAAGGCGGTGGTTGCCGCAGGGTCCAGCGCCCAGCCGTAGCCATCATCCACCGCCATGACCACAACGCCGTAGGCATCGGCGGCATGTTCCGGGGTGATGTAGTCGTCCAGGATGTCGTCGAGCACCTTGCCCGGGTCGCGCTCCAGCGGGTCGCCGTAGCCGCCGCCGCACGGCGACAAATAGCTCATCACGTCGCCCGCCGCCGTCAGCAGGCCGGAGAACTTGGCCGGGTGCTGGGTCACCGCAGCCGGGTTGCGCGCATTGTGGATCTCCACCTTGCCGCCATGGCCCTCCTGTCCGCCGAAGATGCCCCAGGGGCGGTCGTGATGGCGGTCGGCCTCGTGGGTGATGGAGCCGGGCTCGAGGAAGCGCTGCGACTTCACGACACCCATGCCGCCGCGGAACTTGCCGGCACCGGGAAACACGTCGTCCCGCATCTCGTAGCGGTCGCAGATCAGCGGCAGGTGCATGCCGAGGTCCTCGAGCGGGTTGTTGCGGGTGTTGCGCATCAGCTCCTCGACCGTGTCCGGCCCGTCGGAGGCCGGGCGTCCGCCCATCGCCGCTTCGTTCACCTCGAGGAACACCCAATAGTCGCCGGACCGGCGCACGCCGGAATAGGCCGCGAACGACAGCGTGGCGGCGTTGCCGGCGGTGCAGCGGTCCGGCAGCACCGGGGCCAGCGCCTTGATGATGAGGTCAACGACCCGCTGGATCTGGGTGAACCGCGCCTCCGCCGCCGCTGGGGCGATCGGGTTGTAGATGGAGCCGCGCGGGGCCGTGACCTTCACCGGGCGGAACGAGCCCTCATTGGCGGGCACCGGGTCGGGGTTGGTGTAGGTGTCGAGCAACAAGGCGCGGAAGGCGAAGAAGCAGGCGACCTTGGTCGAGCCCTCGAATGGCACGTTGAACGCGGTGGGCACCTGGGCCGAGGAGCCGGTCAGGTCCACCTCGACGCTGTCGCCGGTGATGCGCACCGTCACCTTCACCGGCAGGTGCTGCCCGCGGTTGCGGCCATCGTCGTCCATGAAGCCCTCGGCCACGTACTCGCCGTCCGGAATTTTGGCCAGCTCGCGCCGCAGCATGGCCTCGGAGTAGTCCATGAGCTGGCGCGTCGCCTGCATCACCGTCTCGGTCCCGTAGGTGGTCAGCAGCTCCTGGAAGCGCCGCACGCCGAGCTCCGCCGAGGCGATCTGCGCCGCAAGGTCGCCCATCACCAGGCCCGGCACCCGCGTGTTGCCCTGGATGTAGCGCCACAGCGCCTCGTTGCGACGTCCCTCCTCATACAATTTCAGCCCGTTGAACAGCATGCCCTCGGCGTACATGTCGGGCACGTCGATGATGAGGCCGGGGGTGGCGGCGCCGATATCGACGTGGTGCGCGGTGTTGGCGGAAAAACCCACCAGCGCGCCCTCGTGGAACACCGGCATGACGATGGCGATGTCCGGCGAGTGGCTGGCGCCGAAATACGGATGGTTGTGGATCACGAGATCGCCGGGCTTCCAGTCATCGAGCGGCACCGACTTCTCGATGCCGCGCAAATAGCCCGGCAGCGAGCCGATATGCATCGGCGTGGAATCGCTCTCGGCCAGGGTATTGAAGTCGCGGTCGAACAGGCCGGCGCCGAGGTCCTGGCTCTCGCGGATGATCGAGGAGTACGACATGCGATACAGCACGGTGCCCATCTGCTCGGCGATGGCGTGCAGCGCGCCGCCGATGACCTGCAGGCTGATGGGATCGACAGTTTCGGTCATGTGCGGGCCTCCTTCGCGATCACGATGTCGCCGTGCGAGAGCACTCGGGCGACATAGCCGGGCGGGACGATGGTCGTGCTGTTGTGCTGCGTGATGACGGCCGGGCCGCTCACGGTGTCCTCAGCCAGCAGGCGGTCGCGGCCATAACGCGGGGTCGGCAGCGCCCGGCCGTCGTCGAACACGGTGTCGCGTGTGTACATCAGCGCGTCGGCCGGGTCGCCGCGACCGCCATGGGCGAGGGCGGGCAGGCTGAGCGACTCCGTGGCGCCGCGGGCGATCAGCCGCAGCGTCACCGCCTCCACGGCCTGGTCGTCAAAGGCGTGGCCATAGACTTGCTTGTGCACGTCATAGAGGTCGCGGATCACCGCCTGCAGGCACTCGGCGTCGATCGGCCCGTCCGGGACCCGCGCCCGTAATTCAAAACCCTGGCCGACGTAGCGGCACTCCATGATGCGCTGATAGCTGCGCTGGTCCATTGGAATGCCGTCGCTGTCGAGCTGTGCGGCTCCCTCGGCGGCGAGCTCGGTGAAGGCTGCCTCCAGCCGCGCCAGCTCGGCCGCGCCAGCTGTGCTCAGCACGATCAGCACCGACCGGGTGTATTCGTACTGCAATTCGGTCACCAGCAGGCCGATGGCGGCCGTGATGCCGGGGTGCAGCGGCGAGATGACGTCGCGCGCCGAGATCAGCTCGCCCAGCGCCACGCCGTGCAGCGGCCCGGCGCCGCCGAACGCCATGAGGGTGAAACCGCGGGGGTCGATGCCTTTGGCGACCGAGTTGGCGTTGATCGCCAGCGCCATCGTGTGATTGATGATGCGCAGCACGCCTAGCGCCGCATCCGTGACCGACAGGCCGAGCGGCACCGCCAGATGCGTCTCGATGGCACGCCGCGCCAGCTCCGAGTCGATCTGCAGATCGCCGCCCAGGAAGCGGTCAGGGTCGAGCCGGCCGAGCACGACCTGGGCGTCCGTCACCGTCGGCTCCGTCCCGCCGCGGCCGTAGCACGCGGGACCCGGCGCCGCCCCCGCCGAGCGCGGCCCGACGCGGAAGGCGCCGCCGGCGTCCAGATAGGCGATCGAGCCGCCGCCCGCGCCGATCGCGTCGATGTCCAGCATCGGCACCAGCACCGGCAGCAGCGCCACTTGGGTGTCGCGCGGGTTCTTGATGGTGAGCTGGCCGTCGCGGATCACGCTGATGTCGGCAGACGTGCCGCCGATGTCGATGGTGATGACATTGGCGACCGCGCAGGCCTCGCCTGTCGCGCGCCCGCCGATCACGCCGCCGGCTGGTCCCGACAGCAGCAGGCCCACTGGGCGCGCGATGGAGTTCGCCACGGTGGCGATGCCGCCGTTGGACTGCATGATCCGCACCGGCGCGTCGATGCCGGCCCCGCGCAGCCGGCCCTCGAGCTGACGCAGGTAGGCCGAGGTGTGCGGGCCGATATAGGCGTTCATCGCGACGGTGGAGAAGCGTTCGTATTCGCGGATCGCGTTCACGACCTCGGACGAGGTGCAGACGTAGGCGTCCGGCATCACCTCACAGACAATATCGCGGGCGCGCCGCTCATGCACGTCGTTCAGGAACGAGAACAGGAAGGCGATCACCACCGCGTCCAGGCCGCGCTTGCGGAACAGCTCCGCCGCCGCCCGTACCGCCGCCTCATCGAGTGGCGTCTCGATGCGGCCGTCCGGCGGCAGGATGCGCTCGCTCACCACCAGCCGGTTGCGGCGCTTGATCAGCGGCGCGCTCTGCCACGGCACGTCGAACTGCAGGGAGAAGTTATGCGGGCGCTTGTGCCGGGCCATGTGCAGGATGTCGCGGAAGCCGCGTGTGGTGATCATCCCGACTTCGGCGCCCTTGCGTTCGATCACCATGTTGGTGGCGACCGTGGTGCCGTGGAACAGCACGTTGATGTCGGACGGCGCCACGTCGGCCCGGCGGCACAGCCCGAGCACCCCCTCCACGACGGCGATCGACTGGTCATGCGGCGTGCTCGGCACCTTGTGCACCACGACGCGCTGACCGCCGCCGCGGTGGTCGTCCAGCACGAAGTCGGTGAACGATCCCCCGACATCGACGCCCACCCGCACTTGCCCCCGTTGCCCCGTCCGCACCATCGTCTCCGGCATGTTTTTTCCTTATTGCAAGTGGCTTATGGCGTCGGCGCGGCCAGGACAGTCGCATCGGCCGGGTCCCAGACCAGCGCCACCGATTCCGGCGCCCAGCCTGGCGCATAGCGGCTGGCGTGGCTTTCCACCGTAGCCTCCTGGCCGTCGCCCAACGTGATGCCGAGCTGCACGGCCGTGCCGATCAGCAGACGGCTTGCCAAGCGCCCGACCAGCCGGTCGGCGTCTATGGGCGCCTGCGCTGCGTCCACGACATCTACCGCCTCAGACGGAATTGACAGCACTGCCGGCGCGCCCGGTGATGGCGTTGGACCGTTGACCCTGCCGCGTAGGACGCCCGATGGCGTTTCGACGGTGGCGATGCCGTCCGCGCAGCCGAGCATCCGGCCATCGAGAATGATATTGCGGCCGATGAAGCGTGCCACGAAGGCGCTTTGCGGCCGCGTGTAGAGCTCATGCGGCGTGCTGACCTGCTCGGCCCGGCCGCGGTTCATCACGACGATGCGGTCGGATAGCGTCAGCGCCTCGGACTGCGCGTGGGTCACGAAGACGAAGGTGATCCCGACATTGCGCTGCAGCAGCTTCAGCTCGTGCTGGACCGACTTGCGCAGGTTGGCGTCCAGCGCGCCGAGCGGCTCGTCCAACAGCAAAATATCCGGCTCCACCACCAGCCCGCGCGCCAGCGCCACGCGCTGTCTTTGGCCGCCCGAAAGCGCCGTCGTGCGTTCGTCGGCGATCGGGCCCAGTCCCAGCCGCTCCATGATCCCGGCAACCCGGCGGCTGCGTTCTGCGCCACGCAGCCGCTTCACCCGCAGGCCGTATTCAATGTTCTGCCGCACCGTCATATGCGGGAACAGGGCGAAATTCTGGAAGATGGTCGAGGTTGGGCGCCGCTCCGGCGGCATGTCGCCGACGTTGCGGCCCTGGATCAGGATGTCGCCGATGCTGACCGCCTCGAAGCCGGCGATCATGCGCAACGTCGTGGTCTTGCCGCAGCCGGACGGGCCGACGAACGACACGAACTCGCCCTTTTGCACCTGCAGGTCGAACTCGGCCACCGCCGGCGTGCCGTTCGGGAACGTCTTGCCGAGCTTCACCAGCTCCAGGTCGTACCGCAACGCGGCGGCCCCGGCTCAGGCGTTCAGGAACTCGTCCCAGCGCTGCGTCAGGTGGTCATAGGCGTCCGGCCACTGGTGCCAATAGGCGACGTGCGCCGCGCGTTCCGCGAGCGAGCCGCCGTCGCGCAGGTCGCCCTCCTTGATGCCGCGCTCGGCCGGGCCGGACCATGGCTTGCCCTCGTACCAGAAGGCATACTTGGCCGCCGGCATCACTTCCTTGATCGTCGTCGTCGGCGAGTAGTAGCCCTGTTCCGAGACGGTGATGCCGGGCTGACCCGAGAGCCAATAGTCGGCGTAGGCGACAACCGCCTCCGGATTGGGCGTGCCGGTGATCGAGGTGACGCCGATCGACCAGGCGCGGTAGCCCTCCTTCGGCACCGCATATTTGCAGGCGTGGCCTTGCGCCTTTACCGCCATGACCGCCGGCTGCCAGGCGTCGCACACCACCATCTCGCCGGACGCGAGCAGATTCACCAGCTCGCCGAAATCGTTCCACAGGGCGCGGAACTGGCCGTCCTTTTTCTTCGAGATTAGGAACTTCGTCGCCTCGTTGATCTCGGCCTCGCTCGGATTGCCGGGGTTCGTCACCGCCGACAAGCCGAGCGAGTTCATCGCCATGATCGCCTGGCCAATGGCGATCAGCGGATCGGTGTTGATGCCTGACCGGCCGCGCCACTTCCGGTCGAAGATCGCGGTCCAGCTATTCGCCTCCTCGGCGCTGACCACGTCCGGGTTATAGCCGACGGAATCATAATTATAGACCGTTGGCACCAGCCAAAGCTGCGTCTGGCCGGGGTCCTTCCAGATCTGGCCGACGATCTGCGCGCTGGCCGGCCATTTCGGATCGGGCTTGGTGAAGGTGTCGCGGATCGAGGTCCAGTTCTTCATCGCACCCACCGGGATCGGCGTGATCCGGTTGGTTTGCACCACCGCCGGCAGCCGCTCGCCGATCGCCTCCCAGCAGTCGAAATCGGTCGATCCCGAGAGGATCTTGGTCTGCGCGTCCGGGAAGGTCGCGGCGCTGCCGCTGGTGCCGCCGACCTTGGAGGCTTGCTTGAATTCGGCCAGAATGCGGTCCTGCACCGTCACGGACAGGCCAATGGTGCGCAACTGCTCGCTGCCCAGCGACTTCGCCTGCGCCCAGGCGCGTCCGGAGGCGAGGAACGGCGTGCCGCCCCCGAGCGCCAACGCGGCAGTGGCGGCGCCGGCCCGGGTGAAATCTCGGCGTGAAAATGCGCTCATGCAATCGATCCTTCAGGTCGAGGAAAATGCAGCTTCAATAGCGTCCAACGAGCAGCCCGCCATCGACCACGATGACCTGCCCGGTAATGTAGCGCGCGGCGCCGGAGGCGAGGAATAGCGCCACGTCGGCCACGTCCTCCGGCTCGCCGACCCGGCCCATCGGGATGAACGACGCAGCCTGCTCCAATCCCTCGGGACCCAGCGAGTGCTCGCGCGACAGTGCCTGCGCCGTGCGGATGTAGCCGGGGGCGATGCCGTTGACCCGGATGCCGCCGGATGCGAGCTCCACCGCCAGGCCGCGCACCAGCCCGACCACGCCGGCCTTCGCCGCCGAGTAGTGCGCATGCTCGCTCCAGCCATAGGCGACGCCCATGATGGAGGACAGCGCGACAACGGCGCCCACGCCGTGCCGCGCCATGCCCGGCGCCGCCGCGCGCACCACGCGCATGACGCCCTTCAGGTCGATGTCCATGGTCTCGTCCCATTTCGCGTCGGACATCTGATCCAGCGGCACGCGGTGGGCGATGCCGGCATTGGCGACCACGCAGTCGAGCCGGCCGTGGATGGCCTCCGCGTCGGCGACCGTCTGGTCCACCGCCGCGGTGCTGGTGACATCGACGGTGCGGAAATCCGCAGTGCCGCCCGATGCCTTGATGGAAGCAACCACAGCGCGGCCTTCGTTCTCCAGCACGTCGGTGACCATCACCGCATAGCCGGCGCGGGCGAAGGCGTGCGCGGTAGCGCGGCCGATGCCGATGCCGGCGCCGGTGATCAGCACGCTTGGGGGTTTGCTCACAGCATGACGTCTCCCGAATTCGGCCCGAGCGTCTGGCCGACATAGATCCGCGCAGCCGGCGAGGCGAGGAAGGCGACCGTCTCCGCAACGTCCTCCGGCGTGCCGAACCGGCCCAGCGGCAGCTCGGCGAGCTTGGCGCGGCGCCACTCCGGCGACAGGTTCTGCACGAGCTCGGTGTCGATCGGACCCGGCGCCACGGCGTTCACCCGCACGCCGCGCCCGCTCACCTCGCGCGCCAGCGACTTGGTCATGCCGATGATCCCGGCCTTGGCGGCGGCGTAGTGCGCGAGCTGGACGCCGCCGATCTGCCCGAGCTGCGAGGCGATGTTGACGATGACGCCTTCATTGGCCGCCAGCATGGGCGGGAGGGCGCGTCGGGCGCAAAGGAAGTTGCCGCGCAAATGCACGGCGATCATGCGGTCGAAGTCGGCGATCTCCAGCGCCTCGAATGGCGATTGGTGGACATGGCCGGCGTTATTGACCAGCAGCGTGACCGATCCTGACCGCTCGGCCGTGGCAAACATCGCCTCGACGTCCGCAGGGTCCGAAACGTCCGTGGCAACAGCCGCGACCCGGCCGCCGGACTGACGCAGCATGTGCGCCGCCTCATCGGCCCGCGCGCCGTCGAGGTCGGCGATCAGCACCTGCGCGCCGGCGCCGGCGAGAAGCGCCGCAATCGCCCGACCGATGCCGCTTGCTGCGCCGGTGATGACCGCGTTGTGCTCGGCAAGCTCACGCATTCAGATGCCCTCCTGCATCGCCACGCGCCGGCCCCGGCGCACGCTGAGCGTCATCAGGATGCCGTAAACCGTCAGCAGGCTGAAGGAGAACAGCGTCGTCAGCACGCCGAAGGCGAAGATGTTGGGATGGATCTCGACGGCGAAGGTCCCGTAGATGGTCAGCGGCAGGGTCTGCGCGCCGCCGGTGGTGAACAGCGTGCGGGAGAACTCGTCGTAGCTGAGGGTGAAGGCGAACAGCATGGCGCTGAGCACGCCGGGGAAAATCAGCGGCAGGGTGATGGTGCGGAAAGTGCGGAGCGGCGTGACGCCGAGGCTCCAGGCGGCCTCCTCAACCGAACGGTCGAACCGGTTGAAGATCGCCAGCATGACGAGAAAGGCGAAGGGGAACGTGTAGAGCACGTGCGCGACAAACGAGGTGCCCCACCAGGCGCGTTCCAACCCCAGCGCGTTGGCGAGCAGCGCGATGCCCAGGCCGACCAGCACGCCGGGCACGATCATGCCGAGCACGATGAGGTAAAACACTGCGCCGGAGAAGCGGAAGCGGCGGCGGAACGCCTGGGCCGCGAGCACGCCGAGCACGGTCGAGGTCACCATCGTCATGCCGGCCAATGCCAGCGAGCGCAGCAGCGACGGCCCGATCGGCAGCGGCGCGACGCGGGTCGGGGGCACCTGGCCGAACAGATGGCGATACCAGTAGGTGGACCATTCGACGATGGGGAATTGCGGCCCGCCCTCCGGCCCCGACTGGAAGCTGAGCACGCCAAGCACGCCAAGCGGTGCATACAGGAAGATGAGGAACAGCACCATGAAGGCCAGCAGCGGCCAGCGGAGCGGGCTCTGCATTACAGCTCTCGCCGCAGATCGACGAAGCGCAGCAGCCCAGCGACGACGACGGCCATGATAAGCGTCAGCACGACGCCGATCACCGCGGCGAACGCCCATTTCAACGAGCCGACTTGCGTTACGATGATGTTGCCCAGCAGGTTGACCTTGCGGCCGGACAGCGCCGCCGGGGTTGCGAACTCGCCGAGCACCATGACGGACACGAAGATCGCGCCGACCACGACGCCGGGCAGGCTGAGCGGCAGGATCACGGTGCGCAGGATGCGCGCCCAGCCGGCACCGAGGTCGCGCGCCGCCTCAATCAGGCTCGGCTCGACGCGGGACAGCATGAAGGCGATAGGGCCGACCATGAACACGACGTAGATCTGCGTCATGCCGATGATGACGCTGAGCTCGGTGAACAGCAGGACGCTGATGGGATGGTCGATCAAATGCAGGCGGGCGAGCAGGATGTTGACCGCGCCCTCGGTCCCCAGCATCGGGCGCCAGGCGACGACGCGGATCAGGAACGAGGTCCAAAACGGCACGACGCAGGCGACGAGCAGGATGGTCTGGATCGTCTTGTTGCGCACGAACAGGCCGATGTACAGCGCCACGGGGTAGCCGATCGCCAGCGTGGCCGCGAGGGTGATCAGCCAGATGCGGAGCGTCGTCCACAACGCGTCGAGGTAGGTGGCGCTCGAGAAGAAAAACTTCCAACTGCTGAGCGTCAGCACTGGCTTGATGGCGAAGGTGGTCTGGGTCCAGAAGCTGACGTATAGCATCATCAGCAGCGGGGCGACGAGGAACAGCGTCATCCAGATTACGCCGGGAGCCAGCAGCGCCGCGGTGACCCAGTCGCGGCGGCGGGCGCGGGGTGGGGGATGCGTCGCGAACAGGGCCTCATTGCCGGGGAGACTTTGCGGCGCGGCGCTCACGCCTGAAGACCCGCGAACAGCAGGGCGGAGCTGGCCGGCCATTCCAGGGCGTAGCGCTGGTCGCGTTCGAAGGACGGCGGGGCGCGGTGGCCGAGGTAGTATTCGACCTCGAACGGACGCCCTGGCTGCACCGCGAACAGGCCGGTAAGGCGGGCGCCGGAATACTCGCTGGCGAGGAAACGCGCGTCGATGCGGACCCGGCCCGGCGCTGGCTGCGTCGCCGGGTCGGCGATGCCGATGTGGTCGGAGCGGATGCAGTAGGCGGCGGGTCCCTCGCTTGATGCGGCCGCCAGCGGCAGCGACATACCGTCAGCTCCGAACGATCCGCGCCTGACCGCTCCGGCCAGCACGTTGTAGCAGTTTAACAGCCGCGCCACGTCCGCCGTCGCCGGCGCGTCGATCAGGCGGTCTGGCGCGTCGATTTGGGCGATGCGGCCCTGCCCAAGCACCGCGACGCGGGTGCCCATCGCCAGTGCCTCCTGCTCGTTGCCGGTGACGTGCAAAAAAGTCGCGCCGGAGCGTTCATGCAGGCGGCGCAGCTCGACCATCATGCGCTCGCGCAACCGAGCGTCGAGCGCGCCGAGCGGCTCGTCGAGCAGCACGATGCGCGGTTCGGCGATCAGCGTGCGCGCGAAGGCCACGCGCTGTTTCTGCCCGCCGGAGATTTCCGACGGCAGGCGGGCGCCCAGGTCTTCCAGCCCAACGAGCGCCAGGGCGGCCGCGACGCGGTGGCCGACCTCGGCTGCGTTGGTGACGGCGCCCTGGTCGCGGTGGCGCAGGCCGAAGGCGACGTTATCGGCGACGCTGAGATGCGGAAACAGCGCGAAGGACTGGAACACGAAGCCGATCCCGCGCCGGTGCGGCGCCAGCCCGAGCACCGACCCGCCGTCGGCCCGGACATCGCCGGCGTCGGGCGTCTCGAACCCGGCGATGACCCGAAGTGCCACCGACTTCCCGGAGCCGCTGGGG
>JANXVC010000305.1 GCA_025351925.1 Rhodospirillales bacterium | reverse complement strand
GCAGGCCGCCATATTGGGCTTCGGCATCAATGGTGGCGCCAACCTTGCGGAGGTGTTCCGTGCCGGCATCCTGTCGGTGCATCAAGGCCAGACCGAGGCGGCGCAGATGCTCGGCATGACCCGGCTTGCGGTGCTGCGCATCGTCGTCCTGCCGCAGGCGATGCGGATCGTGCTGCCGTCGCTCGCCAACTACGCGATCGGGCTGCTGAAGGACAGCACCCTCGCTTCAGCCGTTGCAGCGCCGGAGCTGATGTTCTTGGCGCGCAAGCTGGTGGACCGCACCTTCCTCGGTCCGCAGATCTTCTTCTCGGTTGCCGTGATCTACCTCGCCATGAGCCTGCCGCTCGCCCGGTTGGCTGCGCTTGCTGAGGCGCGCGCCGGGCGTGGTCGCCGTTGATCTGGGGTGTCCAGTGAGCTGGAGCATTCTCGCGGAAAGCATGCCGCAGTTGCTGCAGGCGGCGCTGAGCACACTGCAGATGACAGGCCTCGCCTTCCTGATCGCGGCCGGCTTAGGCCTGCCGCTGGCGCTGCTGCGTATGGCGCCGGGCCTGCCGGGCCTGCTCGCCCTGGGCTATATCGAGGTCATGCGCGGCGTGCCGCAGTTGGCGCTGCTGTTCCTGATTTATTTCGGCCTGGTGCCGCTCGGCATCGCGCTGCATGCCTTCGACGCCGCCGTCATTGGCTTGGGGCTGAGCGGTTCGGCCTATTTGGCCGAGATCTATCGCGCCGGAGTGCAGGCGGTCGATCCCGGCCAGCTCGAGGCGGCGCAAATGATCGGGATGCGGCGGCGCGCAGTGCTGCGCCATGTGGTGCTGCCCCAGGCCTGGCCCGCGGTGCTGCCACCGATGGGCAATTATCTCGTCGCGCTGCTGAAAGACACGTCCATCGCCTCGATCATCTCGGCGCCGGAGCTGATGCTGCGGGCCCGCGACCTCAGCAGCGAGTACTTCCTGCCAATGGACTATTACCTGCTCGTCGGTGGTATGTATCTGGTGATGGCTTGGCCGCTGATGCAGGGCGTCAGGATACTGGAGCGGCGTGCCGCACGCGGGCGGCTGCAGGGAGAAGCGCGATGAATGGGGCCTTCGTGCCGGCACGCGCCGACGCCGTGGTGATCGGCTCCGGCGGACTCGGCGCCGCTACGGCGTTCTATCTTGCCCGCGCCGGGCTGCATGTGGCGCTGCTCGACAAGGCGGCGGTCGCGTCGCAGTCATCGCCACGCGCCGCCGGGCTGAGCGGGACGCTGCGCACCGACGACTTGATGACCCAGATCGCTGCCGACGCGGTGCGCCGTATCGAGACGTTCGAGGCCGATACCGGCGAGCCGCTCGTGTTCCACCAGCCCGGCAGCCTCAAGGTGGCGCGCCGCGAGGAGCACGCCGAGCAGTTGCTTGAGGAGGTGGCGCGTGGCCGTCGGCTGGGCCTGGACGTGGCCATGGCGCCGCTCGACGAGGCGCAGCGCCTGATGCCGTTCCTGCGCACCGAGGACGTGCGCGCCGTGATGCATATGCGCACCGACGTTTACCTCGAACCACGGCAGATTCCGGAGGGCTATGCCCGGGCGGCAGCGCGCCTGGGTGCCGCGGTGCTGCCCTATACGCCAGTGCAGGAGATCATCACCGATGGTGGGGCCGTCGCTGGAGTGCGGACCAGCCGCGGCGTGATCCTGGCCGGGACTGTGGTCGACGCCGCCGGTGGCTGGCTCCGGCAGGTTGCGGCCCTCGCCGGCGCGAAGGTCGGCCTGGTCCCGACCCGGCATCAGCTCATGGTGACGGTTCCGTTGCCTGGAGTGCGGCCAGACCAGGCGATCACCAGGATCATAGACGCCAACGTCTACATACGGCCCGAGAAGGGTGGACTGATGCTCGGCGGATACGAGCCGGACCCGGTGCAAATGGACCTTGCGGGGACGCCGGCCGACTTCGAGATCAAGGACCTGGAACTCGACCTCGAAGTGCTGCGCCGCCTGGCGCGAAGCGTGGAGGCGCAGTTCCCGGTGTTTCGGGACGTCGCGGTGCAGGAGCATCGCGGCGGGCTGCCGACCATGACCGCGGACGGCGAGCACGTTCTGGGTCCCGCGCCGGATGTTCCGGGCCTTTGGATCATTGGCGGCTGCTGCGTTGGTGGCCTGACGACCGCACCGGCATTGGGTGCGCTCCTGGCTGGATGGATCGTCAATGGGCAGGCGTCCATGGACCTGGCCAGCATGGCGCCAAAGCGCAAAGCGACCACCTTGCCCGAACGTGAGTTGACCGAATGCTGCAGATTGCAATACGCCCACCATTATTGGTCGCCAGCGTCAATGCCAGCTAACGGTGCAAATTGAGGCTATAGCATCGGTTAATATACCCCGACTCTTCGGGAACCCGAAAAAGCCCCTTGCGAATCAGTTCTGCGCCGACTCTAGTTTTTTCCATGATCCGCGCTGGCTTCCTCGACCCTGAATCGCGTCAAGGCCTGATCGATCTGGCTCGAGACGGGTCGG
>JANXVC010000297.1 GCA_025351925.1 Rhodospirillales bacterium | reverse complement strand
CAAGCGCGTGGCGCTCAACGCCGTCCGCATCGTCACGGGCAAGAACTCCATGCGCCACACCATGCGCGATGCAGTGCTGGACGTGCGCGTTCTCGCCGACATCCTCGACCACATGCCCGTCGCTTGATGCGAAATCCCTGAGATTTACGCGGGCGCCCATGCTGGCGTCCGATATGGATCCTGGCCACGTGGTGAGAACGATTCCCGGAGGGAATTTGACCGCAACAAAAACTTTCCGCAATTGTCGCGTGCCCGAGATCACAAGAATGCCGGTACCGCGAGGGTGTTTGGCACGGAAAAGTGCCCTTAAACGTAGTAAACCCACTCCCGATCACATTAGGATGTGTCCTAGATTGCGCGAGAGGACGGTCCTGACGCTGGCCGTGCCGCACTTGAGAGCACGTTAGTTGGAGTGGCTTGCAGCTCATCCACGGCCAGGCGCGCACTTATCGGCCTAAACCGGCTCACGCTCGGGCTCCTGGCCATTTTCGACGATCGCGCCCTGAGCGAAACTGTTGACTGTTCCTCGATCTGCTCGACGCTTGATTGGCGTGATTGCTTGTCAGAATTGAACAGCAACATCAGGTTCCGCGTATCCAGGCGATGATGCCGCGTAGCTTTCGATTGGGATATGAGGGGTGGCCTTGTATTTCGGTCGTGAGCGTCAGCCGATCACCCTTCAGTTCGAAGAAGCGAACCTGTCGAGTGTTTTCCCATGCAGGATGCCAAGCCACATCGACCTCGATTACGACCTGGTTCTGCTCAACGATGAACCGGCCCGTGTAGGCCATCAAACCCCGAAACGCGGCCGCCATGTCCGGTTCGTTCGCAGCTGGTGTGCGCCCCGACGCGCTGAGTATCGTCATCATCCGTCCGTCGGACCCAAAGACGAAAAACCCTTGTGGGTCAGGGCCAAAGAGGTCAAGCATTTCGCCCGTGTCTTCCATTTGAACGCGGGCAGATAGTAGTTTCCACAAGCCCAACACCGAATTGGTGCTACTTGGTGACATGACCGTTTGTGCCTCCCCTAAACTGAGCGCTCGGTTCGGGGCTTGATTTATCCCTGACTTCCCGACTATGCGCGCTCGTCGCCTCGAAAAACGTTAACGCGAGCCGGATGCCCCGGATAGCGTGAGCGGGCGTGAGCCGGTTCAGGCTGAGAAGTGCGTGGCTGATCGCGGATTAGTGCAAGCCACTACAGTTGGTCTTCGCTTGGCCTGGGGTATCGCAGCACGCGAGCCACAGACGGGCGCGAGCAGCGGTCGCCGCCACGCGGTGCCAGCAGTCGCGCTGATTGCAGCGCCTGTGGCGTTGTTGCATCGATTTGCGGGGTGGACGCATCGACCCCAAACTTGTCTGAGATCAGGCGTTCCCTTCATATTTCGCCAACTATGCTTTTCGGTCGGCTTTTATGGCGTGCCCTCGGCCTATAGGTAGCGTTCGCACGTAATCTCACCCGAGTATCGAGCGTTTAAACGCAGGTAGGAAGTCCAAGCTAACGCCCGCCACCGCCCAACGTTGGACCGCAACACGGTGGATCCGCTTCTGCAACCCGCTCAGGTAAGCGGGATGGTTTGCTCGACCACGTGGTTCAGCGCTGGCGCGTCAGGTGAAGTGAGCACCATGCGCAACCGCAGCGCATCGCCCTGCCCTGCGTGATCGCGCGCCAGCTTCTCGACCTCCCGCTGCGCGGTCACGCCGACCTCCTTGAGGAACTTACGCAGAGCCATGTTGAAACGGTCCTCGTCCATTGGCCTCGCCCTTTCGCGGTCACATGGCGGCATCGCGTAGCATGTCGGCCCGAGCAGCGCGATGGTGGTCAGCGTCACGGGGCGGCACCGCTTCCATCCCGACCGGCACTCTCATCCAGCAACGGTCAGGACGCCTGCTGCCCCGCCGTGGCCTGGGCGAGCCAGTCCACGACCGCGCCAAGGGCCTCGCGCTCAGGGAGGCTCTGCGCACGCGCCTTGGCGAAGGTGGAAAGCTGGCAATCAGCGCTCGTGCCCTCGGCTGCGATGCCGCGCACCCTGGCCACCTCACGCTGGCACCCCAGCGCATCCGCGTCCTCGGCCACCAGGACCAGCATCGCGTCAAGGTGGGACGCAAACGGGACGGCCGTGCCGAGTTCCTCGTCGATGATGTCCGCGCGCACCCCATCGCGTTGGGCGCGCCACAGGTTCTCCGCAGCGATCGCCCGTGAGGCGCCGGTCAGGCCACGGTTGAAGTCCGGCCGGCGGTCGGCCAGGCGGACGAGGCAGCGATACAGGGCGGCGATGGCCAGCGTGTCCTCCAGGCGCGTGCAGCTATCGGCGACGCGCAACTCCAGCGTCGGGTAGCGCACGGAGGGCCGCAGCATCCACCACAGGAAGCTTGCGTCCTCAATCGCTCCCGCCCGGGGAGTCCATCACAAAACGTGGGCAACGGGTGTGGTGACAGTCGGCTGGAGCGGTAACGCAAACGAGCCGTTCCCTGCCTCGTCCGGTTCGGCCTTGGACAGCGGCTGGAACCCCGGCCACCGGCGCCGGAAGGCGTCTTCCAGCTCGCCGTTGAGCACGCGCGTCCGGGCCTGCAACGCGAGGTGCGCGCCAGCCTGGGCCCAGCGCATGGATTGGCGCTTGCTGAACCGCTTCGAGACGACCTGGTTGACCGCGCTCTCGACGAAGCCGGTCGAGATGCGCTCGCCGGCCCGGTGCCGCTCGCCGTAGTTGACGATCTGCCCCGCGTTGCGCCGCAGGTAGGTCGCAAGCTCCTCGGCTGTGGTGTGCAGCCGCTTCAGCTTGCCCCTGACCTCCGCCGTCTCCGCCGCTTCCTCCTTCGCGTCCACTGACGATTATGGTCCGGCCCGGCATGACCTGAGATCCATGCCGAATGGGCCCGCCGTGCTTTCACAGGCGAATGTGAAGTCGGAATGGAGGCAAGTCGGGTCATCATAGGGAACTGACGATTACTGACGACCGGAGTGCCGCGCATGAGGGGCCTCGCCTACAGCTATCTCCGGTTCAGCACGCCGGACCAGGCGCTGGGCGACAGCCGTCGCCGGCAGCTGGCGCTGGCCGAGAACTATGCCGAGCAGCACGGCCTGCTGCTCGACCGCGGGCTGAATTTCCGCGACCTGGGCGTATCCGCGTTCCGGGGCAGGAACGCGAAGCAGGGTGGGTTGCGCGCCTTCCTCGACGCCGTCGAGCACAGCCTCGTGCCACCGAACAGCTACCTGCTGGTAGAAAGCCTCGACCGCCTCAGCCGTGAGCAAATTCTTACGGCCCAGGCGTTATTCCTGCAGATCATCAATGCGGGCGTCACCATCGTCACGCTGCTCGACCAGCGGGCCTATTCGGTCGCAAGTCTCAACGCCAACCCGACCGACCTGATCATCTCATTGGTCTACATGATGCGGGCAAACGAGGAGAGCGCGACCAAGTCGGCGCGGCTCCGTGCAGCATGGATCGCACGCCGGGACAAGCCGGGGAACAACCATCATGGCCGGCGATGCCCCGGCTGGCTGAGGCCCAAGCCTGACAAGAGCGGCTATGAGGTCATCCCGGAGAAGGCCGTCATCGTGCAACGGATCTACCGCGAGGCGCTGGCCGGCGTTGGGCTGCAGATGATCGGGCGCGGCCTGTCCCAGGAGGGCGTGCCGCTGTTCGGGCACGGGAACCAGCGCGGCAAGATCTGGCAGCGCGCCCTCATCCGCCACCTGCTGCGCACGCCCCTGGTGATCGGCACCTACACCCCGTGCCGCTCGGAGGTCGTGAACGGGAAACTGCGCTACGTGCCCATCGAACCGAGGCCAGGCTACTATCCTGCCATCATCAGCTTCGAAGATTGGGACACCATGCGCCAGCGCCGGCTGGCCTGGAGCGAGCACCATGACTGCAGCAACCGGAAAAGCTCGGTGGCGAACGTGCTGTCCCGGCTGGCCCGCTGCCCGAAGTGCGACCGGCCCATGGTGCTCCTGCGCACGAACGTGCCGAACCAGCGCTACCTCTGCTGCATGGCCTGGCGCGAGAGCCGGACCTGCTCCGACGAGTGGGTGCGCTTTCCCGAGATCGAAGACGTGTTCACCGACGATGTGCGCTTTCTGATCGAGCGCTGCCCCAAGCCTCAGCTGCACGTCGAGGCCCGGCGCTTGATGCTGAAATCGATCACCAGCCGCCTGTCCTATCTGCGGACCAGGAAAGCGCGCGAGAGCGCCGACCGTGATACGCTGACCATGACCAGCAGGACGGGCCGGAGTTGGGCGGCCCAGACCGGGGAGGAGATGGAGCGCTTGCTTGCGGAGCGCTACCGCCTCCGCGCCGACCGAAGCTACTGGCAGGACGCCACCCTGAACCTGAAACTGGCGGAACTGCGCGCGGCCGCAATCGCTCAGCCGCGAGACCTGGCCCGCATCAATGAGGCGCTTCGATCCTTGCTGATCAAGGTCATCGTCGATTGGGAGAACGCGCGGCTGATCCTGCACTGGCGGCATGGTGGGCAAAGTTTTGAACCGTTCTACCGCCGCCGGCTGCATGGACAATTCAGGAACCCGAGCTCACCCCCACGTGAGCAATCCTGGCCGACGTTGCCATCGCACCCCGTCGTGACGCCGACGGAGAGCCTGCCGAACTGAAGAAAGCGTCAAGAACCCGTGCGGACGGCCACGGGGCTGGTTGCTCACTCCCATCCGCCGCATGGCTCATCTTTACGTCGGCGGTATCCGATCGGCCAATACAACACCGTACGCCAGCAGTGCCGGGATGTGCTGGGCAAGGTGCTCGCGTTTGCATAACCTTGTCGCATGAACGACCTCGACGCCTACGGGCGCGCGAAGCTGCTGCTCGACCAGCACGGGGCGGACGCGGAGATCCAAGCAGCGATGCGCGCTGACGCGCTCGACGGAGCTGGACGACGAGCATGGATGCGGATCCTTGCCGCGGTCGACGAGCTGAGGCGGATTGAGCCGCGGCCATGGGAAAGGGTGCAATAGGCTGGGTCGACAAAGAGCTGGCCATTTTCGCTTTCAGCAATGGCGGCGCGATCTACTGCGTCACGTTTAGCCTGCAGCCAGCAGACGCTGGGCCTGCTCGCCCGCACCCTTGCGACCGTTCAGCAGGGCAATGAGAGCCTCTTCGAGTTGCACGATGCGAGCGGCCGTTTCGGCGCAGGCGGCTTGGGCATCTGCGGCGCCTGGATCACCAGAACGCGACAAGATCGACACGGCCCGGTGCAAACGGAGCGGAAGCGGGTCGATCATGGTCGTGTCACGGTCAGGAACACCCCTTGCCGCTCCTGCCATGTGCCCCGGCTGCCTTCGCCGCCTCCTCGTTCATGTACTCGCCCCGCTTCGTCTTGCCGTAGTAGCGGTCGCCTTGGCAGTGGTAGACCTTGCTGCTCTTGTTCACCCAAACCTGACCTGGACCGCCGCCAACGGCTGTGCCCGCCTGGGGCGTGTTGGACAACGAGGTGCCTGGCGAGGAAGCCGTCGCAGGCGCCGGACCCGGAGGCATGCCGCCGTGGGCGGCGCACAAGGCCCTTGCGTTCGAGCCGGACAGCACCGTGCCGTCGCGGCACGTCACGGATTGTGCGTGGGCGGTCCCGGCCAGGATGGCCGCAAGGGTGATCGCGATCAGCAGGTAACGCATGGGACGGCGCTCCAGCCTGGGCCGGGCGGGACTGCGCGGCCCAGAAACGTTGCAGAACGACATGAGTGGGTCAATCCGTGTGGTACTGAGGCGACTACGATGGCGACGTAGAACCACGAAAATCCCGCGTATGTTATGTGCGGGTGAGCACGCATCTGAGAGTGTTAGCAACCGACCCTGCACTCTTGTGTCTGCTCATCTCCCCCGTTGATCTGGAATGTCTGGCGCTGCGCGTGAGGCGGCTTGACGTGACCCTGATGCTTGGGATTCAAAGCGGGGATGACCGAGCTTCCTGATCTCAGCTGTCTGACGCACGAGGAGAAGGAC
>JANXVC010000280.1 GCA_025351925.1 Rhodospirillales bacterium | reverse complement strand
CTCGGCTACCAGCGCTTTAAGCCCGGCCGCGTCGTCGTCCGCTATCTGAATGTCCACGGATGGTGTCACCGACACCTTGACTCATGGTCGCCCGTGACCGGTCAACAATTATCTAAGCCCTCCTACCTGGGCAGTTACGGTATTGGTAACTATGTCTCGGAATTGGGGTCCGCCCACAACAGCCCGTTATACGTCCAAGTTGGCCACCTTCAGCGCATTGCCCACGATGAAATCGCGACGCGGCTCGACGACGTCGCCCATCAGCGTCGAGAACACCTGTGCTGCGTCCTCAACATCGCCGACCCGCACCTGCAAAAGGGTGCGGACCTGCGGGTCCAGCGTGGTCTTCCAGAGCTGATCGGGGTTCATCTCGCCCAAGCCCTTGAAGCGCTGGATTGCCAATCCCTTGCGGCCCTGGGCGAGGATGCGGTCGAACGCAGTGGCCGGGCCGGGAACCCGGATTTCGGCCCGGTCCAGCGCCAATGTCGCGGGTTCACCGAACCGGCTGGCGAGCGCCTCGGTCCGTTCCGCCAGCCAGCGTGCCTCGGCGCTGCGCAGGCTGCCGCTGTCCACGCTGTAGCGTTCGGCGACGCCGCGCACCGTGCGGGCGAGATGCAGGCCGCGGTCGTCCGCCCAGACCTTCCAGGTGCGCTCGTTCGGCAGCGACACAGCATTCAGCCGTTGTACCAAGTCGTTGCTGACCGCCATGATCCGCGCCGCGTCCGCCGTCAGCGCGCCCACGATGGCGGCCTGCTCCAGCAGCCAGGTCGGCACCGACGTCGCCAGCCGGCGCAGATTGCCCGCCGCCTCGCGCAGCCAGGCGAGTTCCCCCTGCATCTCGTCGCCCTGGAACACCCGGCCGTCGGCATAGACCAGCCGCGCCTCGGCCAGCGCCTTGTCGAGCAGGAAATCCTCCAGCGCCGGATCGTTCTTCAAGTAACGTTCGTCATTGCCGCGCTTGGCCCGGTAGAGCGGCGGCTGGGCGATATACAAGTGGCCGCGCTCAATCAGCTCCGGCATCTGCCGGAAGAAGAACGTCAGCAGCAGCGTGCGGATATGGCTGCCGTCCACGTCGGCGTCGGTCATGATGTTGATACGATGGTAGCGCAGCTTGCGTATGTCGAAGCCGCCCTGCTCAGGCTCGCCGCGGCCGATGCCGGTGCCCAACGCCGTGATCAACGTGCCGATCTCGGCGCTGCCCAGCATGCGGTCGAACCGTGCGCGTTCGACGTTCAGGATCTTGCCCTTCAGTGGCAGGATCGCCTGGAACTTGCGGTCGCGGCCCTGTTTTGCCGAGCCGCCGGCGCTGTCGCCCTCGACGATGAAGATCTCGCACTTGCTCGGGTCGCGCTCTTGGCAATCCGCGAGCTTGCCCGGCAGCGTGCTCACGTCCAGTACGCCCTTGCGCCGGGTCAGCTCGCGGGCCTTGCGCGCCGCCTCTCGCGCCGAGGCCGCGTCCATCACCTTCTGGATGATCGACTTGGCCTCCTTCGGGTGCGTCTCGAACCAGTGCGATACCGTGTCGGCCACCGCCGCCTGCACCACCGGCTGCACCTCGGAGCTCACCAGCTTGTCTTTGGTCTGGCTGCTGAACTTCGGGTCCGGCACCTTTACCGACAGCACCGCCGTCATGCCCTCCCGCATGTCGTCGCCTACCAGGTCGAGCTTGTCCTTCTTGCCCATCCCCTCGGCATACTTGGTCACCACGCGGGTCAGCGCCTGGCGGAAGCCGGCCAGATGCGTGCCGCCGTCGCGCTGCGGAATGTTGTTGGTGAAGCACAGCATCGTCTCGTGGAAGCTGTCGTTCCAGGTCAGCGCGAACTCGACGCGAATGCCGACCTGGCTCTCATCCGTCACGACCGAGATCGGCTGCGACACCACCGGCGTCTTGCTGCGGTCGAGCCAGGCGACGAACGCCTCCAGCCCGCCGTCGTACTTGAACTGGGTCTCCTGCGCCGGCGCGTGGCGCTCGTCCCGCAGCACGATCGCCAGGCCAGAGTTGAGGAACGCCAGTTCCCGCAGCCGGCGCTCCAGGATGGCGTAGTCGAACTCGACTTTTGTGAAGGTGCCGGTACTCGGCTTAAAGCAGACCTCGGTGCCGCTCGGCTTGCCGGAGGGACCGATAACGCGCAGCGGCTCCGTCGTCTCGCCGTGCTCGAAGCGGATGAAGTGTTCCAGCCCGTTGCGCCAGATTCGCACCTCCATCCACTGCGACAGCGCATTGACCACAGCCGCGCCGACGCCGTGCAGGCCGCCCGAGACCTTGTAGCTGTTCTGGTTGAACTTGCCGCCGGCATGCAGTCGGGTCAGCACGACCTCGGCGGCACTCACGCCCTCCTCCAGATGGATGTCGGTCGGGATGCCGCGGCCGTCGTCCCGCACGGTCACACTGCCGTCGCTGTTCAGCGTCAGCTCGCAGCGCGTGGCGAATCCAGCCTGCGCCTCGTCCACCGCATTATCGATGATCTCGAACGCCATATGGTGCAGGCCGGAGCCGTCATCGGTGTCGCCTATATACATTCCAGGGCGCTTGCGCACCGCCTCCAGCCCTTTCAGGACTGAAATGGATGCGGCGTCGTAGGCCTCGGGTTCGGGATGCGGCGCGGCGTTCTCGGACATGCCGACTGGCGACTCCATGAAGGGTGAGAAGATAGACGAATATAGCTATTGGAGCACTGAAAAGACAGGGCCTAAGCCGTTTAAACTGAGGGAAAAGCCGGGTCGGGGCGAAGCGCGTCGCCGCCGGTTTGCAGGCCCTCGGCCACCCCGCGCAACGCCGCGAACGGCTCCGCGTCGGTGCCGGTCAGCAGCACCTGGGCGGACAGGCCCGCCAGCGCCTCCCACAGCGCTGCCCGGCGGTCCGCATCGAGATGCACGGCCGGCTCGTCGAGCAGCAGCAAGGGCGCATCGCCGCGCGCGTCGGCCATCAGCGCCGCGTGGCCCAGCACCACGCCGATCAGCAGCGCCTTCTGCTGTCCAGTGCTGGCCAGCGCCGCCGGCACGCCGCTCGCGGCGTCCGACAGCAGCATGTCCGCCCGGTGCGCACCCTGTGCCGCCGAGCCGGCCGCCGCGTCCCGCCCGCGGTCATCGGCCAGCGCGGCCCGCAGCCCGTCCTCCACCGCCAGCGCTGGCTGCCCGGCCAGGCGGTCCGCGATCATATCAACCAGCGCCAGCCGTCCAACCGGAAAGCGCCCCGCCGCGCCGTCCGCCAGCACGGCGTTGAGCCGCAGCACCAGCCCAGCGCGCGCGGCCGTCACTGCGACCGCGTGCCGAGCCATACTGTCCTCGACCCCGGCGAGCCACGCTGGATCGGCCCCGCCACTCGCCAGCAGCCGGTTGCGGCTCGACATCGCCGTTTCATACGCCGAGACCTCCCGCGCATGGCCGGGTTCCAGCGCCCAGACCAGCCGATCGAGGAAACGCCGCCGGCCCGACGCGCCTTCCTGAAACAGCCGGTCCATCTGCGGCGTGAGCCAGACGGCCGCCATCACCGCGGCAACCTCGGCCTGATTGCGCGGCGCCGTGCCGTTCAGGCGGAAGACCCGGCGGTCGGACGGGCCTTCGGGCGGGGACCCGGTGCCGAGGTCGGCCTCCGTCCCGTCACGCAGCACGCGGGCCGCGACGCCCCAGCGGCCCGGCGCATCCGCCGCCTGACGCGCGAGGTCGGCCATTCTGGCGCCACGCAGTCCGCGGCCGGGCTGCAGCAGCGACACGGCCTCCAGCAGGTTGGTCTTGC
>JANXVC010000225.1 GCA_025351925.1 Rhodospirillales bacterium | reverse complement strand
CGATGACGCAGTGGTGGTACGGGCACAACGCGGTCGGGTTCTTCCTGACGGCCGGGTTCCTGGGCATCATGTACTATTTCCTGCCCAAGCAGGCCGACGCGCCGATCTGGTCCTACCGCCTGAGCATCATCAGCTTCTGGTCGCTGGTGTTCATGTACATGTGGGCCGGGCCGCACCACCTGCACTACACGTCGCTGCCGGATTGGACGCAGACGCTCGGCATGGCGTTCACCCTCATGCTCTGGATGCCGTCCTGGGCCAGCACGCTGAACGGATTCATGACCGTCTCGGGCCGCTGGGACAAGCTGCGCACCGACCCGGTGCTGCGCTTCATGGTCGTGGCCGTCGTGTTCTACGGCGTCGCCACCTTCGAGGGCCCGCTGATGGGCATACGCACGGTGAACGGCCTGTCGCACTACACCGACTGGACCATCAGCCACGTGCACTCCGGCGCACTGGGCTGGAACGGCTACATCACCTTCGGCGCGCTGTATTACCTGGTACCGAAGCTGTGGGGCCGCGAGCGGATGTATTCGCGCACGGCGATCGAATGGCACTTCTGGCTCAGCCTGGCCGGGATCATGCTGTATGTGACGGCGATGTGGGGCTCGGGCGTGCTGCAGGGCCTGATGTGGCGGGCGCACACCGAGCTCGGCTTCCTGAAATACAGCTTCGTCGACTCGGTTGCAGCGTCGCGCCCCTACTACATCGTGCGTCTGGTCGGCGGCCTGATGTACCTGACCGGGTTCGTCATCATGGTGTGGAACGTGGCGCGCACGATCGCCGCCGAACCGCTCGCCAAGCGGACCATCACCCTGGCGCCCGTCCTGACACCTGCGGAGTAGCCCCATGCCCAGCCGCCGCTTTGCCAACCTGCACAGCCGCCTCGAGCGCAACGCCATGGTGTTCACCCTTGCCATCCTGCTGGTGTGCTCCGTCGGCGGCATCGTGGAGATCGCGCCGCTATTCGCACTGGAAAATACAATCGAGCCGGTGCGCGGCATGCGCCCCTACACGCCCTTGGAACTGGCCGGGCGCATGATCTATGTCCGCGAGGGCTGCTATGGCTGCCATAGCCAGCAAATCCGGCCGTTCCGCGACGAAGTCGAACGCTACGGCGCCTACAGCCTGGCCGCCGAGAGCGCCTACGACCATCCGTTTCAGTGGGGCAGCAAGCGGACCGGGCCCGACCTCGCGCGCGTCGGCAACAAGTACTCCGACGCCTGGCACACCCAGCACATGGCCGACCCACGGTCCGTAGTGCCTGAGAGCGTGATGCCGCCCTATGCGTTCCTGGCGGCAACCGCGCTCGACCCCGCCCGCATCGCCGCCCACGTCGTGGCCAATCGCCGGGTGGGCGTGCCCTACACGGACGAGATGGTGCAGGAGGCCGCCGCCGACATGCGGGCGCAGGCGGACCCGGAGGCGGACGCAGCCGGGCTGCACCGCCGCTACCCGAAAACGAGCGTGCGCAACTTCGACGGGCAGCCGGAGCTGACCGAGATGGACGCCATGGTGGCCTACCTGCAGATGCTGGGCACCCTCGCGGAGTTCGACTGGCGCCGTCCCGACCCGGCTATGCTGCGCTGAGATGGGCAACATGCCCGACGATCCGCTGAACCTGCTGCGCATTGCGGTGATGCTGGTGTTCATCGCGGCCTTCCTGGGCATCGTGGTGTCGCTCGTGTGGCCCGGCGCCAAGCGTCGCGGCCAGGATGCGGCGATGATCCCATTGCGCGACGACCCCGGTCCTGGAGGACGCCCATGAACGACACGCCGCACGCCCCTCCACCCAGCCTTCCACCCAACATCGATCCGCTCGCGCCAGAGCGGCATGGGCCGCTGAGTTTTGACGGCATCCGCGAGCTAGATACCAATCCGCCGCGCATTTGGACCGTGATCTACATCACCAGCGCGCTCGCCGCGATCTGGCTGGTGGTGGCCTATCCGGCCATCCCGATGCTGTCCGGCTCCACCCATGGTGTGTTCGAGTGGGGCAGCCGTGCCAGCCTGACCGCGGCGGCGCAGAAGGCGGAGGCCAACCCGACGGACATCCAGGTGCGATTTGCGCAGGCCTCCATCGAGCAGGCCGAGGCGGACCCACTGCTGAAGGACTACGCATTGGCGGCCGGACGCGCTGCATTTGGCGAAAACTGCGCGGGCTGCCACGGCCGCAAGGGCCAGGGAGTCGTGGGCTTCCCCAACCTGACCGACAAGGACTGGCTCTGGGGCGGATCGGTCGAGGCCATCCAGCACACGCTGCAGGTCGGCGTCCGCTGGCCGGGGTCGGACGACGCGCGCGTCTCGCAGATGCCGGCCTTTGGCGAGCAGCATGTCCTGGAGCGGGCGCAGGTCATCGACCTGGTTGAATACGTCCGCAGCCTGTCCGGCATGCCGCACGATGCCGCCGCCGCCACGCGCGCAGCCGGGACGTTCACTGACAACTGCGCCGCCTGCCACGGCGAGGGCGGAGGCGGTAACCAGGAGGTGGGCGCCCCGAACCTGACCGACGACATTTGGCTTTACGGCGGCTCGCGCGAGGCGATCTACAACACGATCTGGCACTCGCGCGGCGGCGTGATGCCGGCGTTCGGCAAGCGCCTGTCGGACGACACGATCCGCAAGCTGGTCATCACCGTGCGCGCGTTCGGTGGCGGCGAATGAGCCGCGCCGGCGATGCCGCACCTGCCAGTCGGGACCTTTGGATCCCCTGGACCATCATCGGCGGGTTCGTGGCGTTCCTGGGTAGCGCGGTCGTGCTGTCAATTATCGCGGTGCAGAGCGACCCTGGGCTCGTGACCGGGTCGCCAGCGTCCAAGGTGGCGGGGGCCTACATCATGTCCACCGCTCCAGCTCCGGCCCTTGACCTGCGGATCACCCGGCGTCGGGGCGACGAGATCGAGATTGAGGCGCGCCTGCTGCGTCCCGACGGAACGCCCGGCCTGGCGGAGGCCCTGGTGGCGGTGCTGCAGCGGCCGACGGACGCTGGGGCGGACCGAGCGGTGCCGTTCACCCCGCAATCGAACGGGACATGGCACGCCACGCTACGGCCGCCGGGACCAGGGGCATGGGACGTCGCCGTGCAGGCCCGGGATGCCGCGGGGGGGATCGCTGCCGCGAGTTTACGACTTTGACCCGCTGAGATTAGCGCGGGCCCTGCCCATCCCGATGCGGACGGGGTGGCTCGTCATCGTTCAGGATACGGTATGCTGCCGCGTCCAGGTCTTCATACTGCCCGGACCGCACCGACCAGGCGAACAGGACAACCCCGCCTAATCCAAGCGCCAGTGTGATTGGGAGCAGCCATAGCAGAGACATCATGGATCGACCCGGTTGTCGGAGTGGTGTTCTAACCGCGGCAAGTTAGATCGCCGCGTCGGCTCAGGACTTCAGGCTGTGCAGTGCAGCGAGGTTCTTGAGCCGGATGTGGCGCGCCGTCGGGATTTCGATCACCGCGTCCCGCTCCAGTTGCGAAAGCGTGCGCGACACCGTTTCGATCGTGAGGCCCAAATAGTCTGCAATGTCCTGGCGCGTCATCGCCAGGGTGATTGTCGGGCAACCGGCGGCATGACGCGCCCATTCCACCAGAAACGCGGCAACTTTCTCGATGGCGCTTCGGCGACCGAGCAGGAGCGAGTGGTCCTGCGCCCGGGCCATGCCCCGCATGGCATAGGAGAAAAGCTGCTGCGAAAGGGCTAGGTCGGTCGCGGCCAACTCCTCAAGGCCTCGGCGACGGTGGGAGGTGAGCCAGCAGTTGCAAACCGCCTCGGCAGACAGGCGATGCTCTGCTCCAGCCTCGAAACCGAACACGTCACCCGCGACATGGAAGGCGTCGATTTGCCGACGGCCGTCGCTGAGGAACTTGCACGTCCGTACCACGCCCTCGACGACTTTGAAGAACACCGCCGCCTTGTCGCCCTCGCCGTAGATCTCGCAGTCCTGCGCGAACTGCACCAAATGGCCGGTCGATGCCAATGCGTCATCCCGGTCGATCCGGCCGTTGATTGCGGCGTCCTTCCTGGGATCATGCGCAAACGCGGGCGGTGCCGCAGTGATCGTCGAATTGGCAAGATGCATCGACATGAAGCTCTCCAACAATCTGTGGATACGCTCAATGTATAGGTGCCCCCAATTCGGAACGATATTGTGTTATGCTCTAAGGGACTCTACGTAGCGTCCCCATCAAGCGGATCGTTGCCCGCTCAGGGCTGTTCAACGCTGCTTGGTCGGCTTTACTGGGTCTCCCCTGCCACACATACGCGGTGAAGTGAGGCGGCTGATCGCAAAAGGGATTTCCGGACTGGCGAATGTCTGACTTCTGCGGCGGCAATTGGGATGGAGGTT
>JANXVC010000135.1 GCA_025351925.1 Rhodospirillales bacterium | reverse complement strand
AACCCAGCTTCACGTGTGACCCTGCTTTGAACCACGCCGAGCATTCTGAGCAGTTTTCCAACGCCTGCGAGGCCGGCCCGGTAGCGATCGTGGCTGAGGGTGTCGGTGCGGTTGGCCTTGAGGATGTTTAAGGCAGAGCTGCGTAAGCGGGGCGGCTGGCCTTGGCCTGGTCCCAGCCGGACCGGGCCGGCAGACGTGCTGGTGAACAACGCCGGCGGGTCACGTTCCTTGGGAGCGCCCGACGACGACGCCGTGTGGGCTGAGGGGTTATGGCTCAATTTTGAGGCGCCGCGGCAAGTGGCGGAGCGGCTGGTGCCGCCCATGCTGGACCATGGCTGGGGCCAAGTGGTCAGCGTGACGGGCGCCATCGTGGCGAAACGCCTCAACGCGGCAGGCGCAGTGAAGGCGGCATTGGAAAGCTGGTCGAAGATGGCGGCGGGGACCTACGCAGCCCAGGGCGTGACGGTGAACTGCGTGTCGCCAGGGCGACTGAACTCCGTGCAGATCTTGGAATGGCTGCACCCGACGGAGGAGGCGCGGCAGGCTTATACCGCGCAGAACATCCCAGCCGGGCGGTTCGGGGAAGCGCAGGACGCCGCCGCGGTGATCACGTTCCTGGCGTCGGACAGGGCGGGATACGTCATCGGGACGACGATCCCGGTCGATGGGAGTGCCTTGCACTTCGCGTTCTGACGAAAGGCGGCCCATGCGCCTAGCCCTCACGCCAAAACGTGAAAGCTCCTGTGTGAACTCGCAGCACGAATCCTTGCCGTCGTCCGTACGAATCAGACGCACAGCCCTCGTTCGCGGATTTGCACGGTGCAAATTGGGGGCTGTGTCGATTGGCCTTGCGATGGTTTAGGATGGCTTAGCCGTAGGAGAGCGCCCCATGAGCAAGAAGATGCGTGTAGCAGGTTCCGCGATGATGCAGGCGGAACGTGCTGTCCTTCGACGTGCCGCAGAGAAGGCGTTGGCGGCACGCCGTGCGAGGGGGGAAACCCTGACTTACGAGCTGGAAGGCTGGGTTGTGCAAGAGCACCCTGACGGGTGTATCGAGCGCCTTGCTCCTATCGACTGGTTCCGCGACGAGGACAGTCCGTATCCTCAGTTCATGCCCCCTGCGCATTAAGGCAGCTCATCGTCCAAGCCGGTGCGAACGGCGCGGGCGGAATTTGCCATCTGATTTCTTTGGCTTGGATGCCGGAAAAGGGTTTGGAGCAGCTAAACGGTGACAAGGCGCGTCACTCTTTACAAAACACGCATTCTGTAAAGAGTTTGGTTCCGGCCATAATGTTCGCCGTTCTGCCATCGACTACTCGCCTGCCACGGCTTTGCGAGGTCGCCCGCCCCGCCGGCCGTTCTCGCGCGCCGCCGCCGTCTTGGCAGGCGAGCGCGCCTGCCCGCCCGCCGCGCCAAGGCGGGCCGCCATCCAACTCCGCGACCCAAGCACCCCTTCCAGCAGCGCCGGCACGTAAAGGTCCGCGTCGAGCCGCGGGAAGTGGATGCCAATCCCCATCGCGTCCACCTCGACCACGCGAAGGTCGGCTGCCGACGCACCCGCCAAGCCCTCCATGTCGCGCGGCAGCAGCCCAAGCTCGATGCCGCTGGACAAGGTGACGACCACGCGGCCACGGCCCGCGTCGTAGCGGACTGCCACGGCACGCGGGCCGCGCAAGCGCTCGTCCCCGCGCTGCCGGGCTGCCTCGAACTGCGCCCCGAACCCGTCCTGCACATCAGTCATGGAACCGCCTCCACCCTTCCAACAACGCCGCGCCGTTCTCCCCCGAAAGGTCCAGAACCCGCCGGGCCTCACGTTCCGAGCATGGTCCCAGCACCTCGCGCACCACGGGACCGTGGAGGTTCACCACCACGACCCAGCCCGGCCCGATGACGTGGACATGGGCGGGCGGATGGTCGTTCGGGTACACCGCAAAGCGCCAGCCGCCGACGCGCAGAATAGTCGGCATGGGATGCTTGTAGCACCGCACAGAGCGAAACCCAAGCGCTTGGTTGTGAAACGGTGATACCCGACCTATCCTGTATCACCTCGTCAACTGGTCATTTGATGAAGTAGTACAGCCCTGCTGGCACCTGGGGCTGGTAGCAGCGAGCCAAGACTGCAACTCAGCCATCACTGGCGCTTGCGCTTCCCTCGATTAACATCCGGTCCGCCCCAATGCCTTCAGCGATGGCATCGAAGAACGCGCGCACCCGCGCCGTCCGGCGCAGGTCTTGGTGCGTGACCATCCACAGCTCGCGCGTCAGCGCCGGCACCGGCCCGCCCGGCAACGCGCGGGCCAGGCCCGGCTCGGGATCGCCGAGGTAGCAGGGCAGCACGGCCAGCCCGATGCCGGCGCGTGCCGCCACGAGCTGGTTGACCAGGCTGTTGGTCCGGTAAACGACAGCAACGGACGGCGCGGCTTGTGCGAGCCATTCGGCGGCGTTGACGCCGGCGGTGCCATCCTCCCACCCGATCAGGGGATGGCTGCCGAGGTCCGCTGCTGAGGCGAGCGGCAGCACCCTCGCCAGGTAATCTGCCGCGCCGTAGGCGGTCCAGGCCACGTCGGCGAGCTTACGCCCCCACAGGTCGCCCTCGCGCGGGCGGGCGACCCGCAACGCTACGTCCGCCTCGCGCCGGGACAGGTTCAGCACCCGGCTATCCACCACCAGCTCGACTATTATGCCGGGGTGCCTGGCCCGGAACCGGGCGACGCAGGACGTGAGCAGCCGGTAGGCCAGAGTTTCCGAACAGGTCACGCGCAGCCGGCCCGCCAAGCGCCGGTCCTGGCCCGCGAGGTCGCGCGCCAGGCCAAGCACCTCGTCCTCCATCCGCTCCGCCGCCAGCGCCGCACGCACGCCAGCCGGTGTCGGTTGGTAGGCGCCGCCTGGCCCACGCTCGAACAATGGTAGGCCCAGCCGCCTTTCCAGCGCGGCCAGACGCCGGAACACCGTCGAGTGATCTACTCGCAGGGCCTTGGCAGCCGCGGTCAGGCTGCCCGCGCGTGACACGGCAAGCACGAGGCGGTGGTCGTTCCAGTCATCCATGGCGCAGGTCTAGCACCAGCTCTGCTTGCACCGCTGCAAGCTATCCTGGCCGGAATGCAACGGGCATTGCACAGCGGCTGCCCTTAGCTTCGGGACACACGGTTGGCGCGGCCTCACGCCGCACCGGCCACCCCGGGACAGGAGAACAACCATGCACACCAGCCGCACCGATAGCCCCGCCGAGTGGGGCGCCATGCTGCTGCGCGTTTCGCTCGGCGCCATGTTCCTCGCCCACAGCGTCGTGCTCAAGCTGCTGACCTATGGCCTGCCCGGCACGGCGACGTTCTTCCAGGGCGTCGGCCTGCCTGGGTGGCTCGCCTACGTGACCTTCGCCTGCGAGGCCGTGGGCGGCCTGCTGCTCGTGCTTGGCGTGCAGGCACGCTGGGTGGCGGTGGCGCTGTCTCCCTTCCTGCTCGGCGCGGTGTTCGCCGTCCATCTGCCGAACGGCTGGGTGTTCACCGCCACGGGCGGCGGCTGGGAGTATCCGGTCTACCTGTTCGTGCTGTGCATCGCGCAAGGCTTGCTGGGCGACGGGGCGCTGGCGCTTAGCCCGTCCCGCCCGCTTGGGTTCCTGCTGGGCCGCACGGCGGCAGTGCCTGCCACCCGCTGACACCCCCGCATAAGGAGGCCGCCATGGCCGCGCCCGCGACGCTTCGCCTCGTCAGCCACCACCTTTGCCCCTACGTGCAGCGTGCCGTGATCGCGCTGACCGAAAAGGGCGTGGCGCACGAGCGCACCTACATCGACCTCGCTGCCAAGCCAGATTGGTTCACCGCCCTGTCGCCGCTCGGCAAGGTGCCGTTGCTGCTGGTGGACGAAGCCACGGCGCTATTCGAAAGCGCCGTCATCTGCGAGTTCCTGGAGGAAACCGCGCCCGGCGTGCGGCTGCACCCGGACGACCCCGTCGAGCGCGCCCGGCACCGCGCCTGGATCGAGTTCGCCTCCGCCACGCTGGCAAGCATCGCCGGCCTGTATGCTGCGCCGGACGCGGCCACCTACGAGGGCAAGCGCGCAGACCTTGCGGGCAAGGTGGCCTGGCTGGAGCGGGCGCTTGGGGCAAGGCCATACTTCGCGGGCGAGCGGTTCAGCCTGGTGGACGCCGCGTTCGGGCCGGTGTTCCGCTACTTCGACACGTTCGAGGCAATGCTGCCGTCCTTGGGCGTGTTCGACGCCACGCCAAAGGTGCAAGCATGGCGGACGGCGCTGACCGGGCGGCCCAGCGTACGTAATGCAGTCACGGCGGACTACCCAGAGCGGCTGGCCATCTTCCTGAAAGGACGCAAGTCGCACCTTTCGAGGTCAATGGTCTAACCCTACCGTTGCAGCCAGGGCGTGTCCTTTAAACCAACAGTTGGCGGACAATTTTGCTGGCCGATGACGAAGTTGAGCGATCGTTTATGGATCCGCGGGTAGCGAAGCCTCTGGCATTTAGCCTGTCGGTTCCATCAATTCGACTCGGTTTCCAAAAGGATCATCGACATACAGCCTGGCATAACCTTGGAGCGGCTGATTCTCAACGACCTGATAGCCCGCGCCCCGCAGCTTCGCGGCGAGCTCAGCCAAATCGTCGACGATGAAAGCGGGGTGGGCCTTGCGAGCGGGTTCAAACTTTGTATCGACACCAAGATGGACTTTTAGCGCCCCATCTTCGAACCAGCAGCCACCTCGAATGGCTAGATGTGAAGGTTTGGCTACTTCAATGATGCCCAGCATACCCTGATAGAATGTTCGTGCCTCATCCTCGCGGCCAGCCGGCATCGCAAGCTGCACATGATCAAGCTGCCGAACCCGCATTGATCCCTCCCTGAGTCGAGTAGGAGTCGTCGCCCAACGCCCGTATTTGGCCTGGCGAAAGGTGCCACACCACGTTTTGCGGCACAGGCAGATGCAGCATCTCGTCGGCCGATAAGCTCAGCCAGACGCCGCGTACTAAGCGTCCGAGCAGGCCATGAGATACCGCGACTACCGGGCCGTTTAGCTCGCTTACCCATTCCCGCACGCGCTGGAATGCAGCTTGAAAGGACTCCCCGTCAGGTGAGCGAAAATACCAATCGAAGTGGCTTGTGCCCGAGAGAGCGTTCGGCCAACCAGCCTCGATTTCTTCTGATGTGAGACCGTCCCAGACTCCGGTCGAGACCTCCTGCAAACGAGGCTCGATGGTCACCGAACCATCGCGTGGAAAAAATTTGCTTACGATGGTCGCCGTGTCTCGAGTGCGACCAAGTGGGCTGACGTGCAGCGGGATGCTTGGCCGGTTGGCAAACGTGTTATGAAGAATACGACCGAGCTGTGCGGCCTGGTCCCGTCCGCGGGCTGTGAATCACGTCGACCTTGGAAACGCCCAGCAGCGTTCCATTCGGTTTCACCATGTCGCAACAGGAATATCTCGCTCATGGAGCAGCAGCTAAGCGCATCCGATTCAGCACGACCAGTGGCCGCTCCCCTTGCACGGCGGCTATGGCCGAAACCCGGTCATGTCCGTCGTGCATGCGCCGCCCATCATGGCTGTCCGTCATATGTGGACGGCCCCCTCCTTGCAAGGTTTGGCAGTGATTTGATCAGATCGCTTGCGCTCATATGTCCGGCCTCACATGAGGGCCGTCCTCGTCAAGCTATTTCATGGCGTAATCCTTCCAGCTTGAGCGCCGTGGCGCGGCTTAAACATCGTCCAAGGCAGAGCTCTCATCCTGGCAGGGTCTCCCCTGCAA
>JANXVC010000192.1 GCA_025351925.1 Rhodospirillales bacterium | reverse complement strand
ATGCGCGGGGCGAACACAGCATCGCCGGCCTCGATGGCGTAGGTGCAATCACGTAGCTGTGGCTTTCTTACTCCGGCGCGCCGACGCATTATTACTCCGGCATTGACAAGTACGTCTGTACTCCTGATCCCTGCACCACGCTGCCGGACGTGCTAACCGCCATTATTCATCAGCCCGGAGCGATGCCCTGCTGAGACAGGCGTTTCTCGCGTGATGGTTGTGCGGGCGTGCGGATACGCGGCCACCTCGGGGGTGACATGCTGGCGGCTCGATACGGCGGCGTGAGGGGTTATGGAAATGGATAACGGTGGGGTGCGCTATCCCACGATTTAGCTGGTCAGGCGCGGCATGCGACCAAGGACGAAGACCAGAATGGACTGGCAGGGTGCAGTGCTGGGCAGGTGCAGCTTGACCTGGGTTTTCATCTCGACGACGCGCACGGCAAGCTTGATCAGTCGTAGCCGCAGCGTGTCGAACTGCGCGGTGCGCCAGGACGAGCGGCGCGGCATGAGCGTGCGCAGGCTCCACATCAGCCAGTAGGCGGCCCCGTGCAGGAACAGGCGAAACTGGTTGGCGGTGGCCTTGGTGCACGAGGTGCGATCGGCGGCAAGGTAGCGCTTCCAGCTTTTTATATGATTTTCCGCCTGTCCGCGCGCAATACCGCCGCTCGTAGAGGGCGCGGGCTGAGCCGCTAGGCAGGCTGGTGACGACGAAGCGCGTGTCCGTCCCGCCAGGCCCGGCCTCGACGCGGGCGATGATGCGCTCAACGCGGTCCCAGCTTGCAGCGCCGTCGTAGAACTCGGTGAAGCGGCGGAGCTTGGCGCTGCCGTCCGAGGCGGCAAAGCGCGCACTGGTGCTGGCCTCGAGGCTCTCGACGTGACGGCGCAGCGTGCTGGTAGGGGCGACCCCAATCAAATAGTCGACCTTGTTGGCCCGGCACCAGCGCAGCACCTCAGGCGCGCAGTAGCGGCTGTCGGCCCGCAGCAGGATCTCGACCCGGGGCCAGTTGGCGCGGAGCTGGCGCACGAGGCGGCGCAGGAAGGTGCGGATCTCGCGTCCACTCGGCCGCTTGGCCGGGCGCAGCACGGCGGTGATGAAGCGGCCTTCGCCGTCGAACACCACGATGGGCTGGAAGCCGTATTCGTCGTGGTGCGCATTGAACAGCCGCATCTGCTGCCCGCCGTGCACGGCGTCGAACGTGTTATCCACGTCCAGCACGATCCGGCGCAGCACCTGGCGGAAGGACGCGCAATACAGGTCGACCATGGCCCGCCCCATGCGCAGCAGCGCGCGTTTGTCGGGCAGGTTCTCCAGGCGTGAGATCGTTGGCTGCGAGCACAGCGCCGCCTCGTCCCCGAGCCGCTCCATGGCCAGCTTGAACATCGGGTCGGTGCGCAGCCGGTCCGCGTCGTTGCCGTCCTCGTAGCCGGCCGCGATCATCAGCAGGCGAAAGCGGATGATCTCGTCGAGCCCGTGCACGACGCGCCCCGGGTCACGCGGGTCCATGATGCAGGCCGCCAACCGTCCTGCGACATCGAGGCGCTGCTCCACCTCACGCAGCACCAGCAGCCCACCATCGGATGAAAGGTGGCCGCCGTCGAAACGGGCGATGACGGGCTTGCCGCCTACCGATGACAGGCCAGGCAGTACGGGGGTGGATACAACCTTGGCGGGCATGGTGCTCCGGATCCGTAGAATTGGCCTTGAGAACCGCATTCTACGCTGGATCAAAGGCTTGTACTATGCCCGCCAACCATTGTGAATTATTCAGGCTAACAGCTTACCCACGCGCAAACGTGGAGATTACCTCCCACGGGCTGCTGCTGAAACCGTCTAAGTCGGCAGCGCCCAAGGCTATGCAGTGCCCAAGACTATGGTGAGCGGGTTCCGGCTGATTGAGGGAAGATAGACTGGGACTTGCCTATTTGGGCGCTGAGCATTCCCTCACGGTCACCCGCCAATTTATCATTGAATGTAGCCCAAGCGGCACTGAGTTCCCACACGTCTCGGAGCGCCGCTCTGTCACTCAACCTCAATGGCTGGCAGGTAACGTGACCGACCTGAACCTTTGCGCCAAGCTCTTCTTGATCAAGGATCGCTCGCCAACAAACCTTTGGCTTTAGCAACAATTTCCATCGGGCTTGTAGATGTCATCTCGTGTAGGCCTTCCGGTGAAGAGAGCATCTACAAGGGACACGCCATGAAGGAATGTCTGGTCGACGTGTTGAACGCCAGCAACACGGTGCTGCACGTTTTTCCGATTGCCGTGGAAGACGAGAGCGGCACTCCAAAGGCCGTGGAACCCGAACGGGAGGCGCTAAGGCTTGCCGCTCTTATGCAGCTTGTTCCTGAAACCGAGACTGCAGGAATGCACGCTCGGCAACACGTGAGCCGAGGCGGACAGCTCGCGGCGTATGGCGACGTTTTGGAGACGAGGGCTCAGAGATGGAAACAGATCGAGCAGGGCATCCGAGAACGCGCTTATTTTCTCTGGCAGCACGACGGCTGCCCGGACGATCGGGCTGTTGAACACTGGTGCCAGGCGCGAGAGATCGAGAGCAATGCGTCGAGCTGGACCGCTGCTTCGCCTTGCGGGTGAGTCTCACGCCTGTCCTCAACCAAACCCAGTTCGTCTCACCTTAAACGAATGTCGATGCCGTTATGCTGTTCACCCCGCCAAACGTGATCCGTGTGTTGTCGGACAGCACGATCGTGTTGGACGAGCCGGCCGCTGCGATCGCCCGCGCAGCCTCGCCTATCGCATAGCCTTGCAGCGTGACCTTGTCCGGGCTGGCGTTGCCAAAGTCGTTGAGCAGGACCGAGCCGCCGGACCGGCCGTTGACAATGGCAACCAGGTCCTTGCCTGCCCCGCCGTCGACGGTCGCGTTGCCGCTGCCGGCGAAGATCGTGTCGTTGCCAGGGCCGCCGCCGATCAGCGCGTTGCCGCGGCCGGTGAAGAAGTAGTTGTTGCCCGACGAACCCGCACCGGTGAGCGTCTCGTTGCCCGCGCCCGCCGCCAGCAGAGAGGTCCCGCTGCCGCGCGCGAACAGGACGTCGCCGTTACCGCCGCCAAACAGCGTCGACCCGACCGCGCCCTCACCGCCGATCAGCCGGTTGTTGCCAGCCGACCCGCCAGTGACCTGACCGCCACCAGTGCCCGCAAACACCGTGTCGCTGCCGGTGCCGGCGAGCACCGTGACCGCTCCGGTGCCGCCCACGAAATACAGGTTCTTGCTGCCGTCGGAGATCAGTATCGAGCCGGAGCCGCCGATGACCGTGTCGGTTCCGGAGCCGGCGCCGCCGCCGATGGTGTCGTTGCCGTTCGAGTAGATCAGGTCCGCTCCAGTGCCGGTGTCGATCAGGTTCGCGCCGGCGCCAGCAGAGACGGTGTCGTTGCCGCTCGCCGCGACAACCGTGTCGTTGCCAGTGCCGCTGATGAAGGTGAACGCCCCGCCGCCCGACGTCGGCGTGCCCAGCAGGTTGTTGCCGTCGCCAGTCACCACAGTTCCAGAGCCACCGTTCGTGTAGAACGTCGTGTTACCGCCGCCGAAGAGCATCTGCTGGTTCTGCCCGCCCGAGCCGGCGACCGACTCTGCGCCGCCACCCGTCAGCGCGAGTGCTCGAACATTCGTCGCCATGACGATCGTCGTGTTCACCGCCGGCGACACGTAGAAGCCACTCCCCGTCGGCGGGTTGGTGTTGTCAGTCTGGGTTAGCGCACCGTTCTTCAGCGCCGCCGTGATCTGATCGGCTAGGTTTGCGGCCAGACCGTTCCGGTCGTTGCTGCCTGCGTCTAGCGTGACTTGTGTGCCTGAGCCACCCGAAATGGTCGCCATGAACGTTCACCCTGAGATTGCGTCAGCAGGGGGTTAACCGGTTTGGCAACGACAATCAATACAGATATGAACCAATATCATCTTGGCAGATGCAAATCTTGCCTCTCTGAACGCCGCTTGCCATTGATCTTAGGGTCCGAGCCAAAACAATCGCATCAGCTTTCCGGCTTTCGCGGTGCGATGGTGTAGTTCCATTCGCCGTGAAAGTCGGCTGGGGTGATGTTGAGGCTGGCCATCTGCTCGTCGGACACCTTGGTGCCCTTTTCGTAAGCGTTTTTCGTCCAGTCGGCACTGAACAGTGAGGCCGGTCTGCGTGGTGGTGCTGGCGATCAGTTGGACGATGACCTGATGCGTGAGCAGCGGCCTGCCGCGCCAGTTCTGGGTGATGAACGCGAACAGGCGGTGCTCGATGCGGTTCCATTGTGTGCCTTGCCAAGGTGCACTGATGTCGTGGGTGCAACTCCCACCCGGCAACTCTCGCTCCAGCCGGAAGCACCCGGGGCGGATCAGGAGGCGACGAATGGTTCGAAGCACTTCGGGAAAAGGTCCCTTCTGGGGATCA
>JANXVC010000187.1 GCA_025351925.1 Rhodospirillales bacterium | reverse complement strand
CGCAGCCGATCTCCAGGATCGAACCAGTCGGCTTCAGCTTTTCCCGCCAGTCCGCGACGATCGCGTAGCGTGACGATTCACTCAGGCCATCGAGAAAGTCCCAATGTCCGGAGCTGTATTGATTCTCCCACACCGTTGCATCGACGCGATCATGGGGTCTTTTTCTTAATAGCCGGTTAAGCAGCAGCTCGGCCGGCGGAAACTCGCGTGCGCCGTGCAGCAGAACTGTTTTGAACTTGCCTATTTCATTCACTGTCTGGCTACTTTCTCAAATGCGCGGCGACGAAACCGGCGACCTCCTCAATGGCCATCCTGGTCTCCGTGTTCCGTTCGTCACGGATGGAGCGGGCATGCGCCGGACCCTCATACATCTTCTGACCCGCATACCTCTGCAGTGCCGCCCTCCATGCCATCATGGCGTTGTTGAGGGCGGCCGGATCATAGGCACCAGGCGGCATGCAGGGGCGAATTCTCCAAACTTAATGTTTCGTTATCGTATATGTTTTAGATTGCGCAGCGCCGATCTCGTCGGCCAAGGGTAGTCACGGATGTATTCGGAAATCCACACGGCGGGAATAAGCACACGGTGCGTCTCAGCAGAAATTCGCGAGACCTTCAAAATCTATAACGAACTCGCCGGCGTGCCGTTCGAAGGGTTCTTTGCCGCCTTGCCGATCGACTACAAGGCTCACATGGCCGTCGTGGTGCCTGAGCCGCAGGGCGGTTTCTTCTACCGGCACTATGGTCAGGCGATCATCGCGGTCACCGGTTTTGACATGACCGGCAAGCGGACCACCGACTTCAACAGCGACGTCGGACGCTTTTTCTCACAGATCTATGAACGAGCCATAGCCGAGCAGCAGCCGATCTTCACGCTTCACCGAGCATCCCACGCGCTGAACGTGCATGTCTGGGAGCGGCTGGTGCTGCCGTTCGCAGCGGAAGATGGCGAGGCCGTCGTCGCCGCCGTCATCATACCACGCGAATTCAAAACAGAATTCCTGCAATCCGTGCTGGCGTCGTCGCCCGACGCCATTTTCGCCATCCGATCGGTGCGCGACGACGAATGCCATGTCGTGGACGCTATGATCGTGGCCGTTAATGATCGTTTTGCCCGTTCAATGGGGCAGAGCGTCGAGCAGGTCGAGGGCCGCCGCCTGCGCGAAATCATGCCGGGTCATTGGCATAACGAGATTTGGCCCAAATACGTAAAGGTGATCGATAGCCGCCAGCCTGACACATTCGAGACCGAGTATCGGCAAGACGGACTGGATGGCTGGTTCCGCGTTTCCATGATCCCGCTGGGCGACGGCTTGAACGTCTGCTTTACCGACATCACCGAGCTCAAGACCGCCCTCGCCAGCACGGAGGCAGCATTGCGGGACGCCGAGGCGGCGCGGGAGGAGCTGCGGCGCCAGTCCTTCACCGACCATCTCACGGGCATCCTAAACCGGCGCGGGTTCGACATGGAGCTGCGGTCGCTCCAGGCCGAGCAATCCCGCTACGCCACGCAGTTTGCGGTGATCGCGATCGACGTGGACCATTTCAAGCAGGTCAACGACGAGCACGGCCACGTAATCGGCGATATGGTCCTGATCGGCGTTTCGAATGTCCTGTCGGACGAGACGCGCGCCGGCGTGGACATCATTGGACGTGTCGGCGGCGAGGAGTTCATGGTCGCCATGCCCCACACCACGGTGTCGGACGCCGCGATACTCGCCGAGCGTCTCCGATTCAAACTTGCACGAACGGCATTCTACAATGGTCGCACTAAATTCTTCGTCACGGCCAGCTTTGGCGTGAAACAGGCCGGGAGGGCCCAGCCGCTGCGTGAGATCCTTTGCGAGGTGGACGGAGCGCTCTATCAAGCGAAGCGCGCGGGTCGAAACGTGGTCGTCTGCGTCGATGACCCAGTTGAGCCGGAGCATGATTCCGCCACTGAGTAATGGCGAGAGGAAGCAGGCGCCGGCGCCACTATCGGAACGACGACACCGCTGGCAGCCCCAGCAGCTCATTCACGTTCAGCGCCAGCTTGAGCCCGACGACCAGTGCATCACGCGGCGCCCGGGTGGCGCTCTGCCTGCTGATCTGGTCGGGGTTCACGAGATATTGCAAGCTGCCGGCCAGGAACACGCCTTCAACCAGCCGGTAATTGTAGTTGGCCTCGAAGACGAGCTGGTTGCGCGAAACTCGGGTCGGGCTGCGGACCTTCTGCAGCAGGGCGTTCAGAAAGCCGTCCTCCTTGTTCGATAGCCGGATGTATGTGCCGAGCAGGCCGATTTGGTCGCCGGAGCGGCTCGCGAGCGGGCCGGACCAGATCGCCCCTGCCACCCCCTGGAACGCGAACAGCCCCTCGCCGTCGAACGGCCCGGCCACGGTGCCGAACACCGCGACGTTGCGCGTGGTCTCCCGGTCATATCGGTAGAGCACCTGGTCGCCCAGGGCATACAGGCCCGCCCGCCCACCGCTATACAGTAACGGCTGGCCGCCGAACTGCCCGCGCGAGCGGCGGCGGGTGTTCAGGAACGGGTCGGTGTAGGGAGCCGAGTTATACCAGCCGCCGATCTTGGCGTGCCGCGGGTAGGCGTCGGTGTCGAAGTCGGTGCCGTATCCAGCCTCGGCCGGTATAACGAACCCAGTCGAGTGGTTCAGGCCCCAGTCGAACCCGGAGTTCGTGTTGCGCGTCGAATTCGTCTCGAATGCGCCGGCCTTCACGTAGATGCCCGGCGTGGGGTTGTAGCGCACGCGCCCACCCCAATTGACGTAGGGAAAACCGGGGAAGCCGCCCACCGCCTGGGTCAACTCGAATGGGCAGTCCGCCACGTTCTGGAACCGGCAGCCATAGGTCGAGCGGGCAAATTCGCCGGTCGCGTTGGCCCGGCCGACCAGCAGATTGAGCCGGCCGTCGAGCAGGCTTTGCTCATAGGTCAGCTCGGCCAGTTCGAATTGCTTTTTCGGGTAGTAAAACGACTGCACCTTGGTCCGGGTGCCGATGTGGTCGGTCGCCAGCTCGTGGCCGTAGAACTGGGCAAACGTCGCGTGGAGCTGGGCGCCGGGCAGCCGGACGATCTTGTTGAGGTCCATGTCGGCGCCGAAGATCACGACGCCCGAGGTATCGGTGCCCTGGGTAATGCCGCCGACCGGGTTAGCGGCAAAGCTCTGGACATAGCGCAGCCGCGGCAGCACGCCGAGATTGAGCACGTCCTGCCCGAGCCGGACGACTGGCTCGAACGGGGTGCCGAGCAGGGGGCTTGGCGCACGCTTGATGCGCGGCGGCGCCGGGTCAAATAGCGGCGGCTCCTGTGCCGTGGCGGCGTTGGCTCCGACCAGGACCAAGGCCAGCAGCGCCGCCGCGAGCATGCGGCGCAAATGCGACAGACGCACGGGCCGGGCGCGGCGGCAAGGCATCGGCGGTCCACCCAATTCTGTTGCTTCCAGCAGAGCGTGCCCTATGTCGGTGAGGCATGACCAGCGACCGGGAGCGGCGGCAGATCCAGCCGCACGGTGTCCACCATATCCGGCACGGCTGGGAAGCGGGTGAGCACCAGCGGATCATGGCCGGGAATCACGTGGTCGGGTCCGTCCGCCAACTCCTCGCAGATGCGCCAGCCCTCTGCCATGGCGACCACGTCGGCAACCAATGGGAACGGGTTGCGGGTGCGGATGTTGGCCCAGTAGTGCGCCGCGTCCGACGCCAATACGACCCAGCCGCGCGCCGTCCGCACACGCACGACCTGCAGGCCGCCGGAGTGCCCGCCCACCAAATGCAGCGTCACGCCCGGTGCGAGCGTCGCAGTACCGTCGTGGAAGCGCACGCGGTCAGCGAAGACATGGCGTACGGCGCTCAATACGTCGTCGAGATCGACCGGCAGGCGCAGCGCGCGGTGGCACATCGGACGGCCGGTGGAGTAGGCCATCTCCTTGTCCTGCAGATGGAATGTAGCGGCCAGGAAGGCGTCGAGGCAGCCGGCGTGGTCGTAGTGCAAATGGGTCAGCACGACGTCCGAAACCGTGGCGGCGTCAATGCCTGCCGCGGCCAGCGCGGTGGCCGGGCTGCGCATCAGGACCCGCCCACGCCGGGCGGCGGCGTCGGGGCCGAAGCCGGTATCCACCACGATGGTGCGCCCGCCGCCCCGGATGGCCCAGACGAAGTAGTCGATGGGCATGGGCGAGGCGTGGTCGTCGGGCAGCAGCAGGTTGGCCGAGGCCAGCCGGTCGGCCTGGGTCGCGTAGCGCAGCGCCAAAATCTCATAGGTTGGAATTTCAGTCATGCTGCCCTGCGTATTGGATAAGGCCACCTTCCCACAACGGCGGGCGATGCTCTAGCGTCGATGGACCAACCGGAGTCAGGTGATGCCATGACCGAAAACCAGAACGCGAAATCCGGGCGGCCGCCGCTCGGTTTTATCGGCATCGGCAACATGGGCTGGCCAATGGCGGGGCGCCTGGTCGCGGCGGGGTTCGCCGTGCAGGTGGGAGACGACCGGCCGGCGCGGGTGGAGGGCTTCCTGGAGCAGGTCGGCGGCGTCGCGGCGGACAGCCTGCGCGCCCTGGCGGAGGCGAGCGAGCTGATCGTCACCATGCTGCCCACCAGCGCCGCGGTGTCCGCCGTGCTGGACGACATCCTGCCGCATTTGCAACCAGGCGCTATCGTACTCGACATGACCAGCGGCGATCCAACGGCAACTCGGCATCTAGCCTTCCGCGTGGCCGAGGCCGGCGGCGCCATGGTCGATGCGCCGGTGTCTGGCGGCGTGGAGCGCGCACGCACCGGACAGCTCGCCATCATGGCGGGCGGGGACGATGCCGCCGTCGAGCGGGTGCGTCCGGCGCTGGAGGCCATGGGCTCCTCCCTGCTGCGCACTGGCGGTGTGGGCACGGCGCACGCCATGAAGGCGCTGAACAATTTGGCAAGCGCCGGGTCGTTCCTGATCGGGGTCGAGGCGCTGCTGATCGGACAGCGTTTCGGCCTGGACCCGGGCCTGATGGTGGACGTGCTGAACGCCTCGACCGGCATGAGCAACAGCTCGCAGAAAAAATTCCGGCAATTCGTGCTGTCCCGCCGTTTCGACAGCGGCTTCGGACTCGACCTGATGGTGAAAGACCTCGGCATCGCGCTCGGCGTCGCCCGCGAGACCGGCACCGCCGCCCCGTTCGCGGCGCTATGCCGGGAGCTGTCGGCCGCCGCCCAAGCCATGCTCGGACCCGGCGCCGACCACACGGAGTTCGCCAAATTGTCGGAGCGCTTGGCTGGCAGCGAGCTTACTCTGGACGAAGCCCCAGATGCGCCCGCAGCCGGAGCTTGAGCGCCACGCCGTCCCGCATCGGCAGCGCCCTGGGCATCTCGCTCGGCGCGATGCGGACGGCGATGAAGCGCGGGCCGCCCACGCTCCTCGAAAGACCGGGCCGGATCGCCCCTATGGCCGCCAAATCTGCCGCCTAGGTCACCATGGCGAAACCGGCAGCCTGCGCGATGCCGCACAGGTCCACGCCGAGCGCTGTGTGGCTCAACTGCATCCCCGTCTCGCCGTAGCGGCCATTGTCCAGCACCACGACGCTGAGGTTGGCCGGACGGCGCGCGCCGATGGTGGCCAAACCGCCGAGGCCCATCAGGGCCTCGCCGTCCCCGGTGATGACCACGACGGGGCGGGCTGGCTGCGCCAAGGCGAGGCCCAACCCGATCAGCATCGCGCCGCCCATCGCGCCCCAGAGGTAAAAATTGGCTTCATGGTCGCCGGCCGCGAACACGTCATAGCTCGGTGACCCCAGGCCGCTGACCACCAGCATGGCGCTGCGCTCGCGCAACAATGCCCGCACCGCGGCGCGGCGGTCCATGGTCATTGCGTCACCCATTGCTTGCGCCCCAGCATGCGTTGCGACAGCAGGACCGCCACCGCCTGATCGCAGTCGAATGCCGCCGCGGCTGCTGCCTCGACCGTGGGCGCCGCTTCCGCCGCCGCGTCCACCCGCAAAACTGTGATCCCCATGGCCGCCAGCACCGCTGGCGTCGCCATGCCCATGGCGACCTGCCAGGGATTGAACTCCGCCCACTCGCCGCGCATCGTCACCATCGCCAGCAGCGGGAAGCGGCAACTCGCCAGCAGCGAGAACATGTTGACGCAGTTGCCGACGCCGCTCGACTGCATCAGAAGCACCGAACGCTGCCCGCCCAGCCAGGCGCCGGCCGCCATGGCGACGCCCTCCTGCTCCGTCGTCAACACGGTGGTCGCGACCGCCGGGTCGGCGTGCAACAGCTCGATCAATTGCGACAGCCCGGCGTCCGGCACATAGAACGCCTGGCGGATGCCGGCCCGCTGCAGCACGGCATGGACCTCTAGGGACCAAGAGGGCGGGGGTTCGTGCATCGGTTGCCTCAACAAGGATTGGGTCTCCGCATGTCGTGCTGGGCTCGCTTGACGCCCCGCACCGCATGGTCCGACGATTGGGCCACAAAACAAGGTTTGGGGAAACGTCGATGCTGCGGAGGTCATATTTTGGAGTGGGCTGATCGATGGGGAAGATGGGGGCGAAAACGGGCATGACGCGACCAAACGGCCGACGCTTCTCGATCATCGTGCTGCTGGTCAGCGAGGTCGCGGCCATGTCCACCTGGTTCGCCACCACCGCGTCGCTGTCGGCCATCCGCGCCCAGGTCACGCTGTCGCCGTTCCATGAGGCGCTGCTCACCAGCAGCGTGCAGGGTGGCTTCGTCGCGGGCACATTGTGCAGTGCGCTGCTGAGCTTGCCGGACCGCTTCGACCTGCGGCGGCTGTTCTCCGCCGGAGCGGCTATCGCAGCGCTCGCCAATTTCGCCATCCTGTTTTTCGAGCCCGGCTCCGCCGCGATCCCGGTGCTGCGCTTTGTCACCGGCGCCTGCATGGCGGCAGTGTATCCGGTCGGCATGAAGCTCGCCGCCACCTGGGCCGCCGGCGACCTCGGGCTGCTGGTGGGCCTGCTGGTCGGAGCGCTGACGCTCGGATCGGCGTTCCCGCATCTGGTCGCGGCCGCCGGGGGGCTGGACTGGCGCTGGCCGGTCGCTGCTGCCGCCGGGGGCGCGTTGCTCGCTGCCGCGCTGATCCGGCTGGCGGGCCTGGGTCCAAATCTTCCCGTTTCGGCCCCGCTGCACCCGGCCAACGTCTTACAAGCCTGGCGCAACCGCGGCGTGCGGCTCGCCAACCTCGGCTACCTCGGCCATATGTGGGAGCTGTATGCGATGTGGGCATGGATCGGCGCGTTCTTCGTCGCCAGCTTCAGCCTTCGCTATGGCACGGCGCCGCCGGTTGACCCGGAACTCGCGGCCTTCGCCGTCGTCGCGGTCGGCGCACTGGGCGCGATGGGGGGCGGTAGGGCGGCGGACCGCTTTGGCCGCGCAATCGTCACCATCGTCGCCATGGCGGTGAGCGGCCTGTGCGCCGCTGGCATCGGCCTGCTGTTCGGCGGGCCGGCTGGGCCGCTGCTGATCGTCAGCCTGGTCTGGGGCATCGCGGTCATTGCCGACTCCGCCCAGTTCTCCGCCGCCATCGCCGAGCTCAGCGAAAAATCGCTCGTCGGCACGATGCTGACCGTGCAGACCTGCCTGGGCTTCCTGCTCACCTTGGTCAGCATCCAGCTCATCCCGGTCGTCGTCGGCTGGGTGGGCTGGCGCTTCGCCTTTGCGCTGCTGGCGGTGGGCCCGTTCCTCGGCATCATTGCCATGGCCCGCCTACGCCGCGCTACGGTCAGGACGCCTGCTGCGACCGCCGTCTCCACGCTGACTGAACCAATCCCAGCTGGCGGCCCTACGGCTCCGACTGTTCAGCGCAAAGCTGCCGCCAAACAGCCCGGCAAGATGATGCACGTCCGCCGTCGCGATTGCCGGGTGCATGGCAATCGTCGTAGTGGCAGCAGCCTCGTCTGCATACTCTGGCGAGCCTGACCGGCTGGTCAGGCGGCAGGCCACAAAACCCTGCTTAGTGATGGAAATCAGATGGCTGCTTTCGTCGGAAGTCCGCTGTTAGCGGATTGAACGGCCGCGGTGTTGCGCACCGCGGCCTTGTCGATCTCTTGCTGGAGAAAGTAGTTCAGGGCCGTGCGCACCGTGGCGATCGCCGCCAACTGGCCGATTTCCGACCAAGTCGGCGCGATCGCGGTGCGCAGGATGTCGGCGCCCAGCTCGAACTCCAAAGCGAGGGCCAGCCAGCGGCCCAGCCGAAGCCGCACCTCCTCCTTGGCCTCATGCGACCGGGTCGGATCACCAGCAGCCGAGTAGCGCAAGACCACGGTCGCGGTGCGGAACGTCGCCTCGATGACGGCGATTACGATCAGCGCCCCGGCGATGGCCTCGGTGGCGGTCGCAAGCCAAAGCGTGATGTCTTTGATGGTTTCCGTTAGCAACTTGCGTCAAATCCAGCAGGGGTGGGGCGGTCTCCTGGGCCGCCTAGGTTCAACTTGGCTGATCGCAAAAGGTGCCGCCCTGGACAGGCTGCGCCGTCAAGCGTGATCGGCGGACCGGGGTATCTCGCCTAAGGCGCTGCGCAGGTCCGCCACCCGCAGCACGGCGCTATCCAGCGGCGCTTCGCGCAGCACACGGCAGGACGAGTCCGCGTCGCCCAGCCCGTCCACCACCATCAGTGCGTCCTCGAACCCGGCCGTCCCCCCATACAGGCTCGTGGTGACCACGGTCGCAATCCCGGCGCCGCGGGCGGCCTGCAGGCCGTTCGGCGTGTCCTCAAAAGCGATGCAGCGCCCGGGTTCGATTCGCAGCCGATCAAGCACAAATTGATAAATGTCCGGCGCGGGCTTTTTCGCTGCCACCATGTCCCCGGCGCCGATGCACTCGAACAGGCCGACCCCGTCTGGACCGAGCGTCGTCCGCAGTAAGGCTGTGACGTTCTCGGGTGTGGTGGTGGTGGCGATCGCGAGGCGCAGGCCGGCCTCCCGCGCCTCATGCAGCAGGCGGGACACGCCTGGACGCAACGCTACGGTGCCAGCCTCGATGGACGCCACATATCGCGCGGTCTTGGCCGCGTGCAGCCGGGCGATCGAACCAGCGTCGATCACCTCGCCACGCCCGGCCGCGAAGTGGCGGATGCGCTCCTTGCCGCCGGTCACTTCCAGCAGGCGGGCATACGTCGCCTGGTCCCAATGCCAATCGAGCCCGGTCTCGGCAAAAGCCGCGTTGAACGAATGCCGGTGCCACTCCTCGGTCTCGGCCAGGGTGCCGTCCACGTCGAAAATCAGCGCCTCAAGCGTCATTGCCGGATTTCCTAATGGGCCGTCGGCCGGCTGTTGCAATCCGGGTGTGGTCCCGGCTGATGTCCTCGATCACGTTCTGACCCACCTCGATTAAGAAGCTGCGCAGGCGCGCCTGCACCGGCAGCAAAGGCAGCGTCCGGCGCTGCACGATGTACCAGGACCGCATCAGCGGGAAGCCCTCGACCGGCAAGGTGATCAGCAGGCCGAGCGCCAATTCGAGGCTGACGGTGTGCTGCGAGATCAGTGCCAAGCCCATCCCGGCGATCACCGCCTGCTTGATCATCTCGTTGCTCGACGACGTCATGACGGCCCGCGGCGCGAAGCCGACATTCTCAAAGAACTGGTCGGCCATCGCCTTAGTGCCGGACCCGTCTTCCCGCACGACGAACGGCTCGTGCTCCAGTTCCGCGGGCGGCAGCCGCGCCTCGCGGCCCAGCCGGTGGTCCGCTTGCGCGATGATGACCGAGGGATGCGGCGCGAACCGTTCGGCGATGACGTCCGCGTCCTCCGGCGGCTGCCCCATGATGGCGAGGTCGATGGCGCCGCCGGTCAGCATCCCCAAAACCCGGCTGCGGTTGCCCTCGGAGAGCTGCACCGTGACGCCGGGGAACGCCGAGCGGAACCGCGCGATCATGTGCGGCACGATGTATTTCGACGTGGACACCAGCCCGAGCCGCACCCGGCCGCCGGTCAGGCCCTTCAGGTCCGTCATCGCCTGGTCCGCGTCCTGCAGCGAGCGGAGCACCAGGCGCGCATAGCCGAGCAGCAGCGCCCCGGCATCCGTCAGCGTGACCTTGCGGCCCACGCGCTCGAACAGGGCAAAGCCGGTCTGCGCCTCGATCTGCTTGATCTGGAACGACACCGCCGAGGGCGTGAGATGTAATTGCTCCGCGACCCGCGCCAGCGACAGCCGCTCTGCCGCCTCGACAAACACCTGCAACTGGCGGATCGTTACGTTACGCACCATATTGTAAAGCGATCACTTATGTATTTCTCAAGTATATTTTGCTTTTCCTTGTGAAGTCCATCCGCGATGGTGCCTCGAACAGGAGCACCCTGGATTGTTTGGGATGGAGGCAGTTTGTGAACAAAGCGCTTGATGTGAAGATCACCGACCTCAAGGAGCGTTACACCTCCGGCGTGCTGAAGTATCGCCAGATGGGTTACTGGGAGCCGGAATATGAGCCGAAGGACACCGACGTCCTCGCCGTGTTCCGCCTGACGCCGCAGGACGGCGTCGATCCCATAGAGGCCGCCGCCGCCGTCGCCGGCGAAAGCTCGACCGCCACCTGGACCGTGGTGTGGACCGACCGCCTGACCGATAGCGAGTACTACCGCGCCAAGGCCTACAAGGTGGAGCAGGTTCCCGGCTCGCCCGACCAGTGGTTCGCCTATATCGCCTACGACCTCGACCTATTTGAGGAAGGGTCGATCTCTAACCTCACCGCGTCGATCATCGGCAATGTGTTCGGCTTCAAGCCCCTGAAGGCGCTGCGTCTAGAGGACATGCGGATACCGGCGCACTACCTCAAGACGTTCCAGGGCCCAGCGACCGGCATCGTCGTCGAGCGTGAGCGGATGAACGTGTATGGCCGCCCGCTGCTGGGCGCCACGATGAAGCCGAAGCTCGGGCTGTCCGGCCGCAACTACGGGCGCGTGGTGTATGAGGCGCTGAAGGGCGGACTCGACTTCACCAAGGACGACGAGAACATCAACTCGCAGCCGTTCATGCACTGGCGCGACCGCTATCTGTATTGCATGGAGGGCGTGAACAAGGCACAGGCGGAGACCGGCGAGGTCAAGGGCACCTACCTCAACGTCACCGCCGGGACCATGGAGGACATGTACGAGCGGGCCGAGTTCGCCCGGGACCTTGGCAGCGTCATCATCATGATCGACCTGGTGATCGGCTACACCGCTATCCAGTCGATGGCGAAGTGGGCGCGCAAGAACGACATGATCCTGCATCTGCACCGGGCGGGCCATTCGACCTACACCCGGCAGAAGAACCACGGCATCTCGTTCCGTGTCATCGCCAAGTGGATGCGCATGGCCGGCGTCGATCACATCCATGCCGGCACCGTGGTCGGCAAGCTGGAGGGCGATCCGAACGTGGTGCGCGGCATCTACGACACCTGCCGCGAGATCTACGTGCCGAAAAATGCGCAGCACGGCATCTTCTTCGACCAGCCCTGGGCCAGCCTGAAGAAAATGATGCCGGTCGCAAGCGGCGGCATCCACGCCGGGCAGATGCACCAGTTGCTGCACTATCTGCAGGACGACGTGGTGCTGCAGTTCGGCGGCGGGACGATCGGGCATCCGATGGGCATCCAGGCCGGCGCCATCGCCAACCGGGTTGCGCTGGAGTGCATGGTCAAGGCGCGCAACGAGGGTCGCGACATCTGGAACGAGGGGCCGGAAATCCTGACCGCCGCCGCGCGCTGGTGCCAGCCGCTGCGGGCCGCGCTCGACACTTGGAAGGACGTGAGCTTCAACTACGCCTCGACCGACACCGCCGATTTCGTTCCCACCGCAACCCCCGCCTGAGGAGCCAAACCCATGCGCATTACCCAGGGCACGTTCTCGTTCCTGCCCGACATGACCGACGACCAGATCATCGCGCAAGTCCAGTATTGCCTCTATCACGGCTGGGCCGTGAACATCGAATATACCGACGATCCGCACCCGCGGAACACC
>JANXVC010000171.1 GCA_025351925.1 Rhodospirillales bacterium | reverse complement strand
CTGCCGCCAGCCTGCGCCCATGGTGGAGAAGGCGGCGGTCTCGCCGGTCTGCGCGTTGCTGACCGCCCGTTGCACGTCGGAGCTGGAGCGGGTGCAGGCCGAGTTGGGCGCGCGCAGCTCGTTCCGGGATGGTGCGCGCATCCTGGAGGCTCTGCTGCCCGTCTCGCCGGCGAACCACGAGAGCCTGCGCGCCCGCACCCATGCTGTCGTCCTGCAGCTCGATGCAGCTGACCGGCAAGCGGCCGCAGAAGTGACGGCTGTCCGAGGCGAACCGGCCAAAGCCGCAGCGGCGGATGACCACCGGCCCGTCGTCATGCTCGATGGCGCCTACATCCGTGCCGTGCCCCCTCACCAGGACCGCAACTTCGAGACGATCTGCGGCAAGGTGGAGCGAGAGGGCCGTGCTACCCGGCGCTTCACCCTGGTGCGCAGCGTGGCCGGGCAGCCCCATGCTCTGCTGCGCGCGGCGCTGCTTGATCAGGGCTGGCGGGAAGGCGAGGCGGTCACCGCGATCAGCGACGGCGACCCTACGCTGCCGGCGCTGGTGCGCTCGGCCACAGGCGGTCCGGTGGAGCCTATCCTGGACTGGTTCCATCTTTCCATGCGCGTGCAGCACGTCGAGCAGGTCATGGGTGGCCTGTGCGCCCCCGAGCCGCCGCTCCTCGTTCCGCTCGACCAGGCTCGGATCGACGTGGAACGATCGCGGCATCTGCTCTGGAACGGCCATCGACAACAACAAGGGCGCTTTGATCGACTACGGCGAGCGCCACCGGGCCGGCAAGCCGATCTCGACCTCACGGCCCGAGGGCACCGTCGACCAGCTGGTGCGTGCCCGCATGAACAAGCGCCAGCAAATGCGCTGGTCGCCCCGCGGCGCTCATCGTGTGCTCCAGGTCAGGGCGGCGGTGCTGGACGGGCGGTTCGGCCACCCGGCAATCCAGCGCGCGGCGTAGTGCCCCAGGTTTTTGACACTCCCCTAATGGTGTTCAAGCTGGTCACGACCGCTGCGAAGACTTGGCACAAAGTAAAGGGCGAAAACTAGTTGCCCAAGGTCGTTCAGGGTGTCACGTTCCGTAATGGCGTCGAGGTCATCAACACGCCAGCACAGAACGCCGCCTGATCACGGCGTCACCCAAATTCCAGCATAGCTTGTCGAGAACGTCTGCCAGCACATCCAGCAACGGCGAAAACACTTCCACGGCAACCTCCAATCCAGTTGCCGCCGTAGAGGTCAGATATTGGCTGGCTCGGGTATCCCCCTTGCGGCCAGCGACCTCAGTTTGCTGCGCATATATGGTGAAGCAAACTCAGTGCAGCCCACCAAAGAACGTTGAACAGCCCTGGATTAACTGCAGTGCAACACTTTAGCGCCACCGTAGTTTGTGCAGTTTATCAGCCGACAGACACAAGGCACTTTCGACGCATAGGAGGAGGCGAAGGCCGCAGGATCAAGCCGTCATCGGTGAGCTGAATATTTGCTTCCCTGTAAACTGAATGCGCAGCAAGCAATGAAGGCCGAAAATGGGGCTTGAAGTTCTTCATCAGCGTGGCTCCGCCGCCCAGCTGTGCCTTCAACGCTGTCCAACCTATCCGGGTCTCCTGCTTTAAGGCTGGAAGGCGCCAAGCCAGCCACGTATAAATGTCTAGAGCCGTCGGGCTGTCACGTAGGTCAACAATCGCGGCGGGGTCTAGAACTACGGGGTTACGAAGCAGCTGTTCGTAGTAGCCTTGGGACAACAAGACGTTCTCAATAAACCTTTTATTGCCGCGTCCGTAACTGTACTCCGCTGCTTCGACCACTGGTTGATTCAAAAACAGCCCTCTTCCGCCATTTTCAAGATTGAAAGCAATCGTGCAGACTGCCAGCCGCTCCGTCTGCTCCTGGAGCATGCGCATGGCCTCGCTCCCATGTGGCAGGCTCATGCGCTTTAGAGCATCTGACAGTGATTTACCGATATGGACATGACGGTTGTTATTACGGACAGCCTCGGACTGCCAGTCCAGCAGGACCAAGCGTGCGTACGATCCGAATGGGACGCCTAAAGGAACAGGTTCCCCGCCCTCGGTCAGTCTCCTAATGCCGGGGGAGACAGTCAAGGTCGTATAGTCAGTCGACACCGTCCATCGCTTGGTGGGGTCTTTCAGGTCACGCCGTGGCAGGCCTGCGTGCGCCCAAGCAGCATAAGCATAGGATCGAAGGTCCTCAGCCTGAACATTGTCGCCAAGCAATGCTTCGGCAGAACGTTCAGCACGGGAAGCAGCTGACTTAATGGTTCCGGCACCACGCCGACCTGCAAGAATGTCCAGAGAGTTGTTTCGGCCAGCTTCCTTGACGTGGTTGGACGCGGCCTTCAGCAGCTCTCGGCTTGTGTGCGTCTCGACAAGTTCATGAACTGACTTAGTGCCAAAGAGATCCTCCTGCTCATCCGCTTGCTTTGCCATTGCCACCATCCTGTGATGACCATCGATGTTCCTTGGGTGGTTGTCCATGTGCAGTTTGCCAGCCAAAGCCAAATGCAGTTTGTCAGCCAAGAACTAGTAAAGATTTTTCTTTCTTTAGTATAGTATTAGCTGGCAATCTGCACGGGATAACTCTGCCAACGTTTTGATTAAACTTACTCTGGCTTTGCTTATCGGCTGACAATCTGCTGGGGATAACTCTGATTTAGGCTGACAAACTGCACAGCGTTTCAGGTTCGCACGATAGCTATCGATGTCGATCGAAGGGCATTCGTCAGACGACTCGGGTGCTAGGTAGACGGCATCGTGGTGCTCCGAAGCACTCGCTGGACGGTCATACAAATTGCAATAGGTTTCGACTGACCATGCCGGCATTCACCGGTCCAATCTGGCCTACGCATCACAGCGATGGCAGGGGTCAGTTTTTTTAAGCCAACGAGTATCACATGACCCATTCAGAGATTGGAAGATTGTATAGACCCTTACGCTTCGGCTGTGGCTGGCAATCTGCACAACCCTCAACAGGTGGAACTGGCTGACAATCTGCACGACCTGGAAAATTATTGGCAGCGGATCCGGAGCGGCGGTGTAATCCTTCAACAGTCAGCGGCTGCTGCCTCCAGCTCAGCCACCCTCGCGCGGGCTGCCGCAAGCTCGCGCTTGTGCTGCCGGAGCCCGCGTTTCAACGCCCGCATCTCCTCACAGCTCGTCATCATCGGGCCATTGTGCGTCTCAGCCTTGCTTGCCCCCAGCTGCGTCAGCGCCGCCGTGACGGCTGGGTCGCGCCGCGTCCAGTCGGCGCGCAGTAACACCACTTTTTTTGCAGCGATATCACGCAGCACGGCAGCGTTGGCCAGCGTGGTCTTTTTGTTGTACTGGCACGTCACGCACCAGGCGGCCGTGAAATCCACAAAAACACTCTGACCCTGGGCGGTGAGCTGGTCAACGCGGCCGGGCGCCCACGCCTGCCAGCCATTGGCCGATTGGGCAGCAGGGGCAGCGTCCAGCTGTTTGACGATGTTTGGCCCAAAGGTCCACAGCGCAACCGCCAGTAAAACGCCG
>JANXVC010000157.1 GCA_025351925.1 Rhodospirillales bacterium | reverse complement strand
GTCACCCACAACCCGGTCAAGGGCGTGCAGCGGCCGACGGCGGAAACCGCCGAGGGCAAGACGCCGGCGCTCGGCGACCACCAGGCGCGCCAGCTGCTCGACACGCCGATCGACGATAGCGTGCGCGGCAAGCGCGATCGGGCGATCCTCTCGACGCTGCTGTTTCACGCTTTGCGACGTGACGAGTTGTGCAAGCTCAAGGTGAAGGACTTCCGGCATGCGCGCAAAGGCGTGCCGCACCTGAAGGTTTCGGGCAAAGGCGGCAAGACGCGCTACCTGCCGCTGCACCCCGGTACCAACGCGCTGGTGCACGACTATCTCGAGGCGGCCGGGCACGGCGCCGACGAGACCGGCGCGCTGTTCCGCCCGGTCCGCAACAACCGCACCGGCCGGCTGGAGCGGGCGATCACCGCTGATGGCGTCTACAAGCTGGTGCGGGCCTACTCGGCGCGGCTCGGGTTCGAGATCGGCGCCCATGCGCTGCGGGCGACGGCCACCACCAACGCGCTCGACCACCAGGCCGACATCGCCAAGGTGCAGGAATGGCTCGGGCACGCCAACATCGCCACCACCCGCATCTACGATCATCGGCGCACGCGGCCAGAAGATAGCCCAACCTTCAAAGTGGCCTACTGACACATGGCCACTGGGGCAGCGGTGAGACGTCCCAGCGGCGGGTCGGCAAAGAACCAAGATCTTTGAGCGACACAGATTGACGAGGCAGGCAGGCGGCCAGCCCGGGACTGCCTATAACGACAGATTTGAAACATTATTGCCTATAGTGTTTCAGGAGCGCGCCGGCGACCGACCGGCGCGGGAACCACAACGGCCCCTGCCCTGCCGCGGATCTCCAGCTCACCCCGTCGCTGTCACTTTGAGGATTATCTGACCGCAGTTTTTAGATCGCTATTTGATCAGCTTCGACGTGCGACGTGGCGGGGTGGTTTCCCTGAGGGTTAGGCGTAAAGCAACGCCGGAGGAGACCCAGCTGGACGGGCATGGTCGAACACCACCCAGGCGTGATGGTGCTGCGCGTTCTTGGTATGCTCCCCCATGTCGAACCACTGAATGCGCCGCGTCAGAATCAGGGTGGCCGCAAATGGACCGGCAGACAGCAGGTCGGCAACCCGTCGTCCAGCAATCCATTGCAGGCGGACCAGCAGAGCGAGCTGCCCCTGCACGGACGCAGTTAGCTCCAAAGCATGACGCAGAAAGTTCAGCATCGCCATGGGCGACCTTGCCTGCCCCTTGTCGGAAGCAGTTTCCCCGTAGGGCGGGTTGGTCACAATACTCCGACATCCCTCGGGCATGGTCCGGCAGGTGAGGAAGTCGACGCCTGACGTGCCAAAGCCACGTTCGGCGATGTCAGTGGACGTCACCTTGTGACCGTGTGCGGCGAGGACGCTGGACATAGCGCCGTCGCCACAGCAGGGCTCCCAAACCGAGCCACGGAAACGGACGTGCCGCAGCAGTGCCTCGGTAACCCAGCTCGGCGTAGCGTAGAAGTCCCGCCCTTCCCGCTCGTAGCCCGAGACATGAACAGCGCGGCGATCTGCTGCTCGTGCTGCCACCGTCCGGGGACCTGCGATCGGTTGCCTCTCACAGCCGGCAAAAGGCAATCTGTGCTGGTAATGGCCTATCTGGCCGGCGACTCTAGGTTGATCCATTCTCTTCTCACGGGATCACACTGCCATGGGAAGAGCAAGATGGATGCTGCTCCACAATCATTGCCAGGTGGGTGTTGGCCAACGATGATTGTGAAACCGGCTGCGTGACGGCCTTGCCAGGTTTGGCGCCGGATGGGGTGCGTCACGCAACCGGCGTTCTATAAAGCAGTCTCGACGTTTGATGACCATGACCCGAGCCGAGGTGGTAGCCTGTTGGGAGGCGAATGCCGGGACTTGGACGCGCCACGCGCGGGCTGAGCCCAACGTCAGGAGCTACGCATGAGAAACTCTGAGTTGAAGCAGGCCACGCAATATCATCTGGGGCATAATTTTCTGCGCATCGAGCCTGCGCGTTTTATCAACCACAATAAACTCGCCAGCCCAGCCTGATCTGCCTGGACGATCTCATGCGTAGCCCCTGCACTTATTCGTATACAGCCAAGGACCTCACTGCGAACAATTTCCAACTTCCCTTACAGTTTTGTAACGTCTAGCGTCTGCGACAGCACGGAGTCTCGCAGGGGCTAAAACATGCGGTCACTATCTGTAATCGAGGGTATGCTGTTTGAGCGTCTGCAAAGTGGTTTGTCCGAAGGCTGGGTAGTGAACTTCAAGGCCACTCATACCACTTCCCGCTGATTAGTACGCATTCGCCCAGTCGCGCATTCCGATCGACATGACGGTCCATGGCCGCGCAGCGAGTTTGTTCCACGCGTCCGCGCAATGGTCGACGATATCGTCGTAGGCTTCGAAAATGCGGTCCGACAGCCAGTTGGCGCGCATGTATTGCCAGACATTCTCGACCGGGTTCAGCTCCGGGCACTTGGGCGGCAGCGGCACGAGCGTAATGTTGGGCGGCACGATCAGCTTATTGGATACGTGCCATCCCGCCTGGTCGAGGATGAGGGCCGCGTGCGCGCCCGGCGCGACGGCGGCGGCGATCTCGGCCAGATGCAGGTTCATCGCCTCGATGTTGCACTCGGGCAGGATCAGGCCGACCGCCTTGCCGTGCAGCGGGCAGATCGCGCCGAATATGTAGGTCGACGCGGTGCGCTGATCCAACACCGCTACCGGCCGGGTGCCGCGTTTTGCCCAGCGGCGCCCCAACTGCGTCTTCTGACCGACGCGGGCTTCATCGCAGAACCAGACTTCTAGGCGGCCCGCGTCGATGCCCTGGTCGCGCGCGATCTGCTCCACCAAGCCGGGGAAACTCTTTTAAAAAGAGCGATCGCTCCTTCGGCCTGCCCATGATGGCGCGGTCGCACGGAGAGCTTGCGGTAGTCCATCGCACGGAGCTCGCGGCTCATCGTCTGCGGCGAGATGCTGATCCGGAACGTCTCCCACACCCAGTGGCACAGATCGACCAGCCGCCACCGCACGATGCCATGTACTGCTGGCGCCGGGCCACTTTCGACCACCGCCGCCAGAGCCGCACGCTGCGCGTCGTTCAACAGTGACGGCTGGCCTGGACCCTGGCCGTTGATCAGGCCGGACGGGCCGCGCGCGTTGAACCTAACCACCCAGTCCCGCACGATCTGCAGCGTCACTCCACCGGTCTTCGCCGCCTCTGTCCGCGGCCTACCCTCATAAATCATCGCCAAGGCAAGCAGGCGCCGAGCCTGCCCGGCATCCTTGCTATTGCGTGCCAGCACTCGCAAACCAGACGCGTCGAAGTCACTGCGCAGCGGTGTCGTCATGGCAAACCTCATCCGTTCGCCACTTTGAATCAAATCGTCGTCGCGTCGGGTAAAACACGATTGAGTCAACCGCCGAGGGACTTGGTATAAGCGCACCACCGACCGTAAACGCGCCTGGCAGTTTTGGAGGAAAATGTGAGCGCACTCCCGACATTTGGCCAACGCCCGGCAGTGGCACCCATATCGCCGCCCTTACGGGTGGCCGAAGAGGTGGACGCGCCGGCGCGGGCTGAGCACGGCCAGACCCACGCTGCCGCCTTGGCCGAGGTGCGCACGCTGTGCCTTTCTCGGATGGACCCAATGGCCGTCGCCTCGACGCCGCCGGATCGGCTGGCGCTGGAAGTGGAACGATTGATCGCCGATATCGCCACCGAGCGGCGCATTCAACTGAACGGCCGCGAGCAGCGCAGCTTGGCGGCCGACCTGGTGCACGACATGCTGGGCCTGGGCCCGCTGGAGATGCTGCTGCAGGACGACCTGATCGCCGACATCATGGTCAACGGCCCGTATCGAGTATTCATCGAGCGGCGCGGCAAGGTCGAGATATCGCCGGTGCGGTTCCGCGACACCGCGCATCTGTCCAACATCTGCCAGCGCATCGCCGCTGGCGTTGGAAGGCGGATCGACGAAAGCAGTCCGATGGTTGATGCCCGGCTGAAGGACGGCAGCCGCGCCAACATCGTCTTCCCGCCGATTGCACTGGACGGACCCTACTTGTCTATCCGTAAGTTCGCCAAGAAATCTATCGACTTCGCCAAGCTGATCGAATTCGGCGCTATGACCGCACCGGTAGCGCGCGTGCTGGAGATTGCCGGCCGCTGCCGGCTCAATACCATCATCTCCGGCGGCACCGGGTCGGGCAAGACCACTCTGCTGAACGCCATGTCGCGTATGATCGACCCGGGCGAGCGGATCGTGACGGTGGAGGACGCTGCCGAGCTGCAATTGCAGCAGCCTCACGTGGTGCGGTTGGAGACCCGCCCAGCCAGCCTGGAAGGCCGCGGCGAGATCACTCAGCGCGACCTGATGCGCAACGCGCTCCGCATGCGCCCTGACCGCGTCATCATTGGCGAGGTGCGCGCAAGCGAGGCCTTTGACATGCTGCAGGCGATGAACACCGGCCACGATGGCAGCATGTCCACTGTCCACGCCAACACCACGCGCGACGCGCTGACGCGCATCGAGAATATGGTGCAGATGGGCTCCATGGGCCTGCCATCGCGCGCGATCCGAACGCAGATCGCAGGCGCTGTGCACCTGATCGTGCAGGTGGAACGCCAGCGCGACGGCGGCCGCCGGGTCACCCAGGTGACCGAGGTGTGCGGGATGGAAGGCGAGGTGATCATCATGAATGATATTTTTCAACTCGAGATTACCGGCAATGGGCCAGACGGTCGATTGCGCGGCACCTACCGGGTCAGTCGTGCAAGACCCGGCTTTCAACCACGGTTGCAGTACTTTGGGTTGGAGCGGGCCTGGACGGCGGCGATGGAGGACGCGGAACGGTGATCGCTTCACCCATCCTGTTGGTCACGTTTATTGTCGCGGGCCTTATGCTGATGGGCCTGGCGAGCGTGGCGCTGCTGCGGGTGCAAGCGCGACAGGACCGGGCGCGTCTACGCTTTGCCCGCGTGGTGGGCCCGTATCAGCGGAGCCGCATCAACCAGGCGCAGGCATCAACACCGGGCGTCGGCTTTGCTGCGACGGCGGAGGGACTGGGCCCCTTGCTGGTTTCTGCTCAACCCGGGTAGGGAGTGGCCTGCCCGCGTAGGGTTTGCTGGATAGCCTGGTAGGCGCCCATGCCACGGCGTGCGGCGGTGCCGATGACGGAGCGCACGCCGGCGAACAGGTCAGCGCCCCACTTGGAG
>JANXVC010000138.1 GCA_025351925.1 Rhodospirillales bacterium | reverse complement strand
GTCCTTTTCGTCGTGCGTCAATTGGCTGAGATCAGGAAGCTCGCTCATCCCAGCCTTGAATCCCAGCAGCTACCGGCACGTCAAGCCGCAATGCGCGCCACCTCACATACTCCCGCCCGAAGGGGGCGTTGAGCAGATACCAGCGCTTCGCCCGCATGCTGAGCCGAGACCTGGAGGCGGCGAGGAACGCCGTCATCGAGCCCTGGAGCAACGGGCAAACGGAGGGCCAGATCAACAAGATGAAGACGCTGAAGCGGGCGATGTATGGCCGGGCCGGTGCCGAGTTGCTCCGAGCGCGTCTACTGCCCTTGGAGATCACCGGGTAAGCACACAGAGTGACGCAGACCCCTGGTCGCCCCGCGGCGCCCATCGTGTGCTTCAGGTCAGGGCCGCGGTGCTGGACGGGCGGTTCAGCCACCCGGCAATCCAGCTCGCGGCTTAGCGCCCCAGATTTTTGACACTCTTTGTGCGTGCTCGCGGCTACAGCTCGGCAAATTCGAATGGGCGCGAATGTCATGGCAGTGCCGGCCGCCGCCAACCCGACAGGCGGACACGCTCGATCAGCGCCATGTGAGGAACGGTCAGCGCGGCCAGCCCGACGAAGACGAGTTGGACCAACCGGCCGTCCATCGGCGTGCTGCGCAGGCCGAACCATCCGACAGCCGATGCGGCCAGGACCAGTGCCATGGGCAGCAGGCTCGACGTCAGCAGCAGCCGGGGCGCCAGCGGGGTGGCATAGGCGACGGTGCGCAGAATGTGCCGCGCGCTGTGCATGCCGCAGAAGAACAAGGTGAACGCGACAAGCGGCGGGGCCGCGGTTGCCACCGCCGCGACGGCCAACATTTCGAGGGCGGTTTGCCAGAACCGGCGCGCTTCGACCAAGGTGCTCGCCAACAGCCCAGCGAGCCAGGGCCAGGCCAGGCCGCCGAGCCAGGGCATCAGATGCGCTGCCGCCTCGGACCCGGCCAGCAGGCCGAACAAACGACCGACCTCCCCGGCATGGAGCAGGGTCGGAAGCACGATCACCGCACCGCCATACAGCAGGCGGGAGAGGCCGTGCGTGCCGTCCGCTGGGTCGCCGGAGAAATGCGCGGCGGAAATCAGCAGGAAGCCAAGCAGGAACAGGGTCGGAGCGGCCAGCCACAGCGCCACTACGGCCGCAGCCGGCGCGCCGTAGAGGACAGCAAAGCCGGCCCACCCTTGGATGGTCCGCACCCGGTAGAGCTGCCGGGCAAAAATCGTGTCGAGCGCCCCGTGCGGCACGCCGAGCAAGATGATCATGACAGCGGCAACAAACAGTTCTACCCGGGCATCGAGGCGCGGGAGCACGGTCGACGCCGCCGCCAGCGTCAGGGCCAGGACGCTGAAGACCCCACCCTGTATGCGCATCGCGCGGTTCACGCGGTCTCGCGAAGCGGCTTGGGCAGCGCGACCATGCCCTTGAGCATCTCGCCGAGGAAAAGCTGCAACGGCAGGGTGGACCCGATCACGGCGCAGTCGGCGACCGTTCCCCGGTCGCTGAGGAACCGGATGACGCGGGCCGGGTCCGCGTTGCCGAACATCCGGATAAACAGGTCGGGCGCGCGGTCTGCATGGTCGCGGACGACCCGGAGGAACAGGCGGTCCATGGCTCGCCGCAGCGCCGGGTCGGGCTCGTGCCCAGGTGGCGGGCCGCCCTGCCGGATCGACGCCGCCGCCTCCTCCGCCCAGCGTTGGATGCGCTGGAAGGCATAGCCGGTGCTGGGCCGCGCCGCGCCGCTCATCAGGCCGGCGCGGCTGTAGCCGGGTCCAGGCGTGGGAAAGCAGGCTGTCATGCCCATCGGCAACACGCCGTCCTCCGCGCGCAGCACCCTGAATGCGTTGCCCCGCCCAAGCCGCTCGGTGGCGGCTGCCTGCGCGGCGGCTAGGTCGGCCACGGCCAGCGGCCTCGGGCCGAACACCGTTGTCTCAATGAGCGCGCGGCAGGGCGAGAGGGGCAACACGTAGTGGAACAGCACGTCATCCGTCCGCGCCTCGGCGAAATCCATCAGCCCGACGGTCTCAGGATCGAAGGCCGGGGCGGCGCATTCGATCTCCTGGCCGAAAAACGATTGCCAGAGCGTGGCGTCGCTCGTCCGCGGCGGCCGTGGCGGGCGGGTGTCAAGGATGTGGCGCGCAGTCAGCAGCCCAGCGTCGGTTTCGACCTGCCACAGCCCGGCAACCTGCCGCGGCGCGGCGCGCACATCGGTTCCGAGAACCAACTGGACGTGCTGCGACCGGTCGATCGAACGCTGGGCCTCCGCATAGAACGGGCTGGCCTCCAGCATCTGGTAGGGCGTCAGCCGGCAATCGACTTTGACCGAGCGCTGCTTCGAGCGGATCGCCACCGCCGGCCAGGAACGGGCGACAAGGCGCTCGAACCGGTGCGGCGCCAGGCGCCAGAAGCACCAGGTCCGGTCCTGGGTGTATCCGGTTCGCGCTTCGAGGATCATCGTGCGCCCGGCAGCCGGAGCCTGTTCGGCCAGCCGCATGCCGAGGCTGAGGCCAGCGCAGCCGCCGCCAAGGACGAGAAGGTCCGCGTCAGGCCGCATGGAGCTCGCCCACCCATGGGTTGGTGCCGAGCAGGCCGGCCAATGGCCTGTGCAGGCCGGGGTCGTGAGGCCGCACCGGGCGCCTGAACGCTTGGCGAAACGGGGGCGCCGCGAGCGCCCCGATGGTGATCAAGGCCTTGCTGCCCATCGGAACCCAGGCGCGGGACGACCAGTAGTCGCAGCGGCTGCGGCGCAACCGGCCGCCAATCGCGCGATAGACCCGCGCTGCGACGAGGATGCTGCCGCGCGCGTTGGCCGGCAGGTAGGCCAGGCCGTCCTCGCCGCTGCGGTAGTACGTGTCGGCAAGGTCCAGCAGGGTCGCGACGGCGCTGCGAACCATGGGCTGATTAGCCTCCGAGGGTCGTGCGAGCCGTGCCGGGTCGATCTCTCCAACCAAGGAGGCCGGCAGATAGCGGCGGTCGGCCAGCGCGTCCTCGCGCACGTCGCGGCACAGGTTGGTGAGCTGCATTGCGATGCCGAGGTCGATGGCATGGGGCAAGGCGCGCGGATCGGCCACGTCGAGTGCCGCGCTCATCATCAGCCCGACCGTCCCGGCCACGCGGTAGCAGTAGCGCAGCAGCTCGGCCTCGGTGGCGATGCGGACCGGAAGCAGGTCGCTCGCCACGCCACGGATCAGGTCGAGCGGGATTGCCGGGTCGATCTGGCAGCCCTGCAGCAGCCGGATGGTGTCGGCGGTGAACGGGTCCCGCGATTGGCCGGTGCGCAACGATCGGGCCAGCGCGTGCAGGGCGGCGCGGGCGGCATCAGGTGACTGGGTTTCGTCGGCCAGGTCATCGACCCGACGGCAGAACCCGTACAAACGGGTAGCGCGGTCGGCGTGGACGGCTCCCAGCATCCGCCGCGCCCAGTGGAAGCTGCGCCCCTTGGCGGCAAGCGTCGCATGGGCGGCGGCGTAGGCGGCGGAGGATGGGCCGGTCATGCGGCGCGGGCTTCCAGCTCAATGCGGCCCGGCGCCGGCGGGATCAGCGCATCCAACACCTTGGCCGAACACAGCACGCCGGGCAGGCCCGCACCGGGATGCGTCCCGGCGCCCGTGAGATACAGGTTGCGGATGCCCTCCGCCTGGTTGTGGAAACGGAACCAGGCCGATTGCCGGAACAGCGGCGCGATCGAGAACCCGGCGCCGTGCTCGCTGAGGTAGTCATGGCGGAAGGCCGCGGGCGTCATGCAGAACTCGGCGGTGATCGCGGCGGCAAGCCCTGGCAGGATCGTGGCGTCGAGGGCCGCGATGATTCGGGCCTGCAGGCGTGGCCCCTCCATCGCCCAATCGATCCCGGCCTTCAGGTTCGGCACCGGGCATAGCACGTAGAAGCTGTCGCAGCCCGGCGGCGCGAAGCTCGGGTCCGTGGCGGTCGGCCGGTGCAGGTAGAGGGAGAAGTCGTCGGCCAGCACCTTGCGGTCAAAGATGTCGGCAAGCAGCTCGCGGTAGCGCGGACCCAGCGAGATCGTGTGGTGCGCGACATCGGGATATGTGATTTTCGTGCCGAAATAGAGCACGAACAGGCCCATCGAGAAATGCGCCGCCGCGAGCTTGAGCCGCGTTGTCCGCGCCTGCGCCGGCTTTGGCACCATGGCGCTGTACAGATGCGCCGCGTCGGCGTTGGAGACGACGAGGTCAGAGGCGAGCGCGCGTCCGTCGGCCAGCACCACGCCGGTTGCGACGTTGCCCGCCATGCTGATCCGGCTGACGGTCTCGTCGAGGCGGATGTCGATCCCCTGGCGCTCCATCAGCCCGCCGAGCGCGCGGATGATCGCGCCGGTGCCCCCCATCGCGAAATGGACGCCATAGGCTCGTTCGAGGTAGTGGATCAGCCCGTAGATGCTGGTCGTGTCGAAAGGGTTGCCGCCGACCAGCAAGGGCTGGATGGAGAAAGCCTGCCGCAGCTTTGGATTTTTGACGTAGGCGGAGACCAAGCCCCAGACTGTCTTGTCGCTGCGCAGGTCGAGCAGCCGTGGGACCTGCCGCAGCATGGTGCCGAGACGGTGGAACGGCTGGGCCGAGAGTTCGGTGAAGCCCACGTCGAAAATGCGTTTCGAGTGCGCGAGCAGCTTGAGGTAGCCGTCCTGGTCGCCCGGCTCGATGCGGGCGATCTCCGCCAGCGTCTCCTCCATTGTTCCGCCGTAGTCGAAATGGTCGCCGTCGGCGAACCGGAAGCGATACCACGGGCGCAGCGGCACCAGCGTGAGGTGGTCTTCCATGGTGTCGCCGAACAGGGCGAACAGCTCGGCGATCAAGAACGGCGCCGTGATGACGGTCGGCCCGGCATCGTGCCTGAAGCCGTCGCGCTCGAAGACCTGGGCGCGTCCGCCGAGTTGCTGGCAGCGGTCGATCAGCACGACATGGTAGCCCTTGGCGCGCAGCCTGAGGGCAGCGGCCATGCCGCCGAAACCAGCGCCGATGACGATGGCATTCATGCCGGTGCGCCAGCCTTTGACAGGCTTGCGGCGAGCCGCGTGGCAAGGTCCCGCAACAATGCGCCGGATCCGTTCGGCAGGTCGCCGGCGGTTGCGGCCGAGGCGCGGAGGCGGTCGAGGCCAAGGTCGCGCGCCGCCGCCAGCGCGGAGGCGCCGAACCCGGCTGCCTCGAAAACCTGGACGGCGTTGAACGAGCAGGGCACGGACTGGTCGCCGGCGTCGCCGATCCAGTCCGCGATGTCGTCGGCCACCTGATAGCCGATCGCAAACATCTCAGCGGCCTTTCGCGCTGCCAAGGCGGCCGTCTCAAGCCCGGCGGCGACAAACGCCAGTTCAAGCGGCAGGCTCAGCAGCGCCCCAGACTTCGCGATGGCGATGGCCTCGAACCCGGCAACGTCGCCGAGCGCCCGCGTCCCGGCGGATAGGTCGGCGCACTGGCCGCGTATGGCGATGGATGTCCGCTCATGGACCCGTGCGATCAGCGCTTGTCAATGGCCGTTGAATCTTGGTTCTCCCGCACTTCCCGTGCTGTCATTACGCTTGTATCTCTCGTATATCTTTGAATTGTCTCAGGAAAATCGAGAATTGTAGGCTGCGGCGTGCGATCTAGAGCATAAACCATCTTC
>JANXVC010000045.1 GCA_025351925.1 Rhodospirillales bacterium | reverse complement strand
CGAAAAGCTTGCAAGCGGAAGGAATCATGGCGCACGCCCCTGATGAGGCGCAAACAACGTCGCCCGGCTACTACGGATCCAGCATCACGTCACGCCTCGCAAGCAGACCGTGGCGAGAGAGTTTTTGGTGCGAAAGCCCTGGCCGCACGAGGGATCGCGAACGCTTCCAAGCGGGCGATGTTCTGTCGTCCGGCGACGACGAGTGCCCGACGGTTGAAAGCCGAGTTGCGCACCACCGGGCCGACGTCGCCGTCGATCTTGCCTGGAGCCGGCGCTGTCGCAAGCGCACGAACGGCGTGCTCCGGCACCGCAACCGTGTTCACGCCGTTGTTCAACTCGGCGGCTGCTTCCATCACGTCCGCCTCGGACCAGGTGCCCGCCCAAGGCAACGGCCAACAAACGCTGTCGCCGTCCATCGGGCAACGAAAGCAGATATACGGGTCATGAGCGTGAATAGGCCCAAACGCCGCCACATAGTAGACGCTCATCCTGTCCTCCCAGGCCACAACCAGATGTGGTTCTACCGCTCAGAACCCGCGCGGGAAATCCGAGAGGCCAGAACGGGCGTTGCTATGCTGCCCCAACCACGTAGGCTTTCAGGCTGCCCACCTTGTGTTTCTGCTGGCTGAGCCCGGCTTTCACGACGTCTCCGATGCTGACGATGCTGACGGTGCCCAGCAATCGGCCTTCATCCATGACGGGACGATACCGGATGCGGCGGTGCGTGATCATCTCCACCGCCTGCGCGACCGTCGTGGCGGGGGTCGCAGTATAAAGAATGCGGGTCATCAACTGCGCGACAGTCATCTCCAGCGTGCGGCTGCCGTGCTTTACCAAGCTGCCGACGATCCCGCGCTCGCCGACAATGCCAAGTAACTGGTCGGCTGCATCAAGCACCAGGACTGCGCCGACGCGACGCGCGGTCAGACACTGCACCACTTCGGCAGTTGTGTTGGGTGGGCACGACGCGGACTACATCGTGACCCTTGTGCTTCAGGATTGCGGCAACGGTCATAGCTAGTCCTCCAATTGCTGACCACAATCCTGCGCGCGCTTGCTTGTGGATTGCAACATTTACACTCTGGTTTCACATCGCCATGCGGTTGCAGCACCTGAAGCAAATCGCCAACCGCCTGCCGGCTGATGATCCGGCGCGGGTGGTGGCAAAGGCGGTGATCGTCGCCAAGGTCGAGCGGCTGCACTGGCGCATTTGGAATGGCAAGGCCAGGGATGCCCCAACCAGCATCGACCATATCCGCGCGGTCATGCACCACTTGCAGGGCGAGTCGGACGGGCGAACGTCCATCGCGCCGTCACGAAAGTTGATGGACGGCCTTGCATGCATTGCACGGTCATCTAACCGGCCAGAGCGCCTGGCTGGTCAACTACGCCGAGCGGCACCGTGGCGGCTTGCGGGTTGGCACCGCGATCACCGAAGGAACCGCCAACGTCCTGGTGAACCGCCGAATGAACAAGTCGCAGCAGATGCGCTGGTCGCGACACGGCACCGACCTGCTGCTGCAGGTTCGCTGCGCCGTCTATAATGGCACGCTCGGCTCCGGCTTCGGACAGAAGTTCCAGCCAACCAACGATCCATACCCGAAAGTGGCAATCGCCGCCTGATCCCCAATCTTGGGCTGGCCCGAAAATTCGGTTGGGCGGTCCTGGCGCGGATGGATGCCGGAACATGACTGATCAAGCCATGGCCTTGGGGCGGAGCATGACGTCGTAGCTCCCCGCGAGCTTGACCCGGAGAGGCTGGCCGCCTCCCGCACAGGATACCCTCCCACCAAGATCCGGCCCTCACAGGCCGGCGGTCTCCGCACGCCTGCATACCAAAGAGGACGGATTCTGAACCACGCCCCAAATGCTAGGTGGCGGGCAAGCCTTTGCGGTTCAGGATAGCCGCATCGTGGCCGCCATGGCGCGGCCGATATCCCGGCCTTGTTAGGCTCGCGGGATTGGGGCCGCTCGCCTGCAAAATCCTCTCGCCAAAACTGGGATGAAGTACAAAGGTGCCCTCCGGCCCACGAAGCGTCACCTGTCCGGCAGCGACAGTCTCGATGACGGCAACGCCAACCTGGTCACCCTTCCGGACAACGATGGGTCTGCCGCCGTCGCTGTTGGCGAAGATGGCGAACGCTCCGGCTGGACTCACCACCACACCGGTTAGTTGAGGCAGCCGAGGCGCGACCGCCACTAAGCTCGGCGAAGCCACCGATGGTCGCCGGGTCTGATCAAACAGCGGCCGGGCCAGCAACGTCTCCACCGAGTGCGGGCTATGGTCGTCCTCATGCGGCGCGGCCACGACGACTGCCACTGGTTGGACGGCCGGCGGGGACATGCGGCTTTGATCGTGCAAGGTAAGTCCGACCTCCAGCGCGATCAGCACTGTGAGTGTGGCAGCGATCAGCCCCAGGAGCGGCCAGGCGCAGAGTCCGGCATCTTGCGCGACAGTGCCGGACTTCATTACGCCCGCCTGAAATCGCGGTGGTTAAGACTGGATGAGCTTGATGATTTTGGCGACGCTTGGCGTGCCTTTGGAGTCCATGGCGAAGAGCATCCAATAGCCAGGAACCACGATGCCCGGATCGGACGGCACCGCCAGCGTATAGGCATTCGCCGCTGCCGCCGCGATGGTCAGCGGCACCCGGCGCTGATCCGTGTTGACGCTGTGCGTGGTGGCGGACAGCCGGATGAGCTCGAACGATCTGACCGGCCCGCTGGTATTGACAGAGAGCGCCGATCCGAGTGGCACGGTACTGCTGGAAACAGTGGTGAGTACCGGCCGCGCTGCCGGCGTCACGCCATCAGCCGCGAACAGATAAGGCGGCGAGAAAATTGCGCCGTCCTGATGGTTGGCGGCACAGCCCTCACCGCAGAGCCCACCACCGCCCGAAAACACCTTTGCATTCGGCAGCAGCAATGCCACGCTGTGATAGTTGCGCGGCGTCTGCATGGGAGCCAACTGGGCGAACTGCTCCGTCGCCGGGTCCCACAGTTCCGGCACAAGCACGGACGTGTCATCGTTAAAGGTGATGCCGTGGGTCTCCCCGCCGATGACGAGAACCTTCCCTCCTGGCAAAACGACGCCGTTGGCATAGGCGCGGGGATAGGCCATCGACGGCAGCTTGCGCACCGTTACCGGCGCTGCCGGGTTGGCGATGGCCGCATTGATGTTGATGACATAAGTGTTGGCCGTGGCATCCGCGTCGGTGTAGCTCGGCTGGCCGCCGGTCTTCAGGATTTTGCCTGGCTGATACATCACGGCAACGCCGTTCATGCTGTAAGGATCATCG
>JANXVC010000022.1 GCA_025351925.1 Rhodospirillales bacterium | reverse complement strand
TGTGACGAAGGTCGCACGAGGCGTGCTGCTTCCCGCGGTATGGGCTATTGCGATTGCAACCGCGACATAAGCGACCGGGAGCCGGGCAATGCTGGATGGCACAATCCAAAGACCGCCGCAGGCCAATCGAAGAAGCTACGGTTTCGGCCGCTTCGTGTTGCACGGCCGAGAGCGCCGGTTCCTGGCGGATGGTGAACCGATAGCGCTCGGCAGCCGCGCCTTCGAAGTCTTGTTGATGCTTGTCGAATCAGCGGGCGATCTGGTGACCAAGGGCGACATCCTCGATCGCGCGTGGTCCGGCATCGCCGTTGAAGAGAACAATCTGCAAGTGCAGATCTCAACTCTCCGCCGTGTGCTGGGGCCGGACCGCCGCTGGATTGTAACGATTGCCGGACACGGCTACCGCTTCACTGCCCGGGTCACCGCTTTATCTGCGGAGGACGAGCCGGCAGCAAGCCATGCTCCTGCCCTGGCAGCCTACAGCTACGCTCCTGCCCAAGCGACCGTGCAGCGCAAGCCGCCTCGGCTGTCCATACTGGTCCTGCCGCTCGTGGGCCACCGCGACGAGCCGGCGCAGGACTGGTTCACCGAGGGCATGACCGACAGCCTGATGACGGACCTGGCCCGTACGCTTCCGACCTGCACGGTCTTTGCGCACACACCGGCCAGCACCGAAAAAGCCCAGCCTCCAGACATTCGGGAGCTCGCCAGCGCCTATGACGTGCGTTACGTGCTCAAGGGCAGCATGCTGCTGGCCGGCGAGCACATCCGGGTCAACGCGCAGCTCATCGAGGCCGAGTCCGGCGCGCACGTGTGGGCCGAACGCTTCGACAAGCCCCGGCTCGGCACTCTGCAAACCCAGGATGAGATCGTCGGCCGGCTCTCGCGTTCCGCCGGGCTGCAGATGGTCGCCTGCGAGGCACGGCGGGCCGAACAGGAGGAGCATGAACGGCCGGACAGCATGACGGCCGTGCATTACGTGATGCGCGGCCATGCCGCCGCCAGCCAGCCGATGATGACGCGGCACGGCTTTGCAACGGCTTGCACGCTGTATGAGCGTGCGCTGGAGCATGAGCCGGGCAATGCCGACGCCCTGTCCGGCATCGCGGAGGTGCGCGGGTATCAAGTGCTGAACGGCTATCTGGAAGACGGGCGAACCGCCAACAACCCGCAGGCCCGCGGGGCCTACCTGGCGGAGGCGGAGGAGAAGCTCGCTTGCGCCCTGGCCGCGGCGCCCGGGCATTTCGCGGCCCTGAAGGCGCGTGCGGTGCTGCTGCGGGCGCGGGGCGCATTCGCCGACGCGCTCGTGACGGCCGAGACGTTGCTCGCGCATAGTCCGAGCGATCCGATGTGCTACCGCGAGATCGGCCTCAACCTGCTCTATCTCGGACGCGCAGAGGATGCCGTGCAGTGGTTCGGCCGCGCCGACGCGTTGATGCCGTCCGACCCGTTCCGCTGGACTTGGCTGCAAGGGCTGGGGCGGGCGCTGATCCACCTCGGCCGCGATGCGGAAGCCGTGGCGGCGTTGCGCCTCGCCATCGACAACAACCCGTCCCACGCATCGTTTCATGCGCTGCTTGCGGCGGCGCTGGCGCTGGCGGGCGACCACGAGCGGGCGCGGACGGAGATGGCGCAGTTCCACAATGCCGAGCCGGCGACGACTATGGATGTGCTCGCCTGGCGGTCTGCCGTGCCGTTGGAGGCGACGGATCGGCTATACCGTAGCCGGAATGAGCGTCTGATCGACGGTTTTCGCCAGGCAGGCCACGCGTAAGCGCCTGGAAGGGAAATGCTGCAACGGGCCTTTGTCGGCATGCGGACATTGTTTCAGGACATTTAAGATCAGTTCAGGCTGATTGAACTCTGCCTCAAGGGCTTCTCAGCCTAGGACGCTCATTGTGCCCCTGCATGAAACGCAGGTGAACGACAGCATGAATGTATTCAGTCAACAGGCCGCCCTCGCATTGGTAGCCAGTGCGGCGCTCGCCGCACCCGCCTTGGCCCAGGGCGGCGCATCGGTCACCATGGACGGCATCCGCGGCAAGGGTCAGCTCGTCTGTGGCGTCTCCACCGGGGTGGCCGGGTTTTCGCTGGCGGACAGCCAAGGCGTCGTAAAGGGCATTGACGCCGACACCTGCCGCGGGGTTGCCGCAGCGGTGCTGGGCGACGCGAGCAAAGTCCGTTTCGTTCCATTGACCACCACCAACCGGTTCACCGCGCTGCAATCGGGTGAGATCGATCTTCTGGTGCGCTCGACGACGTGGACCATGGGCCGCGAGAGCAACCTTGGCCTGATGTTTGCCGGGGTGAACTTCTACGACGGCACGGGTTTCCTGGTGAAAGCCTCCACCGAAGTGAAATCGGTCAAAGACCTGAACGGCGCGACCATTTGCGTGCAGCCCGGCACCAGCACCGAGCTGGCTGTCGCAGACTACTTCCGGCTTAACAAGATGACGTTCACGCCGATCCTGATCCAGGACCTGGCGGAACTCCGGAACAGCTACGTCGCCGGCCGCTGCGACGCATACTCGACGGACCTGTCGGGCCTGGCCTCGTTCCGCTTCCAGCAGGGGCCGCGCGCCAGCGAGCACACGCTGCTGCCCGAGGTCATCAGCAAGGAGCCGCTGGGCCTGATGGTGCGCAAAGGCGACGACAAGTTCTTCGACCTGGTACGCTGGACCTTGTTCGCGATGCTGCAGGCCGAGGAGAGCGGCGTGACGGCGGCGAACGTGGATGAGATGCAGCGGTCCACGAACCCTGACATTCGCCGCCTGCTGGGCGCCGAGGGTGACCTAGGCCACGGCCTCGGCGTGGATGCAAAGTGGGCGGTGAACGTCATCAAGGCCGTCGGCAACTACGGCGAGATGTGGGACCGCACCGTGGCGCCGCTGGGCATCCCCCGCAGGATCAACAATTTGTGGAACAAGGGCGGGCTGCACTACCCGCCGCCGATCCGTTGATCCGGCAGTGAAGCGCCTGTCAGCCAACGTCCGCTCGGAAAAGGGGACCCCCATGGACGGTATGCACGCTAATTCGTGGCGCGGGCCTGCAGCGCCTCCCATGATCCGCGCCGACGAGCGTCGGGTGTTTTGGGCTTCGATCATCTCGACGCTGCTCACGATCGCCGCAGCGTGCAGCGTCATACTGATGCTGAGTTGGACAGGCGTGCAAATGCCGGGCCTCAATGAGTTCCATGGCGCCGCTTGGACAGACTGAACTACGGAGCAGCGTCGTGAGTAATCCCAGCCATCCGATGATGGCACACGATGTCGCTGACGATGACGCATCGGGGCGTTGGTGCGTGGATGCCCGGGTAGCCTGCTGCTGATGAGGCAGGTATGTTCCTGTGATGCAGCATGTTGCACGGCGATGGCCTGTGGCGCTGCAGGATGAGCTGACGTAAGAAGCTTGGCCGCTGACCTGACCCTGGAAACACATCTTGCCCTTCAAGCTGAACCAAGACCGTCGTCACCACGTTCCATGACAGAAGCATGAGGGCGTTGTTGCAGAGACCGGCAGGAGGCTGAGCTGGCGCTTCTCGGGCGCTGTCTGGCGACCCGGATGGAAGTCGGCTTAGCCGTTTGGATCATCTTGTTCAGCACCGCGGCGGCGATGGCGACCTTGCCCCGCTGCGCAGGCAGGCTCCGGGCGCGAAGTTTGGGGCCGATCAGGTGTTTGTATCGCGCCATTGCTGTTTCCGCCTGGTTCCTCCTGCCGTACCCGGTCGCCTTCTGCCAACCCATGCGGCCGCACGCGACCATGAGCCGGATGTGGCGGTCACGCTGGCTCTGGACGCCGTCGCCTTCGTTTGAGCTTGGCACCGCCGCGCCCGGGGTGGGACGACGATCTCCGGTGGCGGATGCCGCTGGCGTGCGGCAGCCGCTGCGTAGGTCGGCTCGCCGTCGTAGGCGCCGTCCGCTGTCACCGACGCGATTATACCCTCAGCCTGCCCAAGCAGGGCCGGCACCTGCGCCGCGTCGTCAGCATGACCTTCGGTCAACACGTGGGCGGCGGACGGCGAGGTGAAGCTTGCGCCACTGCCGGCGCACTCGCCCGTGCTTCTCGGCATCCCACTCGCCTTGGCCGAACAGCTCCAGACCTGTGCTGTCCAGCACCAAGTGGACTGCGCGTTGCTGGTCTGGACACGCGGTTGACGTCCTGCGAACGCCCGACCACGGCGGCTCAACGTGCTATGGTCAGGGACGGACAAAGCCAACCCAAGCAGGCCGAGCACTGCGGCTGAACGCCTCCACTACGCGCAGGGCCAAGTGGAACACGAGCCGCAACGTCAACACGAGTTCGATCGCCAGCTCGGGGTAGAGCGGCTGCCCGCCGGGGCTGCTCCGTTTCGGTGCCGCTCAGCCTGCGAGGGCTGCCTCGTCCAGCCATAGTGTGAGATCACCACGTCGCCGCACGCCTGCCTCATACGCCGGCCAGTTCGTAACGCGGTAGCGGGCCGGCGGAATGTGATGACGGCGGGCGGCGCTGTGCTTGAACGGCATGGAAGGAAAGTAGCCGCACGGCCGACCTCAGGCCAACAAGCCCGTCCATGCACCAACACCTTCCAGAAGCGCATCCGGCAGCGGCGAGGCGTGGTGATCGTGCTGTATTCGGATATTCTTCACTGGAGCACGCCGTCTGGCTGATCATTCCGCCGCTTTGACGGCCCGGGCGGGAAAGCTCGGTGTGGTTGCCGCACGCCGACTCGCCAATATTAGGTCGGCCGCCTTTTCGGCGATCATAAGCGTCGCCGCATTGGTGTTGGCGGATATCATGGCCGGCATCACCGAAGCATCGACCACGCGCAGACCATCCATGCCGTGCAGACGCAAATCCGGCCCCACGACAGCGCCTGGATCGACGCCCATGCGGCATGTGCTGATGCCGTGGTAAACTGTTGACCCCCGCGCCCGCGCATACGCAAGCAGTTCCGCATCGGTCTGCACGGCCGGACCCGGTGTGGTCTCGGCGCCGCGATAAGGTGCCAACGCTGCGCTATCCAGGAGGCGGCGCGACCAACGGAGCCCGTCGATGGCCGCGCGTTGATCAGTCTCTTCAGCCAGGTAATTTGGCTGAATACCCGGCGGAACCATCGGGTCGGCCGATTTCGCGCGCATCCAACCCCGGCTATGCGGCCGCATCTGCCACACGCCGCAGGTCATGCCTGGAAACGGCTGCAGTTTGCCGGTCACGCCCTCGCTGTAGCTGGCTGGCGTGAACACGAATTGCAGGTCTGGCGCGTCCAGTTCCGGCCGCGAGCGGACAAAGGCGGCGACATGTGCTGGGCTAAGCGACAACACCAGGGGCTACGCATGAAATTTCTCTCGCTTGTCGCGCCCTGACGTATGATGACGCGCCCTCGCGATGGCGGGGGAGCAAGGCATGTCGATCGAGAACTTGGCGCAGTATTTCAGCACGATTGAGGACCCGCGCTGCTCCGGCCAGGTCGAGCACCGCCTGATTGATGTCCTGGTCATCGCGGTGTGCGCGGTGATCGCCTGTGCCGAGAGTTGGGATGACATCGCCCTATATGGCCGCAGCAAGCTCGTGTGGCTCAGGACGTTCCTTGAGCTGCCAAACGGCATCCCCTCGCACGACACCTTTCGGCGCGTGTTCATGCTGATCGACCCCGAGGCTTTTGAGACCGGGTTCGCGACGTGGGTCAGCGCGCTCACAGCGGGGTTCGAGCGCGAAGTGGTGGCCATCGACGGCAAGACGATCCGGCGCTCGTTCGACCATGGGCGGGAGCAATCGCCGCTGCACGTGGTGAGTGCGTGGGCGAGTGAGCAGGGCCTGGTGCTGGGCCAGCGCTGTGTCGACGGCAAGTCGAACGAGATCACCGCCGTGCCGGAGCTGCTGGACCAGCTTGCGCTGAAGAACAGTATCGTGACGCTGGACGCCATGGGGTGCCAGACCGCGATCGCCGAGAAGATCCTGGCACGTGGAGGGGATTACCTGCTGACACTCAAGGGCAATCACCCGCTGGCCCACGCGGCCGTGGTCAAGCATTTTGACGAGCATTGCTTCCGCCGTGGCGCACCTCACCGTGCGGATTGCGACGCGTTTGACGACACGCATGGATGCCTGGTCCGGCGCCGAGTATTCGCCAGCACCGAGGCGGCGGCTCTCGACGCCCTGAGCGGCTGGCCGGGCTTGCGCATCGTGCTGGCGGTCGAGAGCATCCGCAGCGTCAACACCACGCCCACCAAGGTCGAGAGCGAGATCCGCTACTTTCTGTCGAGCTGCCCCGACGACCCGGCCGTCCTGGGTCAGGCCATCCGCTCACACTGGGCCGTAGAAAACGCGCTCCATTGGGTGCTCGACGTGACATTCCGCGAGGACGACAGCCGCGTGCGCGATCGCACGGCAGCGCGCAATCTGGCTCTCCTGCGCAAGATCGCGCTCAACATCGTCGGCCGCGACACGATCTCGAAAGCCAGCATACGTGCTCGGCGGAAGAAAGCCGCCTGGAACGACGCCTATATGCTCCAGCTCTTGGCCAGATAGCTGACGAATTCTATGCAAAGCCGACACGAGATTTCATGCGTAGCCCCTGGTGACAACACGCCCTGACCCTTGGTCAGCCAACGGCCAATCTCCCAAAGCAGCCGCAAGCCGCGGGCGCGCTCGTTCAGGCTCTTGCCCAGTATGACCCGGTGGGCAACACGGGTGGCGTAGTGGTCCTGCAATCCCTCGCCAACGCCAGG
>JANXVC010000133.1 GCA_025351925.1 Rhodospirillales bacterium | reverse complement strand
CCGCTCCAACTGGGGCGCTGACCTGTTCGCAGGCGTGCGCTCCGTCATCGGCACCGCCGCACGCCGGGGCGAAAGCGCCTACCAAGCTATCCAACAAACCTTACGTGGGCAGGTCGTCTCTCAACCGGGTTGAGCAGCTACAAATCCCCATGGTCTGCCCTCGGTAGCCGTCACGAATGCTGTAATTGACTCTAAGCTGAACCATGGGCCGGCTACGGGTTTTATGTTTTGCATAAAATTTCTGCTTTGAACGTGTTACGGCAGGAACATTCGATATTACGGTTCCGTGAAGCAAATTAGGTTTTGTTGAGTAATCGAGTCCCCCGATTGGTCAAGCTGCCTCGACCTATGACACCGTTCAGCTAGGCTGCTGTAACCCTGCCCGAGCTGACCGCACAGCTTAAGCTAAGCTAAGCTAAGCCGAGACGCTTGCGGCCTCTACAATCGACGTTAAAACGTCCGCTAGCGGGCTGCTTTCGTAACGTTCGCGGTGGACATCATAGACCCCTACGTCCCCGCTGGGCAGAGGCATGATGAAGAACAGAACAGCAGTCGGAGCGTATCGCCATACCTCGACAATTTGCGATTCATGCGAAGTTTCTGAAACGATTCCAACGTATAACCCACAGGGGTCACAATCGTTGAACGAGATGATTGTCGCGACTTGTGCCTGAGTAAACCGGGGTGCGCTGGGAGAGTGACTGTGTGGCACTGGCGTTCGCCTTAAGCGGGTTGTGGCAAGTAAATCGGATATTGCGAACTCGTAAGGCAGGTCTGGATTTGTAAGGCGGTAGGATGCAATGGCGCGCGTTCAGTGTTTGATGTCAGCCCAGCCCTGTATCAGCACCGTTGCCAGATACGACCCTTTCATCTCAAAGGCAGCATTCGATATTATCTCGAGAACTGAACATAGCTCTGTGTGGATGATGGTCGAGTTTGTCCCGTCCGTCCATCGCACGAATAACCCAAAGTAATCATACCAGCGGCATACGGTAAATGTTGGCATCGTGTTGCGATCTGTGCCTTGATAAATCAATACCACCCATTTTACTTCAGGCCTAGTCTCAAATGTTATAATTCAACCTTCGGGCAGGTTACCCTGCATGTGTTCAAAGAGCGTTCCCTCGATTACTGATAGAAGGCGCACGTTTCGTGCCCTTGCGGATACCCTTGCTGTACACATCATTGACCGTTACGAAACTGTAAGACAAGTCAATTTTTGTCAGGCCGGTGGGTTTCCTGAATGACTATGCCGGTGCAGCGGTCACGGCCTTCAGCTCGAGGCGGACCATGGCATGTCAGGTCGTTGAAATCCTGCCGCTGCTGGCACGCGAGAGCGCGTAATACCGACCTCGGCATGATTGGGGTAGGTTCGGGATAAGTGTGAAAAGTGGTCACAAGGGATTGGCCGAACAGATAACCGTTATTGATCAGTCACTTACTATATGGCTGTTGGCCCACTAGTGCCTTTGTACTTGGACCTTCGCGTCAGCGGTTGGGCTCGGTGTCCGGAAAAGGTTCAGCCATCGGCATCCAGAGAACTAAGCGTTTTCAACAGGATAGCGAGACCGCTCGGTAACCGGAGCAGTTTCCTGGGCGAGGCAGTTGCACCGAAGGCGCAGACGTGATTCACGGTGTGCATGTCGTTGCCGGATACAGCATCGCTGGAGGCGTTCTCGCTTGCCGAATTGCGGGCTACGGTATTCACACATTTCGTATTTCGTCGTAAAAACAATGCGTTATGAGAAACACTACCTGTCGATACCAGAATGACTCTGATCTTGTGAGCACTTATCCTGACTGTCATAAGCCTTATTTCCGGGCGGCTGACGTCACTCAGTCCTGCTATGAAATGAGATGTGTGAATGCCGTAGGAAGAATTGCGGGAGGTAGTCGGCCGCCTTGTCGGCGAGGTGCAGCGGCTGCACTCGGACAATGCGGCCCTGCAGGCCGGGATGGATGCGCAGCAGGCGACGATTGTGGCACTGCGTGCTGAGAACCAGGCGTTGCGCGACGAGGTGGCACGGCTGAAAGGGTTGCCGCCCCGGCCGCCGTTGCGGCCGTCCGGCATGGAACAGGCGACGCAGCCTGGGGCGGCCGACACGGGCGAGACGCGTCCCAAGCCGCCGCGGGGCGTCAAGCGCGACCGGGATGCGGTCACGGCCGAGATCGTGGTCAAGGTGAGCGTGCCGACGGGCTCGCGCTTCAAAGGCTATGAGGACATCCTGGTGCGCGACCTGCGGCTTTCGGCCGAGGTGGTGCGCTACCGGCGCGAGCGTTGGCTGCTGGCATCGGGCGAGACGGTGCTGGCCGCCTTGCCGGTGGGGATCGTCGGCGGGTTCGGGCCGGAGCTGCGGCGCTTCGTGCTGGCGCTGCATGCCCAGGGACAGGTCACGACGGAGCGGCTTGTGGCGTTGCTGAACGGGATCGGGGTGGAGATCTCCAAGCGCCAGGTCGTGCGTCTCTTGACCGAGCCGCTCGACGGCTTCGTGGCCGAGGACCAAGAGGTGCTGCGGGCCGGGCTGGCCACCGCGCGCTGGGTGACGGTGGACGACACGGCCGCGCGGCACGCGCGCAAGGACGGGTTCACCACCCAGATCGGCGATGACCGGTTCACTGTGTTCCGGACCGGCGCGTCGAAGTCGCGCGAGACGTTCCTGTCCGTGCTGCGCGCCGGACACATGGACTACGTCGTGAACGCAGCCGCGCTGGACTACATGCGCGGGCACAGCCTGTCAGGCCAGGTGGTGGCGCAGTTGGACGCGCACCCGGCCAAGCGGTTCGCCGATACGTCGGCGTGGGCGGCGCACCTGGCCCGGCTCGGCATTGACCAACTCGCGGTCACGCCCGATCCCGTGCGGGTCGCCAGCGAGGGCGCGCTCTGGGGTGCCGTCTGCCACCACGGCCTGCTGACCGAGGCGGTGATCGTGTCCGACGACGCCGGGCAGTTCCGGGTGGGCACCCACGCACTGTGCTGGATCCATGCCGAGCGGCTGGTGCACAAGCTGGTGCCAGCGACACCGGAGCAGCGCCGCGCGATTGAGGTCACGCGGGCGCTGATCTGGTGGTTCTATGCCGACCTGAAGGCCTGGGCGCGTGACCCCTGCCCACGGCGCGCCGCGGCGCTGCGGGCGCGCTTTGACCGTATCTTCAGGCGACAAACCGACTACGTCACCCTGGACCGGCTGCTGGCTCGGCTGCACCGGCGCAAGTCGGAACTGCTGCGCGTGCTGCTGCATCCCGAGATCCCGCTGCATACGAACGGCTCGGAGAACGACATCCGCGCCTGCGTGACCAAGCGCAAGATCTCGGGCGGCACCATGAGCACGGCAGGACGAACCGCGCGTGACGTCATGCTCGGGCTCATGAAGACCTGCAGCAAGCTCAAGGTCTCGTTCTTCCGCTACCTCGGCGACCGCCTGCATGTCCCGGGCGCCCTCACCATCCCGCCGCTTCCCGACCTCGTCCGGCAGGCCGTAGTCGTGGCCTAATCGCCCGGGAATCTGCTCCGGTTACTTCCGCAAGGCAAAGGCACCTCGTGCTGGCTTTTAGAACTAGCTGGGGCAGCCGGTAAGCATTCCTCTCATCTTGATGAGCGTCGCCAGGCTTCCATCATCAAGAATGATCGCACATCAAAATGGAAAGCTGATTTCCTAGCCTTATCAGCTTGTTGCCACGCTGTAGGTAGTGCGGCGCGTTGATATTACACTTTTCAGATCGGCATGTGTGGACGGCCCCTTGGATGCAAGAGCTTCGACGAGAAGTTTGACGGGTGGTCGATTGCGCTCATATGTCCGGCCTCACATGAGGGCCGTCCTCGTCAAGCTATTTCATGGCGTAATCCTTCCAGCTTGAGCGCCGTGGCGCGGCTTAAACATCGTCCAAGGCAGAGCTCTCATCCTGGCAGGGTCTCCCCTGCAA
>JANXVC010000013.1 GCA_025351925.1 Rhodospirillales bacterium | reverse complement strand
CGAGCTGCCCATGAACTCGTTGTCCGGGGCCAAGAATGAGTGGACGTTCACCTGGTCGAGCGGCGCGATCAGCGTGTCCATGTCGATCACCGGCACACCGGAGTCGATCATCTTTCGCACCGGGGCGGCCAGGGTGCCGATGCCGAAGGCCTGGATTGCGACGAAATCCCACTTCTGCGACGCCATGTTGTCGATGGCGCCGCGCTGCCGGGTGGCGTTCAGCTCGCCGTCGAACCAGGTGACATCGACGTTGAACAGGCGGCCCCAGTACTCGGCGGCGACCTTGCCCTGGGCGCACCAGGTCGCCTGCAGCCCAGCGTTGGAGAAAGCGGCCTTCAGCGGCTTCTCGGACCGGCCCATCTCGGCGGCGAGCGCTGGACCCATCGCCCCCAGCATGGATGCGCCGGCGCCGGTGGCCATCGCCGCAAGCAGCAGGGCGCGCCGGTTGGTCGATGGGATCGATTGGTCGTCCATGGCGTCGTCCTCTCCAGGTGCTCGGGCGATCATGCTGCCGCCGCCTATGCCCGGCTACATTGCCCTGCTGCAGCCGGGACATGCAACGGCCAACTGCGGCCCGGCGCTATTCGGCTACGCCCGGCCTGCCGCCCCCACCTTCGCCCGGCGCGCAAGCTCCTGGTCCGCCAGCGCGCCGAGCAGGATCACGCCGCCCATCACGGCAAAGTTCAGCGATGACGGAATGCCCAGGATATTCACCAGATTTTGCAAAATCTGCAGCAGCACGGTGCCGAGCACGATCCCCAGAATGCTGCCCTCGCCGCCGCGCAGCGAGCAGCCGCCCAGCACCGCCGCCGCGATGGCATACAACTCATAAAAACTGCCGAACGCCGAGGGGGAGACCGAGTTGGTGTAGAACACCAGCAGCACCGTCGATATCCCGGCCAGGCCGCCGGCCAGCACGTAGGCCCCGGCTACCACTAGCCCGGTGCGGATGCCGGAATACCGCGCAGCCTCCTCGTTGCGGCCCACGGCGAACAAATAGCGCCCGAACACCGACCGGTGCAGCACGACCGACATGACCGACGCCACGACCACCAGGATCAGGAACGGGTTCGGCACCCCGAAGCTGCGTCCGGAGGCGAGCCAGGTCACGCTATCGAGCCCGTCCGTATAGCCGAAGCCGATGGTCGCATCGCCGGTGTAGTAGCGCGCCGCGCCGCGGTAGATCAGCAGCCCGCACAGCGTCACCACAAACGGCTGCAGCCCGGCCCGCGTCACCAGTAGGCCGTGCAGCGACCCGATCAGCAGGCCGCCCAGCAGCACCGCCAGCAGCGCCAGCGGCCAGGCCAGGCCGTGGTTCGCCAGCAAATCGATGAACATGACGCCCAGCAGCGCGAACATCGAGCCGACCGCGAGATCAATGCCGCCGGTGATGATCACCAGGCCCTGCCCGATGCTGAACACCCCAAACAGCCCGATCAGGTTCGCCATGTTCAGCAGGTTCACCGCCGACAGGAACCGCGGGTTGAGCGCCGTCGTGATGCCGCCAATCACCAGCACGAGCACCAGCAGGCCGAGCTCCTTCTTACCCATGCTCGTTAAGCTGCCTGGCCGATGGCCAAATGCAGCACCGCTGCCTCGCTGAGTTCCCCGCGTTCGAGCGTCCCGGCCACCCGGCCCTCATGCATCACCGCCACCCGGTCGCTGACGCCGATCACCTCCTCCATGTCGCTGCTGATCATCAGCACGGCCACGCCGCGGTCGGCCAAAGCCCGCATCAGAGCGTAGATTTCGCCTTTGGCGCCGACATCGACGCCGCGGGTCGGCTCGTCGAACACGATGGCGCGGGGCGCCAGCGACAGCCACCGTCCAAGCACGACCTTCTGCTGGTTGCCGCCCGACAGCGTGACGACCTGCACGGCGGCATTCGGCGCCTTGATGCGCAGCGCCGTCCGCTGCGCCTCCCCGGCTTGCGCCTCGGACGCTGGGCTGATCAGGCCCATCCAAGCATGCCCATTCAGCGCCGGCAGCGTCACGTTCTGCGCGATGGGCATGTCGAGCACGAGGCCCGAGCGCTTGCGGTCCTCCGGCACCAGATACAAGCCTCGCGCAATGGCATCGCGCGGCGAGCCGATCCGCACCGGATTGCCGTCCAGGTGGATGCTGCCGCTGAGCGCCGGCTCGATGCCGAACACCGCACGGGCCAGCGAGGTGCGGCCGGACCCGACCAGCCCGGCGAGGCCCAGGATCTCGCCGGGCCGGGCGTGCAGGCTGGCGCTGCGGTCGGGGAACGCCGTCGTAACCAGGTCCTGCAGTTGCAGGCCGCCGTCGCCGGGCAGTCCGGCAGGCGGGTTGTACAGGGATTGCAGATCGCGCCCGATCATCAGCCGGGTCATGGCGGCGTGGGCAATTTCCTCCCGCGGCAGCTCCCCAGCCACGCGCCCGTCACGCAGGCACAGCACCCGGTCGGCGCAGGTCACCACCTCGCCGAGCCGATGGGTAATGTAGATGATCCCGGTCCCGGCGGCGCGCAGCGTGGCGACAATGGCCAGCAGCCGGTCGGTCTCGGACAGCGTCAGGCTGCTGGTCGGCTCGTCCAAGATGATGATGCGGGCATCGACCGAGAGCGCGCGGGCGATCTCGACGAGCTGCCGCTGCGCGATGGACAGGCGCGCGACCGGGGCGTCCGGCCCGAAATCCGCGCCCAGCCGCTCCAGCAGCGGCGCCACGCGGTCCCGGCACGCCCGGCGGTCCACTAGGCGCAGCGGTCCCGCCCGCAGGTTCTCCCGCCCGATCAGCACGTTGGCGGCGGCGTCCAGGTTGTCGAACATCGACAGCTCCTGATGCACGAAGGCGACGCCCGCCGTCTGCGCGTCTGCGACAGTGAGGTGCGCACGGACGCGGCCGTCCAGGCCGATGCGCCCGGCATCCGGCCGCACGACGCCACCCAGCACGCGCATCAACGTGCTTTTACCGGCGCCGTTCTCACCGATCAGCCCCAGCACCTCGCCCCGGCCGAGCCAGAGCGATACGCCGTCCAAAGCCCTGACGCCCGGGTAGCTCTTGCTAATGCCTTCGAGTTCGAGAAGCGGCGCGATCACCCGGTCAGGCCGGACGCAGAATCTGCTTCATGAAGGCCTGGAACTCCGCCACGTTGCTGCTGTCGATCACGCGGGTCGGCACGATGATCTGCTTGTTGGCGGGCACCCAGGATTTGTCGCCGCCGAGGTAGCGGACCATGCCCTTCATCGACTGGTAGCCGAACTCGAACGGCTGCTGCACCACGGTAGAGTCGATCGTGCCGTCGGCCACGCCGCGCAGCGTCAGCGCGTCCTCGTCGAAGCCGACGATCTTGACGCTCTTTTCGCGCCCGGCCTGTTTCACCGCCTGGTAGATCTGCGGGGTGTTGTAGGCCCACAGACCCACCATCAGCCCCAAGTCGGCGTAGCGGGACAGCGTGTCCTCGGCGTTGCGCTTGGCGCGGGCAAAGTCGCTGTCGTCGGTGCGGACGTCGAGGATTTCGATATTGCCGTCCTTCAGCGCCTCTCGGATGCCCTGCACCCGTTCGCGCGCGTTGTCGGCGTCCATCGTGCCGACGAACAGCATGGCCTTGCCGCCCTTGGGCAGCGCCTTCTTCATCTGCGCACCCGCCTCGCGGCCCGCCGCGACGTTGTCGGTGCCGATATAGACGACGCGGTTGCTGGCCGGCGCGTCGCTATCGGTGGTGAACAGCAGCGCCTGCGACGCCGCACGGTTCAGTGCGTCGGTTGAGCTGGCCGGGTTGATGGCGGAGATGGCAATGCCGGCGGCCTGCCGCGCGATCAGCTCGTCCAGGATGCGGCGCTGATCGGCGGCGCTGGCCTGGGCGGGGATGATCATCTCCATCGTGTATTCGGGGTGCTCCTTGTTCGCTTTCTCGATGCCCCGGCGCGCGATGGTCCAGAAGTCCGCGGACACGTTCACCACGAAGGCGAGCAGTTTCTTCTGCTGCGCCGCCGCTGGCCGCACCCCGGCGGCAAGGGTCGCCGCGGCAAGGCCGGCCGCGGCAAGATTGGCGTTGAACTGGCGACGGTTCATAAGCAGCCTCCGTGGACGTTTCCTGGGGTCTCAGCCGCCCCATAATCTCACGTTAGCGGCATCTCACCGCTTTTGGGAAGGGTCCGTCACACCCAGCCGCCATCCACCACGTAGTGCTGGTTGGTGCAGGCCGACGCCTCCTCGGAGGCGAGGAACAGCACCACGCGCGCCATCTCGTCCGGCACGAGCTGGCGCTTGAGGCACTGGCGCTGCATCAGCTCGCGCTCGCCGTCCGGGGTCAGCCACAGCTCCTTCTGCCGCTTGGTCATGATCCAGCCGGGAGCGATGGCGTTGACCCGGATGTTGTCCGGGCCGAAGTCGCGGGCGAGCGACCGGGTGAGGCCGAGCACGGCGCTCTTGCACGCGGTGTAGGCCGCCATGCCGCCCTGCCCGACCATCCAGGATGTCGAGCCGAAATTGATGATCGCGCCGCCGCCGGCCGCCTTCATGTCCGGCAGCACGGCCTGGGCGGCGAAGAACTGGTGCCGCAGGTTCACCGCGACCCGGCCGTCCCAGTACTCGGGCGTCACGTCCTCGGTGCGGTGGCGCTCGTCGTGCGCGGCGTTGTTCACCAGCACGGTGATCGGCCCCAGGGCGTCGCGCACCGTGGCGATGGCGGCTCGCAGTTCCGGAATATTCGTCAGGTCGGCGTGCACGTAGCGCACGGTTGACCCCAGTTCGGTGGCGAGCGCCTCGCCCTCCGCATCTTTGATGTCCAGAAAGCCGACATGTGCGCCCTGGGCTGCGAAGCTGCGCACGATCGCCTCGCCGATGCCGGACGCGCCGCCGGTGATCAGCACGACCTTGCCGGCCAGGTCTGGGTAAATTGCTGCCATGGGAAAAATCCTCCGTTGACGACCGAACTGCGCCCTCGATAGCGTGGGATCAACGAGAATGCGAATGGGAGAATGCGGCCATGCTCGATCAATCGGCGTCGCAGAAAGCAACATTATGGCTTTCGGGGTTCGAGGACGCGCTGTCGCGCGGTGATGCCGAGGAGGCCGCCGCGCAGTTCGCCGAGACCTGCTTCTGGCGGGACCTTGTGGCCTTCACCTGGAACATCGCGACCTTCGAGGGCCGGGACGCCATCGCCGCCATGCTGCGCGACGCCCTGCCGCGCACCAAGCCGGGCTGCTGGGCGGTCGAAGGTGAGGCCACCAGCGCCGACGGGGTGGTCGAGGCGTGGATCAGCTTCGAGACGGCCGTCGCCTGTGGGCACGGGCATATCCGGCTCAAGGACGGCAAGTGCTGGACGCTGCTGACCGCCATCACCGAGCTGAAGGGCCATGAGGAGCGCCGGGGCGCGACGCGGGAGAAGGGCGCCGAGCACGGCAGCACGCTGGGCCGGCAGAGCTGGGCGGAGCGCCGCGAGCAGGAGACGGCCGAGCTGGGGTACACCACCCAGCCCTATGTTTTAGTAGTCGGTGGGGGCCAGGGCGGCATCGGCCTCGGCGCACGGCTGCGGCGGCTCGGCGTGCCGGCCATCATCATCGACAAGAACGACCGGCCCGGCGATTCCTGGCGCAACCGCTATAAGTCGCTGTGCCTGCACGATCCGGTTTGGTACGACCACCTGCCCTATCTGCCGTTCCCCGACCACTGGCCGGTGTTCTCGCCGAAGGACAAGATCGGCGACTGGCTCGAGATGTACACGAAAGTCATGGAGCTGAACTACTGGACGCGCACCGCGTGCAGCAGCGCGCGCTACGACGAGGCGGCCGAGGAGTGGATCGTCGAGGTCGTGCGCGACGGGCAGCCGGTCACCCTGCGCCCAAAGCAGCTTGTCATGGCGACCGGCGTGTCCGGCGTGCCAAACCTGCCGGACTACCCCGGCATGGACCGCTTCCAGGGCACCCAGCACCACAGCAGCAAGCACCCCGGCGGGACGGAATGGCGCGGCAAGCGCTGCGTCGTGATCGGGTCGAACAATTCGGCCCACGATATCTGCGCCGATTTGTGGGAGAACGGCGCCGACGTCACGATGGTGCAGCGGACCTCCACCCACGTCGTGAAGTCCGAGTCGCTCATGCAGCACGGCCTGGCCGGACTGTATTCCGAGGAGGCCTTGGAAGCCGGCATGACGACGGACAAGGCGGACATGGTGTTCGCCTCCATCCCATACCGCATCATGCACGAGTTCCAAACGCCCACGTATCAAAAGATCGCCGAGCAGGACGCGCCGTTCTACGCGGCACTGGAGAAGGCCGGGTTCATGCATGACTGGGGCGACGACGGCTCCGGCCTGTTCATGAAATACATGCGCCGCGGCTCCGGCTACTACATCGACGTCGGCGCGTCGGAGCTGGTGGCCGATGGGCGCATCAAGCTGCGCAGCGGCGTGGCGGTCACGGGCATCACCGAGCATGCGGTCCAGCTCAGCGACGGTAGCGAACTGCCGGCGGATTTGATTGTCTATGCCACCGGCTACGGCTCGATGAATGGCTGGGTGGCGAAGCTGGTTTCGCAGGAGGTCGCGGACCGCGTCGGCAAGTGCTGGGGCTTGGGGTCCGACACCACGAAGGACCCCGGCCCGTGGGAGGGCGAGCCGCGCAACATGTGGAAGCCGACCGCGCAGCCGGGCCTATGGTTCCACGGCGGCAACCTGCACCAGTCGCGGCACTACTCGCTGTACCTCGCGCTGCAGCTCAAGGCGCGGCTGGAGGGCATCCCGACGCCGGTGATCGGTCAAGGGCCGGTGCACCACCGGCGCTGAGAGGGCGCCGGGGTAGAACGGCCAGAAACCGCCATCCCGGAAGTTTTAGCGGCCAGCCCCCTTGTTCGTGGGTGTGCTGGCCTTCAACTGTCGCGACGGGGAATGACATTCCCCAGCATTTGATGTTTGGCGGCCGGACGCATTGGTCGGATATTTGGGGCGACAAGACTTTATGGTACTGCAGTCACGGCTAAGCCACCTGACGCTTGTTGCGCCAGAAAACGACGTTGCCTTCACGGACGCATTATGGCGCCAACTGCGGCTGGAGGCGGAGCAGGCCTACGCACGCTCGCCCATGCTGGCGCCGCTGTTCCTGGACTCGATCCTCAACCAGCCGAGTTTCGAAGCCGCAATGTTCCACCGCATCGCCGGCCGGCTGAAGAACGACGTGATCTCGCAGCCATTGATCCTGCAGGCGTTCCACCGCGCCGCCGGGGCGACTTCCGAAATCAGCCTAGGCCTCAAGGCCGACATCGCCGCCGTGTTCGACCGCGATCCGGCCTGCGAGCGGCTGATCGAGCCCTTCCTCTACTTCAAGGGTTTCCACGCTTTGCAGGCCCATCGGCTGACGCATTGGCTGTGGGGCAATGGCGAGCGGGACTTCGCGCTTTATCTGCAAAGCCGCACCTCGGAGGTGTTCCAGACCGACATCCATCCCGCGGCGCGCATCGGCCGCGGTATCTTCCTGGACCACGCAACCGGCCTCGTGGTCGGGGAAACCGCGGTGATTGGAGATGACGTCTCGCTGTTGCAGGACATCACTTTGGGCGGGACCGGGAAGGATACCGGCGACCGTCACCCGAAAATTGGCCGCGGGGTGATGATCGGCGCCGGGGCCAAGATCCTGGGCAACATCGAAATCGGCGAGCAGGCACGGATCGCGGCCGGCTCTGTGGTGCTGATCCCCGTGCCGCCAGGGGCAACCGTCGCCGGCGTGCCGGCCCGCGTCGTTCGGGTGGCGTCCCTCGACGACCCGTCCCGCAGTGCGGATGAGGTTCTGCGCGAGCTGTCATACGCCAGGTTCGACTACACGATCTAACGGCGGCGGCGCAGCTGGTCGAAATAGACAATCAGGATAATCAGCGCGCCGGTGATGATGAGCTGCCAGAACGGGTTGACGTTCAGCAGGTTCGCCCCGTTGGCGATGGTGGTCAGCAGGAAGCTGCCCAGCAGCGGCCCGTAAATGCTGCCCACTGCGCCGAACAGGCTGGTGCCGCCGATCACCGTGGCGGCAATGGCCTGCAGCTCGAGGCCCTGCCCGGTGTTCTGCGTGCCGATCGACAGGCGCGATGTCGCCAGCACCGCTGCCACTGCCGCCAGGAACGCCGATAGGATGTAGGCGACGTAGATCATCCGCGGCACGTTGATGCCGGACAGCCGCGCCGCCTCCGGGTTGCTGCCGATCGCGAACAGGTAACGGCCCCAGCGGCTATGGTGCAGGAAGACGTAGGACGGCACCGCGACCACGATCACCATCCAGAACAGGCTGGGGATGCCCAGGAAACTCGACGGCGCGAAAGCAGTGAAGGCGTCTGGCAGGCCGGAGATGGTGTTGCCATTGGTGATGAGGAAGCCGACGCCGCGCAATGCGGTCAGCGTTGCCAATGTCATGATGAACGGCGGCAGCCCGAGCTGTACAATCCCAAAACCGTGGAACGCGCCGATGGCGGCACCCATCGCCAAGGTGAGCAGGATCGCCACGGGAATCGCGACCTGCGCCTTCAGCAGCAGCGCCAGGATGACGCTGCAGAAGCCGATGACGGCGCCGACCGACAGGTCGATCCCAGCGGTGATGATGACGAAGGTCTGCCCGACCGCCAGGATCGCCACCAAATAGGCCTGCCGCATCAGGTTGGTGACGTTGATCTCGGTCAGGAACGTGCGGGTGCTGACCGCGAGCACCGCCCATAGCAGCACCAGCAGCCCGAGCAGGGTCAGGCTGAGCAGCAGGTTGATGCGGGACTGCGACCGGCGGGCGGCGTCGAGCCGGGCCTGGTCGGCGGTGATGTCGCTCAAGGGCGTTCTCTCAAAATCAGGTGCCGATCGCTTGCGTCAGGATGGTCTCGACCGGCGCCTCACGGTGGTCATAGCTCGCGACCTTGCGGCCCCTGCGGAACACGTGCAGGCGGTCGGCGAGTTCATAAACTTCGGGCAGATAGGACGAAATCAGGATGATCCCGGCGCCCTTCTGCAGCAGGGCGCCGAACAGGCGGTAGATCTCGACCTTGGTGCCGACGTCCACGCCAGCCGTCGGCTCGTCAAAAATAAAAAGCTGCGCGCCGTGCGCCAGCCACTTGCCGACGACGATCTTCTGCTGGTTGCCGCCCGACAGCGACTGCGCCAGCGTCGCATGGCTTGCGGTCAGGATGCGCAGGCCGCCGATCTGCGCGTCGGCCGCCCGCGCCTCCGCCCGGCCGTCGATGGTCAGCGCCCGGGTCAACCGATCGAAGATTGCGAGGTTCAGGTTGGTCGAGACGCCGAGGTTCAGGCACAGCCCCTGGTCCCGCCGGCTCTCCGGCACCAGCGCCATGCCGAGCGCGATCGCCTGCTGCGGCGAGTTGATCGTAACCGGCCGGCCCTCCCAGCGCACGCTGCCGGCGCTGTGCGGATGGCGGCCGAACAGCGCCTGGACGAACTCGCTGCGCCCGGCGCCGATCAGCCCATACAGCCCGACGATCTCGCCCCGCCGTACGTCGATCGAGATATCCTCGAAACCCTGGCCGGACAGGCCCTGCGTCGAAACCAGCTCCGGGCCGGGCGTCACCGGGTCCTTATGGTAGATTTGCTCGATCGAGCGGGCGATCATGCCGCGGATCAGCCGCTGCTCGTCGGTGTCCGCCACGCGCTCGGTGCTGATCAGCGCGCCGTCGCGCAGGATCGTGACCCGGTCGGCGAGCTCAAACACCTCCTCCAGCCGATGGCTGATATACACGAGCGTCACGCCGTCCGCCTTCAGCCGGCGGATCAGGGTAAACAGCTGCGCCGCCTCCTGCCGGGTCAGGTAGGCGGTCGGCTCGTCGAAGATCAGGAACCGCGTGCCGCGCAGCGCAGCGCGGGCCGTCGCGACGAGCTGCTGCTGGCCAATGGTGAGCGTGGACAGCACGACGCCGGCCGGGATGACGAAGCCGAGGTCGTCCAGCACGCGCTGCGCCTCCCGCTCCATGCGGGCCTTGTGCAGCACGCCCCAGCTTGTGTGCTCGTTGCCGAGAAACAAATTGGCGGCGACCGTCAGGTGCCGGCACAGCACGACCTCCTGGTGCACCGCGTTGATGCCGAGCGCGATGGCGTCCTGCGGGCCGGAGAACTCGACGGCGCGACCCTCCCAGACGATCTCGCCCCCAGATTTGAGATGCACGCCGGTTAGGAGCTTGATCAGCGTCGATTTGCCGGCGCCGTTCTCGCCGACGATGGCGTGGATTTCGCCCGCCTCGAAGGCGAGATCCACGTGCCGCAAAGCGTGCGTGCCGGTGAACCGCTTGTCGAGGCCGCGCAGCTCCAGCAGCGGCATGGCGCCTAGCCGTGCGCTGGCGATGCCGTGCTCACTTCACCTTCGGGTTCAGCAGCTCCTGGCTGCGTGCGGAGGCCATGTTCTCCTTGGTGATCGTGTTCACCCCTGTATCGACGAACGCGGCCACCTTCTCGCCCTTGCTCGCCGCCAGCGCGGTCTTGATGCCGTCATAGCCCATGCGGTACGGGTCCTGCACGATCAGCGCGTAGATCACGCCGTCGCTCAAAAACTTCACCAGCTTCTCGTCATTGTCGAAGCCGATCAGCGCGATCTTGCTCTGCAGCTTGTTCTCGCCGATCGCCTGCCCGGCGCCCTGGGCCATGATGAGGTTCGAGGCGAACACGCCCTTCAGGTCCGCGTTGGCGGTGATCAGGTCCGTCATGATGTTCAGCGCCGTGGTCGCCTGGCCGTCTGCCACCTTATCGGCAACGAGCTTCAGGCCGGGATACTTCGCCAGCGCCTCCTTGAAGCCTTTCGCCCGCTGATCCAACGAGCCGACGCCGGGCAGTGAGGTGATCAGCGCCACGTCGCCGGCGATCTTGCCGCCGTTCTTGGCGCCGATGCCCTGCGCCAGCGCCTCCGCCGCCGCCCGGCCGCCGGCCACGTTGTCGGTCGTCAGGAACGAGGTGAAGGCCTGGCTGTCCGCCCCGCTGTCGATGCCGATGATCTTGACCGACTTGGCGGCCGCGTCGATCGGCTTGCCCAGCGCGGCGAACTGCGTGGGCGAGACGACGACCGCGGCCGGCTTCCCGGCGACCGAGTTCTCCAGGATCGAGATCTGGCCGCTGATGTCGCTCTCGCTCTGCGTGCCGAGCTCCGGCACCTTCACGTGCAGGTCCTGCCCGGCCTTGCGCGCGCCGGCCAGCACGATCTGCCAATAGAAGCTGGTTGTGTCCTTGACGATGATCGGGATGGTCGGCTGCTGCGCCCGCACCGGGGCGAACCCAAGCATCGCAGCGGCAGCAACGACGCTGGCGAGCAGCAGCTTTTTCATGGATGGTTTCCTCTTGTATTTTATGCTTGCCAGAGAGGATGCCTGGCTTGTCGGCGCATATCAACCGGCAGGTGTTCCCGTCGGCGCCGCTACGGTCCCGTGCAGCCCATAAAAAACGATGGCGTTCTGCCCGAACACCGCGTCGCGCTCGGCTGGCGAGAGCTGCTCCGTGAGGCGGTGCGACCAGTCCCACCACGTCGCGTAGTCCAGTCGGGTCGTCAGCACCGGCCAGTCGCTGCCGAAGATCAGCCGCTGCGGCCCGAACAGTTCTAATAATGTGTCGGCGTAGGGCCGGAGGGCGTCGATTGTTGCGCCGGGCGCCGCCTCGGTAATCAGGCCGGAAAACTTGCAGCGCACATGCGGGAAGGACGCCAGCGTCGCCATGCCGGCCCGCCACTCCGCGTGCCGGCCGGCGGCGATCTCGGGCTTGGCCGCGTGGTCGATGACGACCGGCAGCTCCGGGTGGCGCTCGATCAGGCGCGGCAGGTGCACGAGGTGACGCACCCGGGCCAGGGCATCGAACGTTAGGCCCAGCTCGATGACGGCGCGGTAGGCGGCGTCTTGTTCCGGGCGCAGCAGCCAGGTGTCCTCGGCGATGTCCTGCCACATCGGCCGGATGCCGCGCAGCAGCGGGTTGCGCGCGAGGTCCGCCAGTCGGTCCGGGGCGTCGGGCGCCATCATGTCGATCCAGCCGACCACGCCGCGCACACGCGGGTCGGTCTCGCCCAGGGACAGCATGAAGCGCGTCTCCGCCTCGGTCGCGGCGGCCTGCACCAGCACGATGCCGTCGATCCCGGCCGCCTCGAACAGCGGCGCGGCGTCGCCAGGCAGGAAGTCGCGACAGATAGGCTGGTCCGGCGTCAGCCAGTCGTAGTCGCCGCGATCGACCCGCCAGTAGTGCACGTGCGCGTCGATCACTGAGGCAAGCCAGCCTGGCATTTGATGAGCCCGGCCTGCCGCAGCTCCAGCCAGAGCGCGTAGGGGATCGGGTGCGTCATGAGGTGCAGGTTCTCCTCGACCTCCGCCACGTCGCGGGCGCCGGGAATTACGGTGGTGATCGCGGGGTGGGATAGCGGGAACTGCAGCGCCGCCGCACGCAGCGGCACGGCATAGCGGAGACAGACAGCCTCGATGGCCCGCGTGCGCTCCAGAATGGCGGGCGACGCCGGCGCGTAGTCGTAGAAAGCTTTGGGGACCGCGCCGGTGGCGAGGATGCCGGAGTTGTACGGGCCGCCCAGGATGATGCCGATGCCGCGCCGCTCGCATAACGGCAGGAAACTGTCCAGCGACGTCTGGTCCAGCAGCGTGTAGCGCCCCGCCAGCAGGAAACAGTCGAAGTCCCCGGCCTCGGCAAAGTCTTGGCACGCCTCCCACTCGTTCAGCCCGGCGCCGATGGCCCGAACTGCGCCCTGCTCGCGCAGGGAAAGCAGCGCACGGTAAGCGCCGGCCATCGCCTCATCGAACCGCTCTCGATATGCGTCTCCGTGGTTGCGGTGGTCGCAGTCATGTAGAAGAAGAATATCGACGCGGTCGGTGCCCAGGCGCTGCAGGCTGTCCTCGAACGAGCGCATGACGCCGTCGTAGCTGTAGTCGATGCGCGGCTGGAACGGCGCCGGGTGGTCGAACAGGCTGTCGGCCGCGCTGCCGGGCTCGCCGGATGCGCCGCGCGGGAACAGGCGCCAGCCCGCCTTGGTGGAAAGCACGATGTCCGGCTTTAGGCGTCGCCGGGCACCACCCATGCGGTGCTCGGCAAGACCGAAGCCGTATAGCGGCGCGGTGTCAAAATAGCGGATGCCGGCGCGGTAGGCAGCCTCGACCGTGGCCATCGCGCCATCCTCGGTCTGCGCCCGGTACATGTTGCCGAGGCCGGTGCTGCCGAAACCGAGCGTCGTCAGCTCAATGCCGGTACGGCCGAGCGTGCGGGTCGGCAGAGTCATGGCCGGATCACTCCCTTGCGGACCAGGATGCAGCCATAGAGCCGCGTCTCGCCGGTCGCGACCACGGCAAATGCGGCGGTGGCACGCTGATAGAACGCAAAGCGCTCGATGTCCTCGACCGCGACCGCGTGGCCCTGGGCGGCATCCAGCACCTGCTGGAACGCCTCGGCGATGGGCGGCCGGCCCTGCGATGGCGTCATGATCGCTGCGGGGCACGAAACAAAGTCGTCCAGCGGCAACAGGGTCAGCACCGCCTCCAGCACCTGCGGCGCGGACAGCCCGCCGGCCTGCACCAGGCGCCGGGCGTTGGTCATAGCCGGGAAGTTCGCATCGACGATCGCCAGCTCGTCGCCGTGCCCCATCTCCGCCAGCACGGTCAGCAGCGGCGGCGAGATCAGCGGATGCAGGCCCTTCAGCATAGCGGCGCTCCCCAGGTCGTCACCACCGGGAGGTCCTTGATGACCTCCCGGTAGCCGTCGGCTTCACGCTAGTTCACCCGGGTCTCGGCGAGCTCCAGCATGAACGTGTCGTACGGCACGAAATGCACGCGGTTGCTCACCGCGAACAGCACGGCGGGCGAGTAGAGGAACAGCAGGTTGGCCTGATCGTGAACATAGGCCTCGATCGCCTGGACCTGTTTTTCCTGCTCCTTTTCGTCCGTGGTCTTCAGCAGCTTGGCATACAGCGCGTCGAACTGCGGGTCCTCGGGCATCGCGCGGGATCCCCCGTCCTTGCCCAGGAACTCGCGGTGCAGCACGCCCACCGGGTAGGCCGGTGTCCAGTCGAACCCGAACGTCAGCTTGATGTCCCAATCCTTGCCCGGCTCCACCTCGTAGTTTGGCTTCACCGTGAGGCCGACCGCCGCCAGGTTCTTGGCGATGTCGTCCACGAGCGGCTTCAGGCCCTCATCCGCGGCGATGACGATCGTGTTGCCGGGAATCTTCGCCGCGGTGATCGCCGCTTTTGCCTTCGCCGCGTCGTGCGGGTACGGCGTGAGCGACGCGTTGTAGCCGAACCGGCCGGGCTGGATCAGCGCCGGGATGACCTTGCCGTGGCCGCCGCCGGCGTCCGCCAGCATGGCGTTGCGATCGATTGCCATGTTCATCGCCCGGCGCAGGGCAATGTCCTTCCACGGCGAGTTCGGCTTGTTCTGGTTGAACAGGCCCACAAGCACGGTCTTCGCGTCGTTGACCACGAGCTTGGCATGGCTGCCGCCCTTGAACGCCCGCGCCTCGGCGGGCGTCAGCTGGGTGACGATATCGACCTTGCCATCACCGCTCTCGACGGACCGGATCGCGTCCGCCTTCGAGATGATGTTGTCGAACACGATCCGCACGGTCGGCTTGCGGGCTGTGTTCCAGTAGTTCGGATTGGGCTCGAGCACGACTTCGGGTGAACGCTTGTCAAGCTGCGACACACCAGAGGCGAGAATAAATGGACCAGTCCCCCACGGACCGGCGGCATCGATCACTCACCAGTGGCCAGACGCAGACGCCTTCGCCTCATCGACAAAGCCGAGCTTGGCCCAGAACGCATCGGACGGCTCGTGCATGCCGCGCAGCTTCATCAGCGCAGCGGAGTCGCCCTCTGGGAAGGTCATGCGGACCGTATGGGCGTCCACGACCTCAAGCTTGGTGTCGCGCGCGAAGTTGAGGAAGGCGCCGGGCGGGTGCGGGTTCTCGACGTCCTGCACGCGGTCGAAGGCGGTCTTCATGTTCGCGGCGGTGTACGGCGTGCCGTCCTGGTAGCTGACGCCCTCACGCAGCTTGAGCTCGAGGGTGGTCGGGCTCGTCCAGCGCCAGCCGGTCGCGAGCGTCGGCTGCGCCATGCCGTGGTCATCGACCCGCATCGGCTCTTCCATCGTATTCCAGGTGATGGAGAGCCAGTTGACGGGCGAGGGATCGACCACGGTCACGGTGTTCTGCGGCCCGTAGGTGGCTGCCCATCCGCCGCTGCCGGTTGCGGCAAGCAGTCCGCAGGCCGCGAGGGATGCGAACAGCACCCTTCGCGGCACAAGCGGCTGCGCCGTAGGCTTTTCGGGATTCATATGCACGTTCCTCTCTGCTATTACTTAGTTATTAGCCAACGAGCGGCCGAAGGACGGACTCAAGCTTACCCTCGGGAGTATCGCCTTTGATAGTTTCGACGACACGGCCGGCTTTGTCTATGACCACAGTGAAGGGGATAGCGCCGAGATCATTGCCGAGGTCGCGGCCGAGCTGCACCGCCTCGCGCCCGCCATAGACGACCGGATAGTCCACGCCATACTTCTTCGAAAACGCGCGAACCTTGTCGGCATTGTCGAGCGCGATGCCGATGACGACCATGTCGTTCTGCTTGAACGTGTCATACAGTTTCACCAGCTTCGGCGTCTCCAGGTGACAGGGGACGCACCAGGTCGCAAAGAAGTAGATGACGGCGGTCTTGCCCTTATACTGCGACAGCGGCTGGACCGTGTCCGTCAGGTCCTTGAAACTCGACGCCCATACCGCTTCGGCAGGCGTGTCCGCGGCTGTGGCCCGGTGCGGCACCGCGGTCAGCGCCACCAGCGCTGACGCCGCGCCAAACAGGCCCCGGCGCGGCATGGCAGCCGAAAACGCGTTTTGGTCCATGGTTCCGTGCTCCTTCCCCGAATTTTTCCGGTTGGTCGCACGGTTCTCACCGCACCGCCAGCGTCTTGCGCAGCTAAAACGCCCGGCGCCCGCGCAGCGCCGCCGCCAGCGTGCCGTCGTCCAGCACATCCAGCGCCCCGCCGATCGGCACGCCCTGGCCCACCCGGGTGATGCGCGCCTGGCTATCCAGCTTGCGCAGCCGCTCCGTCAGCCAATGCGCCGTCGTGGCGCCATCCACGGTGGCACCCAGCGCCAGGATCACCTCGGTGACCTCGCCCTGCTCCACCCGGGCAAGCAGCGGCGCGGTGTTCAAATCCTCCGGCCCGGTGCCGCCCAACGCGGACAGCGTGCCGCCCAGCACATGGTAAAGCCCACGATGCACCGCCGCGCGCTCTAGCGCCCACAGGTCGCCCACGCCCTCCACGACACAGATGGAACCACGGTCGCGCTGTGGGTCGGCGCAGACACCGCAGGGATCGCGGCTGTCCAGGTTGCCGCACTGCCGGCACGGCCGCACCGCCCGTGCGGCGTCGGCGAGCGCGCGCGCCAGCGGCAGCATCCGCGCCTCCGGCTGCTGCAGCATCTTCAAGGCTGCCCGGCGCGCGCTGCGCGGCCCCAGGCCCGGCAGCCGCGCCAGCAAGCCAATCAGCCGTTCGACCTCGGGACCGCCCACGGATCAGAACGGCAGCTTCAGGCCCTCTGGCAGCTGCAGCCCGCCGGTCGCCGCCTGCATCTCCTCGGCCATCATCGCTTCGACCTTCTGCTTGGCGTCGGCGTGGGCGGCCACCACCAAATCCTCCAGCATCTCGGTCTCATTGGGGTCGGCGAGCTTGGGGTCGATCTTTAGCCGTTTCAGCACGCCCTTGCCGGACAGCGTCACGTGGACCATGCCGGCCCCAGCGCTGCCCTCGACCTCCATGGCCTCCATCTTGGCCTGCATCTCCTGCATCTTGGCCTGCATCTGGCTGGCCTGCTTCATCAGGCCGGCTAGGTTCTTCATATATTTTTCTCCTTCAGATCGGCTCGGCCGCGTCCGGCGGCACAAAGTTCTCGTCATCCGCGTCGAGCGGCGCGAACTCCCGCCCGTCACCCTCTTCGGTCATGGGCGCCTCATCCACAAGCCCATAAGCGTCGGCCCGGCTGTCCGTCACGCTGGCGATCTTGGCACCGGGGAAAGCTGTCAGTATCGCTTGCACCAGCGGATGCAAAGCGGCCTCGCCCCGGCGTGCGGTATCGGCCGCCTGACCCTGGTCCGCCAATGTGGGTTCGCCGGGCTCCCGCGACAACGCGATGGTCCAGCGCGTGCCTGTGGCCTCCAACAGCAACGCAGCGAGCCGGGGCGCCAGATCGCGCGGTGCGTCCGGCTCGGGCCGCAGCTCGATGACCGGGGCAGCGAACCGCACCAAATGGACGGCGTGCAGCAGCAGGCCGTGCAGCAGCGGCTCGCGCCGTTCGGCGACCAGCATGGCGACGTCGCGAAAACTGGATAAACGCGGGCTGGCTGGCGCCGGGTCGGGCACAGTGTCTTGAACAGGGGCTTGGGCCGCAGCGCCATTGGCGACCGCACGGGTCGTGCCGCCATCGAACGGCGGCAGGGCGGCCGGCGCACGAGCCGCAGCGGGCGGCGTCTCGGTCAGCCGCCGAACCAGCTCGCCCGGCGGCGGCAGGTCGGCGACGTAGCACAGCCGGATCAGCACCATTTCCACCGCCGCCCGGCGGTCCGGCGCCTGCTCGACCTCCTGGGTGCCTTTCAGCAGCATCTGCCAAGTGCGGCCGAGCGTCGGCATGGTCAGACGGTCCGCCAAGGCGCCGCCGCGGGTGCGCTCCGCCTCCGGCAGCTCGGTGCCGTCGCGCAGCGCCGGCACGGATTTCAGCCGGGTCAGGGTATGGGTCAGCTCCAGCAGGTCGCCAAGCATCAATCCCAAATCGGCGCCGCGCTCATGCGCACGGTCGGTGAGCGCCAGCGCCAGGTCAGGGCGGCCGGCCATCACCGCCTCTATCAGGTCGAACACCGCCGACCGGTCGGCGAGGCCGAGCATGTCGGCCACCGTGGCGCCGTCGATCGGCGCACCGCCGGCGCCCTGGGCGATCGCCTGGTCCAGTAGCGAGAGCCCGTCCCGCACCGATCCGTCCGCTGCCCGGGCAATCAGGTCCAGCGCGTCCGGCGCCACCGCCACGCCCTCCTCCTCCGAAATCCGCCCGAACTGCCCAACCAGCTCCGAAACGGAGACCCGGCGCAGATCGAACCGCTGGCAGCGCGACAGCACCGTCACCGGCACCTTGCGGATTTCCGTCGTGGCGAAGATGAACTTCACGTGCGGCGGCGGCTCCTCCAACGTTTTCAGCAACGCGTTGAAGGCGTTGCGGGACAGCATATGGACCTCGTCCACGATGAAAACCTTGGTGCGGGCCTGGAGCGGGCGGTAGCGGGCGGCGTCGATCACCTCGCGCATGTCGTCCACGCCGGTGCGGCTGGCGGCGTCCATCTCGATCACGTCGGGATGCCGGTCGGCCAGGATGGCGACGCAGTTGGGGCACACGCCGCAGGGGTCGGCGGTCGGGCCGCCGGCGCCGTCTGGACCCACGCAGTTCAACGCGCGCGCGATGATGCGGGCCGTCGTGGTCTTGCCAACGCCGCGCACCCCCGTCAGCATCCAGGCATGCGCCACCCGGTTCTGCGCGAAGGCGTTGCGCAGGATGCGGACCATCGCCTCCTGCCCGATCAGGTCGTCGAACGTGGTGGGCCGGTATTTGCGGGCCAGCACGCGGTAAGGGGTAACGGACGGCGTAGCGACCGAAGCCGCCTCGCCGAACAGCCCAGGGCCGGATGGCGGCGGTTCCGGCAAGATGTCGTCCGCGAAGCCAGACATGCGCCCGGCTCCTGCCGCCGACGGTGATGGGGTGGGAGGCCGGACACCGACCCGAGCATGAACTCGTTGCGGCTGCTTCCTTCCGGACCTGACCGGGTTGGCGAGGCGCCCGTCCGCCGCCGACCTCCCACGCACCCTATACCACGTTCCCCAGGGGTTGGCACAAGCCTGGCTGCGTGCGAAATCCACCGAACATGTCAGTCATTCTCGCCAGCCGCCCCAATGTCTATACCGGCAGCCCTTTGGACCGCGCGGACGGGCGCCGCAACGACGAGGCCTGGATCGCCGGACGCATGGCCGACCCGGCCAGCCTCTGGGTCCCGGTGTGGCGCGCCCGCACCCTGTTCCAAGGCCTGGACGAGGGCCGGCCGGAGGCTGTGTTCCTGACCGGGGCGGCAGCGTCCGCGCTGCGCATGGCCGGCGGACCCTGGGCGTTCCTCGGCCTGCAAGACGACGTGGCGGTGTTCACCATCGATATCAGCACTGTTGATGACCCGCTGCCGCTGCTGCCGGACGCGGTGGCGCGGTTCGAGGATCTTCGGCAGATCGGCCCTGGCCTCGCGCCCAACGAGGCCGCTGTCCTCGCCCATGCCCGCGGCCTGATGCACTGGCGCCTCCGTCACGGCTTCTGCGGCGTGTGCGGCGGCCGGTGCGAAGCGCGCAGTGCCGGGCACGCGATGGCCTGCATGGTGTGCAAGGCGCAGCACTTCCCCCGTACCGACCCGGCCGTCATCATGCTCGTGCACCGCGGCGACCGCGTGCTGCTGGGCCATTCGCAGCGCTTCCCGAAGGTCCACATGTACTCGACCCTCGCCGGCTTCGTGGAGCCCGGCGAGAGCCTGGAGGAGGCGGTGGCCCGCGAGGTGCTGGAGGAAAGCGCCATCTGCGTCGGCAACGTGCGCTATCACAGCAGCCAGCCCTGGCCGTTCCCGTCCAGCATCATGCTCGGCTTCTACGCCGAGGGACTGACGGAGGAGATCACCATCGACCCTAATGAGCTGCAGGACGCCCGCTGGTTCTCCCGCGCCGAGCTGCGCGACCCGGCCGCCCACGGCTTCAGCCTGCCGCGCCGGGACAGCATCGCCCGCCGCCTGATCGAGGATTGGGCGGCGCACGCATGAGACGCGCCGCTTCCCTTCTGATACTGGTACTACTGCTCGCGGCCTGCGGCACGGCGGAAAGCCCCGATCAGCGCGCCTGCGACGCCGCGGTCAACGAGGACCCGGCGGTCAAACTGTTGATTATTAAGGGCGTCGGCAACCCGTATTTCCAGGCCAACAGCCAGGACGAGCTGAACACGGCCAAGCAGGAAGCACGCCTGACCTGCCTGCGCAGCCGTGGCCTCGCGCCCAAGGGCGGCGTGGAGCGGCAAAAGCCTATCACCTGAGCGGAGCACATACCCTGGACACCATCCGCATCACCTCCGGCGCCTTCAGCTTCACCGCCCAGTTTGAGGAGGCGAGCGCCCCGCAGACCTGCGCCCGTTTCCGCGCCCTGCTGCCCTATCGCCAGCGCATCATCCACGTGCGCTGGAGCGGCGAGGCCTGCTGGATTCCGCTGGGCGACCTCGACACCGGCCTGTCGTATGAGAACGCCACCTCTTATCCGGCGCCGGGCCAGATCCTGCTGCACGCCGGCGGCGTCAGCGAGACCGAGATCCTCATCAGCTACGGACCCTGCTGCTTCGCCAGCAAGGCCGGGCAGCTCGCCGGCAACCACTTCCTCACGATCACCGAGGGGCTGCAGGACCTGGCGACGCTCGGCAGGAAGACCCTGTGGGACGGCGCGCAGGATATCGCCTTCGAGGCGTAGAGCACCTGGGATGGCCGACCAGGCACCACCGGTAGCGACGCCGCAGGTCTCAGACACGCCCGAGGCCGCGGCCCTGCTGCTCGCGACCTTCTCCGAGTTTTACCGCCAAGAGATCGGCGCGGAAGAGGACGTCCACCGCACCCTGCCGTTTTATGGGACCGCCCTGGGCATCGTGGTCGGCGCATTGGCCTACGCGGCGGGACGCCTGCCGAAGTTACCGGACATCACCCAACGTGACGGCCTAATTGCGTTCTGGGTTGCGGGCGCCTTGCTGACGATGGCGATCATCGACGCGGTCTTCGTGCTGATTTTCCTCTCACAGGCAATCGCGCGCCGCGACTACCAACGGGTCGGGCCGGAGGCCGCCATACGCGCGCGGGTGGCAGCGTTGCAGGCGAGCTATGACGCCATCACCGTCTCCGGACGCCAGCAGGACCGAAAGCTGGCCGGCGACGTGCAGCAGCTCCTGCTCGAGTCCTACACCAAGGTAACGCCCATCAATCGCGAGTTGAACCAGCGCCGCACGCGGTTCCGGGCCTTTGCATCATCGCATTTGGTTCGAAGCTTGATTTGGGCGCTGGGAGCGACCACAGTCATATTCATGGTGGATAAAGTGGGCTATTTCCCGAAGGTGACCCCTTGAGCATTTCAAAGTCTGAAATTGCTTTCGTCCCATCATGGCGCGCTGCGACAGCGCCAGCCTTGCCTATTGCCAAGCCGATCGCCAAGGATCAGTCGAGCGCTGGGTTAACCAGTGCTGTATTCTACATGCAGCCAAGCGGCGCTAATGTCTTTCCCAGCGTGGAAACGATCAAGGCTCTCTTCAAAAAACTGCGCCGGGGCTGACCGGCCTAATCCCCGCCCAGCTTCGTCCGGAACACTGCCCGCGGGTAAACGCCCAGCACCCGGGCTTCCGCCGTAAAAAAACTTAGCTCCTCCAACGCCCGCGCCAATGCCGGCTGTTCCGGATGGCCGTCCACGTCGCATAGGAACTGCGTCGCGGTGAACTCGCCGTGCAGCATGTAGCTCTCCAGCCGCGACATGTTGACCCCATTGGTCGCAAAGCCGCCCAGCGCTTTGTAAAGTGCCGCCGGCACATTTCGTACCCGGAACACGAACGTCGTCATCAAACCCGGCGTCTCCGGCAACGGCACCCGCGGCTCCTGCGCCACGACATAGAACCGTGTCGTGTTGTGCGCCGCGTCCTCCACATTGGCCCGCAGCACATCAAGCCCGTAAATCTCGGCGGCCAGCGCCGACGCGATCGCCGCGTCCTCCTGCCGGCCCCACTCCGCCACCAGCTTCGCCGACCCGGCCGTGTCCGCCTGCACCACCGCGTCCGCATTCAGCTCATGCAGGATCGCCCGAACCTGGCCCAGCGCCACGGCATGCGAATGGACCCGGCGCACGTCCGCGATCATGGCGCCGCGTGGTCCCAGCAGACAGTGCTCAACCCGTTGAAAATGCTCACCGATGATCGACAGACCGCTGCCGGGAAGCAGGGCGTGGATGTCGGGCACCCGGCCGGCGAGGCTGTTCTCGCATGGCAGCATCGCCAGCGCCGCGGTCCCGCTGCGCACCGCGTCTATTGCATGCTCGAAGGTGTGGCACGGCAGCGGCGCCATTGTGGGATAGGCGGTGCGGCAGGCCAGGTCGGAATAGGCGCCGGGCAGGCCCTGGAAGGCGATTTGGGTCATGATGCCTCGAGGATAGTGCGGGCGCGAGCCAGGTCGGCTGGGGTGTCCACGCCGAACGCCCCGTGCTCCACCCGCGTGCAGGCGATGCGCATGCCGGCCTCCAGCGCACGCAGCTGTTCGAGCTTCTCCCGCCGTTCCAGCGGGCTTTCCGGCAGGCTGACAAATCTGGCCAGCGCCGCGCGGCGATAGGCGTAGATGCCGATATGGTGCCAGAGCGGTCCCTCCCCCGAGGGAATGGCGGCGCGAGAGAAGTACAGCGCCGCCGACACCGCCCGCCCGCGTTCGAAGGCGCACGCCGCCTTCACCACCTGCGGCGCCGCGGCCTCCTCGGGCGAGAGGACGGGCGTCACCAGGGTCGCGATGTCGAACGCCGGGTCGGAGAGCGGGGTGATCACCATCCGCAGCTGACCCGGCGGGACCGTGGGAAAGTCGCCCTGCAGGTTCACCACGACGTCGTGCGCGCCCTGTGGGTCCAGCGTCGCCAAGGCCGCGTGCACCCGGTCGGACCCGGAGGGCAGCGATGGATCGGTCATGACGGCAATGCCTCCGGCCGCCCGGACAGCGTCGGCGATCTCCACATCGGCGCAGGCGACGGCGACCGGGCCGATATCGGCCTCCCTTGCGCGGTCGAGCACATGCAGGATCATCGGCCGCCCGGCAATCAGCGCCAGCGGCTTGCCGGGCAGGCGCGAGGACGCCATGCGGGACGGGATCACGACAATCGGGTTCAAGCGATAGCGCGGGGTTGATGCTGAGCGGGCGTTTGCATAGCGTGCGGCGCACATTAGGTAGGCGGGCCTGCCGGCGCAACGTCCGGCTTTTCAAAGGACTGGTTTCATGCGTTACCCTTTCATCGCCGCCGCCGTTATCTTCGCACTGTTCGCCGCTATGCCAGCCCGGGCGCAGCAGGGCCAGCAGATGACCCAGCCCTCCGCCACGCAGAACCAGTCGCAGGCCGCGCAGAACCAGGGCCAGCAGCCGGCCAATGCCCGCGAGGTCAGCCCGACGGCGCCTACCGCCACCGAGAATGGCGTGACCAAGCCGCAAGGCCCGACTACCGGCCCGACCAGCCAGGGGCCGACCGGGACGAGCAAGTAACGGCGTCATGCAGGACCTGATCGCGGCGGCGGAGGCGGCGGCCGACGTCGCCGGCGCCGCGATCCGGCCATTCTACCGCCAAAGGATTAACGCCGACCTAAAGCTGGACACGAGCCCGGTGACCATCGCCGACCGCACGGCGGAACTCGCCATGCGCGCCGTGCTGTCGCAGCGATTTCCCGAGCACGGTATCCTGGGCGAGGAGTTCGGCCTGGACCGCCCGGCGGCACGGCGGCGCTGGGTGCTGGATCCGATTGACGGCACCCGCGCCTTCATCACCGGCCGCCCCACCTTCGGCATCCTGGTGGCGCTGCTGGACGGCGACACCCCGATCCTAGGCGTCATCGACCAGCCCATCACCGGGGAGCGCTGGATCGGCGTAGCTGGGCAGCCCACCCGGTTTCGCGGCGCGCACGGCCAGCCGGGCTGCCGCCCCTGCCCCAGCCTGGACCAGGCCGAATTGTCCTGCACCGCGCCCGAGATCTTCAACCTGGGCCAGACCACCGCCTGGCAGCGCCTCGCCGCCGCCACACGCCGCACGTCCTGGGGCGGCGACTGCTACGCCTACGGACTGCTCGCCCTCGGCGCCATCGACATCATCGCCGAGCCCGGCCTCAAGGTGTGGGACTGGGCCGCCCTGGTCCCGGTGATCGAGGGCGCCGGCGGCCGGGTGACCGACTGGCAGGGCCGCCCCATGCACCCCGACGGCGACGGCAGCACGCTCGCGGTCGGCGACCCGGCGCTGCTCGCCCCCGCCTTGGCGCTGCTGGCCGCTTGACGCAGGCCGCGCCGCCCCCTGCTATGGCCTGACCGATCACGGAGGCCCCGATGCTGCGCTGCCTGCTGCTCCTGCTGCTGTTCGCTGTGCCTGCGCAAGCGCAGGTGACGCGCAGCCATGCCCTCACCATCCTCGGCACCCCGGCGCTGCCGGCGGATTTCCCGAACTTTCCCTACGTGAACCCCGCGGCGGCGAAGGGCGGCGAGGCGGTGTTCGCGATGGTCGGCAGCTTCGACGGCTTCAACCCATACATCCTGCGCGGCAACGCGGCGATCGGCACCGGCGCGTCCTGGCAGCCCGGCGTCGGCGGCACCAGCGCCGGCTCGGCGGGCGGCCACGTGTGGGAGAGCCTGCTGGTCGGCTCGGCGGACGAGGTCGCGACCGGCTACGGCCACCTCGCCGAAACCATCGAGCTCGCCCCCGACCGCATGTGGGTCGCCTTCGAGCTGCGGCCCGAGGCGCGCTTTGCCGACGGCACGCCCGTCACCGCCGCCGACGTCGCCTGGACGTTCAAGACCCTGATGGAAAAGGGCCGCCCCTCGGTCCGCGTCGCCTACGCCGACGTGCAGGACGCGGTGGCCGAGAGCGAGCGCCGGGTAGTGTTCCACTTTAAGTCGAACCAGAACCGTGAGCTGCCGCTGTCGGTAGGCGGCCTCCCAGTGCTGTCGGTAAAGTGGTGGTCCACCCGCGACTTCACCAAGCCGCTGACCGAGCCGCCGCTGGGCAGCGGCCCCTACCGCGTGGAGAAGTTCGAGCTTGGCCGCAGCGTAACCTACGTGCGTGATCCCAATTGGTGGGCGCGGGACCGGCCGACCGGGCGCGGCTTCCACAACTTCGACCGGGTGCGGATCGAGTATTTCCGTGACCCGACCATCGCGATGCAGGCGTTCAAGGCCGGGCAGATCGACTACCGGCAGGAGAACATCTCGAAGGAGTGGGCGACCGGCTACGACTTTCCTGCGGTGCGCGACGGGCTAGTGCGCCGCGACGAGATCGAGCATCGCCTGCCGGTCGGCATCCAGGGCTTCATCATGAACACAAGGCGGCCGATGTTCGCCGATCCGCGCGTGCGCGAGGCGATCGGCCAGGTGTTCGATTTCGAGTGGATGAACAAGAACCTGTTCTTCAGCAGCTACGTCCGCAGCCATAGCTACTTCGGCAACACCGCCCAGGAGGCCACGGGCTTGCCGGACGCGGCCGAGCAGGCGCTGCTGACGCCATTCCGCGACAAGCTGCCGCCGAATTTGTTCACCGAGCCGTTCCGCGTGCCCGTTACCGACGGGTCCGGCAACAACCGCGACGGGCTGCGCCGGGCGCTGGCGCTGCTGAAGGACGCCGGCTGGACAATACGCGACCGCAAGTTGGTGGACGGCGCCGGCAAGCAAATGGCCTTCACCATCCTGCTGCACGATCCCACGCTGGAGCGGGTGGCGCTGCCGTATCAGCAATGGCTGCAGCGCCTGGGCATCGAGGTCGGCATCCGCACCGTGGACAGCGCCCAGTACGAGCGGCTGACCGACGAGTTCGACTTCGACATGACCACGATCATCTATCCCGGGTCCGACCTGCCGGGCAACGAGCTCCGGGACTATTTTTCGTGCATTGGCGCCAAGACGCCGGGCGGCGGCAACCTTGCCGGCGTGTGTGACCCGGCGGTCGATTCGCTAATCGAGCAGGCCGTGGCGGCGCAGGACCGCGGCACACTCGCCACCGCCGGGCGGGCGCTGGACCGTGTGCTGCTGCACGGCTGGTACATGGTGCCGAACTGGCATAATGAGAAATTCAACGTCGCTACTTGGAACCGCTTTGGCCGCCCGACCCAGCCGGTGCGCGACGGCTTCGTGCTGGATAGCTGGTGGATCGACCCGAACCTGTCCGCCAAGGCCGACACGGCGCGCAAGCCTATCAACTGACATGGGCAACTGAAGTGGCCAACTACCTGCTGCGCCGCCTGTTTCTGCTGGTGCCCACGCTGCTGGGCATCATCGCCATCAACTTCGCCGTCGTGCAATTTGCGCCCGGCGGCCCGGTCGAGCAGGCCATCGCCGAGACCCGCGGCCGCGGCACCGAAGCAACAGCCCGCATCACCGGCGCCACCAGTGACAGCGGCGCCTACCGCGGCGCCCGCGGCCTGGACGCCAAGCAGATCGAGGAGCTGAAACGCCAGTTCGGCTTCGACAAGCCGGCCAGCGAGCGGTTCCTCACCATGCTGCGCGACTACCTGACCTTCGACTTCGGCCGCAGCTTCTTCCGCGATCAGACGGTGGTGGCGCTGGTGCTGCAGAAGATGCCGGTCAGCATCTCGCTCGGCCTCTGGTCCACCCTGCTGATCTATTTGGTCAGCATCCCGCTCGGCATCAAGAAAGCCGTGCGCGACGGCAGCCGGTTCGACGTCGCGAGCAGCGCCGTGGTGCTGGTGGGCTACGCGGTCCCCGGCTTCCTGTTCGCCATCCTGCTCGTCGTGCTGTTCGCCGGCGGCAGCTTCCTGCAGATCTTTCCGTTGCGCGGCCTGACCAGCGCCGGGTCTTCCGAGTGGTCCTGGCCCGCGCGCGTCGCCGACTATGCCTGGCACATGGTGCTGCCGACGGTGGCGCTGGTCGCCGGGGGGTTCGCCGGGCTGACGATCCTGACGAAAAACTGCTTCCTCGACGAAATCCGCAAGCAGTACGTCGTGACCGCGCGCTCCAAGGGCGCCGGCGAGCAGCGCGTGCTGTATGGCCACGTGTTCCGCAACGCCATGCTGCTGATCGTCGCCGGCTTCCCCGCCGCCTTCATCGGCATCCTGTTCAGCTCGGCGCTGCTCGTCGAAATCGTTTTCTCGCTGGATGGCCTGGGCCTGCTGGGCTTCGAGAGCGCGATCCGCCGCGACTACCCCGTCATGTTCGGCACGCTGTATATCTTTACGTTATTCGGCCTCGTTCTGCAGGTCGTGGGTGACCTGATGTACACCGTCGTCGATCCCCGCATCGACTTCGAGGCGCGCAGTTGACGCCGATCACCCAGCGCCGCCTCGCCATCTTCCGCGCGCACCGCCGCGGCGCCTGGTCGCTCGCGATCTTCACCGCCCTGTTCCTATTGTGCCTGTTCGCCGAAGTGCTTTCCAACGACCGCCCGCTGCTGATCCGCTTCGAAGACCGGTTCTACGTGCCCGTCCTGCGCGACTACAGCGAAGACACCTTCGGCGCCGACTTCCTGCCGACCGAGGCCGACTACACGGATCCGCAGCTCGCCGCCGCCATCAACGCGCATGGCTGGATGCTCTGGCCCGCCATCCCGTTCCGCTACGACACCGTCATCAAGGACCTCCCCACTCCGGCCCCGGCGTCGCCCAGCCTGCGCAACCTGCTCGGCACCGACGACCAAGCGCGCGACGTGCTGGCGCGCGTCATCTACGGCTTTCGCCTCTCGGTGCTGTTCGGCTTTACGCTGACCATCATCTCCTCGGTTGTCGGCATCGCCGCCGGGGCGGTCCAGGGCTTCTACGGTGGTCTGACCGACCTGCTGTTCCAGCGCTTCATCGAGGTCTGGGCCGGCATGCCGCAGCTCTATCTGTTGATCATCCTGGGCAGCATCGTCACCCCGACCTTCTGGACCCTGCTGGTGTTCCTGCTGCTGTTCTCCTGGATGGCGCTGACCGGCGTGGTGCGGGCGGAGTTCCTGCGCGGGCGCAACCTCGACTACGTCCGCGCGGCGCAGGCATTGGGGGTCTCCAACGCGGCCATCATGGCGCGTCATATCCTGCCCAACGCGCTGGTGGCGACGCTCAGCTTCCTGCCCTTCACGTTGTCCGGCTCGGTGACGGTGCTGGCAAGCCTGGATTTCCTCGGCTTCGGCCTGCCGCCCGGTTCGCCCTCGCTGGGCGAGTTGGTGGCGCAAGGAAAAAACAACCTGCAGGCGCCATGGCTCGGCATGACGGCTTTCGTGGTGCTCGGCGGCGTGCTGACCTTGCTGATCTTCATCGGCGAGGCGGTGCGCGACGCCTTCGACCCGCGCAAGCAGCCGTGATGCCGAGCTTTACATGATGCCAGGCTTCAGATGCTGATCGTAAAAAACCTCTCGGTCGCCTTCGGTCTGCGGCGTGTGGTGGACGACGTGGGCTTTACGCTCAATCAGGGCGAGACCCTGGCGCTGGTTGGCGAGAGCGGGTCCGGCAAGTCGCTGACCGCGCTGTCCATCCTGCAGCTGCTGCCGTCGGGTGCGGCCTGCACCGGCCAGGTCACGCTCGACGGCAAATCCATGCTCGATGCGTCGGAGGCTACGCTGCAGGCCGCACGCGGCGATACCGCCGGGATGGTGTTCCAGGAGCCGATGACCAGCCTGAACCCGTTGCACAGCATCGGCCGTCAGGTGGCTGAGGCGCTGGCGCTGCACGGCAGGAAGCCCGCCCGCGGCACCATCGCTGGGCTGCTGCTGCGCGTCGGCTTCCCCAACGCCGAGGACCGGCTGGAGGCGTTCCCGCATCAGCTCAGCGGCGGCCAGCGCCAGCGGGTGATGATCGCCATGGCGCTGGCGAACAACCCGAAGCTGCTGATCGCCGACGAGCCGACGACGGCGCTGGACGTGACGATTCAGGCCGGCATCCTGGACCTGCTGGCGCGGGAGAAGGCGGCACGCGGGCTCGCCTTGCTGCTGATCAGCCACGACCTGAACGTGGTGCGCCGGGTGGCCGACCGCGTCTGCGTGATGAAAGACGGCCGCATCGTCGAGACCGGGCGGGTGGAGGATGTGTTTCGCGCCCCGAAGCATCCCTACACCCGCATGCTGATCGCCGCCGAGCCCAGCGGCCAGCCCGGCACAGTGCCCATTTCGGCGCCCATCGTCGCTGAGGCGCGTGATCTCAGCGTGGTGTTCCCGGTCCGCCGCGGCCTGCTGCGCCGGGTGGTGGGCGAGGTACGCGCGGTGGACGGGGTGAGCCTTGCGATCCGCGAGGGCGAGACGCTGGGCCTGGTGGGGGAGAGCGGCTCCGGCAAGAGTACCATTGGGCTCGCGCTGCTGCGCATGCAGGCGGCGACCGGGCGGGTGGTGTTCGCTGGAGCGGATATCTCCGCGATGCCGCAATCCCGGCTGCGCCCGCTGCGCCGGTCGATGCAGATCGTCTTTCAAGACCCCTATGGCAGCCTGTCGCCGCGCATGAGCATGGGCGAGATCGTGGCCGAGGGCCTGCGCGTGCACGAGCCTCAGCTGGGCCTGCGCGAGCGCGCGGCGCGGGTCGCGGCCGCCTTGCAAGAGGTCGGGCTGCCCGCCGATGCGGCCGGACGCTATCCACACGAGTTCAGCGGCGGCCAGCGCCAGCGCGTCGCGATCGCCCGCGCCATCGTGCTGACCCCGCGCCTCATGGTGCTGGACGAACCGACCAGCGCGCTCGACCGCTCGGTTCAGGCGCAGATCGTGGATCTGCTGCGGACGCTGCAGGCCCGGCATGGCCTGGCATACCTGTTCATCAGCCACGACCTGGCCGTGGTGCGTGCGTTGGCGCACCGGGTCATGGTGCTGCGTGCTGGCCGCGTGGTCGAGGAGGGAGCGGCGGACGAGCTATTCGCCAGCCCGCGCGACCCCTATACCATTGCCCTTATGGCGTCGGCATTCCACGCGCCCGCGCACGAAATCTCAGAAACGGAAGATGCCCGATGAGTTCAACACGCCGTGCCGTCCTTGGCCTGGCTGCCGGCGTTGCCGTCCTGGCAGCCGCGCCTCGCGCCTTCGCCCAGGCGGCACCCACCACAGCGCCGGGTCCATTCACCCTGCCGCCGCTGCCCTATGCACCGGAGGCGAACGAGCCGCATGTCGATGCGCAGACGATGCTGCTGCATCACGACCGGCATCACGCGGCGTATGTGACGGCGCTTAATAACGTGGCGAAGGAGAACGCAGCCCTGGGCGCCATGCCGGTCCATGTGCTGCTGGCCAAACTTGCCGAACTGCCGGATACGATGCGCACCACGGTCTGCAACAACGGCGGCGGGCACGCCAACCACAGCATGTTCTGGCAGGTCATGGGCGGTAAGGGCGGCGCGCCGACCGGAGACCTCTTGACCGCCATCGACCGCGACCTGGGCGGCATGGAGGCGATGCGCGCGTCGTTCAGCCGCATGGGCCTGGGCCAGTTTGGCCTTGTCGTAACCACGATGCCAAAAGTGCCGATCTGGAAAGCGTGTCAAATCAATGGCTTGCACTTCACGCAGTAAAGCAACACATTGATATAGCTGGATAACCAGCTTTTTGTTTCGGTAATGTTGATCCGCAATTCC
>JANXVC010000499.1 GCA_025351925.1 Rhodospirillales bacterium | reverse complement strand
GCTGACCTGGTTGCGGACGGTGTCGGCGGCCTGCCCTGCGCCATTCCTCTCAAGAACCGTGACGGCTCGCCCCGGGCGGATGTGCCGCATCTGGCGCTGGCCGAAAGCGAGGTGCGCCACGTCGGCGATCCCGTCGCATTCATTGTGGCCGAGACCCATCAGGCGGCCCGCGACGCGGCCGAGGCGGTCATGATTGACTACGACCTGCTGCCCAGCAGCACCGATCTCGGTGCGACGCTTGATGGCGACGCGGCGGCAGTATGGCCGCAGGCACCGGGCAACGTGTGCTTCGATTGGGAGACGGGCGACAAGGCTCGGACCGAGGCGCTGTTCGCCGAGGCCGCTCATGTCACCCGGCTGACGGTGGTGAACAACCGGGTCGTCGTGGCCTCGATGGAGGCCCGGGCGGCGGTGGCCGAGTATGACGCTGCCTCCGAGCGCTGGACGCTCTACACCAACACGCAGGGCGGCTGGACCATCAAGTCGATGCTGGCCCAGGCGGTGTTCAAGGTGCCGGAGGAGCGCTTCCGGGTCGTGACGCCCGACGTCGGCGGCGGCTTCGGCATGAAGCTCTTTTTGTATGCCGAGCACGTGCTGACCTGTTATGCGGCCCGGCGCCTCGGCCGTCCGGTGAAGTGGGCCAGCGAGCGCAGCGAGGCGTTCCTGTGCGATACGCATGGCCGCGACAACATCACCCAAGGCGAGATTGCGCTCGACAAGGACGGGCATTTCTTGGCGCTACGCGCCCGCAATGTCGCGAATATGGGTGCCTACCTGTCCAACTTCGCCCCGTTCATCCCGACCATGGCGGGCACCAAGGTGCTGGCCAGCGTGTATAATTTTCAGGCGATCTACGCGAACGTCATCGGCGTGTTCACCCATACCGTCCCAGTGGACGCCTATCGCGGCGCCGGCCGGCCCGAGAGCAACTACCTGGTCGAGCGGCTGATCGACGCCGCGGCGGCCGAGGTTGGGATCGACCGGATCGAAATCCGCCGCCGCAACATGGTGAAGCCCAGCGCCATGCCCTATCTGACGGCGATGCAACAGACCTATGACAGCGGTGACTTCGAGCGCGTGCTGGATGCGGCGTTGGAGAAGATCGACTGGGCCGGCTTCGAAGGGCGCCGGGCGAGCAGCGCGCGTCGCGGGATGAAGCGCGGCATCGGGATGTCGTACTATCTCGAGGCGACCGGCGGTTCTCCGAGCGAGCGGGCAGAGATCCGGTTCGCCGATGACGGCTTCATCGATGTGTTTGTTGGAACGCAGAGCACCGGCCAGGGGCACGAGACCGCCTATGTCCAGCTGACGGTCGATCAACTCGGCATCGACGGCGACAAGATCCGGATCAAGCAGGGCGACACCGACAGCATCCCGACTGGCGGCGGCACGGGCGGGGCGCGCAGCCTGTACTCCGAAGGCCAGGCTATCCTGGTCACCGCAGCGAGCGTCATCGAAAAGGGCAAGAAGGCGGCGTCCGAGGCGTTGGAGGCGGCGGTTGCCGACATCGAGTTCTCGGCTGGGCGGTTCAGCGTCACAGGGACCGATCGCGGGCTGGATATCATGGAGCTCGCTGCGGCCCAGCGTGCGCGGAAGGCAGGCGGACAGGAGGCTACGACGCTCGATGCGGCGGAGGTCGCCAAGATCGACGTGCACACCTTCCCGAACGGCTGCCATATGGCCGAGGTCGAGATTGATCCTGATACCGGCATGATCGCGGTGCTGCGCTACATCGTTTGCGACGACGTGGGCAAGGCGGTGAACCCGATGATCGTGCGCGGCCAGGTGCATGGCGGCGTGGCGCAGGGCTTCGGCCAGGCGGTGCTGGAGCAGACGGCCTATGACCCGCAGTCCGGTCAGCTGCTGTCGGGCAGCTTCATGGACTATGCGCTGCCGCGTGCATCCGACCTGCCGGACATTGAGGTGGATCTGATCGAGGTGCCATGCACCACCAACCCGCTGGGCGTGAAGGGCGCGGGTGAGGCTGGCGCGGTCGGCAGTCCGCCGGCGGTGATCAACGCGATCGTCGATGCGCTGGCTGACTCCGGCGTGAAAAGCATCGACATGCCGGCGACGCCGGAGAAGGTGTGGAAGGCGATCCACATGAACCGCGCCGCCTAATGTAGGTTGGGGGCAGGACTGCCTTGTCCTGCCCTCTTCGTCCACCCCTGCTGGCCTAATTATCTGGCCGGCCGCAAGGCTATCAGAACAGCCCTGCAACCGTAGCCGGATCAACATCCTCAAGTCGTGCCGGAGACCAATGCGGCATACGGTCCTTGTCGATGACCATCGCGCGCACGCCCTCTGCGAAATCCGGGTGCCGCGTTGCATGCCGGGCCATTAACAACTCGGCTGCTAGACATTGTTCTAATGTGCGCCCAGCGCCGCGCCGCATCAGCTCAAACGCCCATAAGGTAGCGGTCGGCGACATCGCTCGCAGCGCCTTCAAGGTGTCCCGTGCCCACTGAGTGTCCAGCGCCACGAGGCGTTCGATAATCTCCATGACGCTGCCGGCATCAAAAATGCGTACGGCTTCAGAGAGGCCAGGCATCACGCCTGGCGGTGGCGGCACTGCGGCCTCGGTCAGCACAGCCGGCCCGTTCTCTGCGACCGCATCTGCAAGGTTTGTCATTCGGTCACGTAATACGTAGTGGGTCGCAAGACCTAGGTAGGCCGCGTCAGCGCCGCTGGCTCGGGCTCCGGTTAAGGCCAAGTACATGCCATAATTCGGACGCAGGCGCGGGAGAAAAAAACTTGCCCCGACATCGGGGAAGAATCCTATGCCGGTCTCAGGCATCGCCAACGATGCGGAGTCGGTTACGACCCTCATGCTGCCATGGATCGACAGGCCCATGCCCCCTCCCATGCACGCGCCGTCAATCAGCGCGATGTAGGGCTTTGGGTAGCGTGCGATCGCCAGGTTGAGCGAATACTCATCAGCAAAAAATGCATCGATCTCAGCAAATTGGCCAGCAAGCGCCAGCGCCCTTACTTGGCGGATGTCGCCTCCGACACAGAATGCACGGTCGCCAGCGCCTTCAATCACGACGGCGTGGATAAAGGGGTCGTCTCGCCACCGATCAAGCTCGGCGCGGATGATCCGCAGCATGTCGTGATCGACGGCATTGAGCGCTTTGGGCCGATTTATCGTAAGACGCCCGATCCGCCCCTGGCGGCGGACTATAACGGCTGGTTCAGCATTAGAAGACATAGGCCGAATGTCCTTGATTAAGGCATCCGGCCTATAGGCGATGTCCTAACGGCGCGCCAGCAGCCTTGCCGCCAGCTCTCCGGCGACCCGGACCGTGCCGCGCGGCTTCACGACTGTCACACTACGCGGACGTCGCAGCATCATGCCGGTCGCCTCGCCAGCCAAAGCCATGACGGTCATCGACTTCCGCAATTCCACGATCGCCTGCTGGCGAATCATCTTCGCCTCGTCCTCAACCGAGTCAGGCTTGTTGCTCAGCGCGAGGTAGCCGAGGACCGCCGCGACCACAACGTCAAACGCCAGCAAGATAAGACTGGCGACCAGCGGTGACAGACGCGGCACCATGGCATTATACGCCACCACGTGCAGCAGAACGAAGATGGCGATCGCAAACACGCCGGCGCCCGCGCCATAGGCAGCGCGCATGCCCTGGCGGTGCGCGACGCGGCGAAGACGAAGCGCCTCCGCCGAAGCCGCTACCTTGGCGAGTTCTACCGTGCGCATCGGCCTAGCGCGCGATACGGCCGAGCAGGTAGCCCGCACCGGCCGCGATGAGGATCGCGACGATCGGCGACTCGCGCACCTGGTCGGACAGCATCTCGGTCTGGTCGGACGCCATGTCCTTCGCTTGGCGGGCGTATTCCTCAGCCGTTCCTGCCGCATTGGCCAGCGCCGGCGTCACGCGCTCTGACATCAGCGTCTGCACTTGGGCGCGAAGCTGCGCGATCTGCTCCTTGGCGTCCTGCGCTACGTCATTAAAGGTGTCTGAAGCCGCCATTGCCGTGTCTCCTGTGATGATGGGGCACAACGCCGGTCTTTCCGCAGGGTTTCCGACAAGGGAAGCGGAATGGGGCTGGACGCTACCAATCAACCGGAGCGATCACGTGGAAGAAGCTGCCGGTGACGCGCCCGCGCTGGCCGCCGGCCGTGCCGAGGCTATGTCCGGCGGCGTCCCGCAAAGCCGCCAGTGGCGCGTCCTCCCCAGGGTCGATCGTGCTGGCGTAGTGGAACTCGTGGCCACGCACTACCATCCCCGCGGCGCCGATGGGCGAGTCGGTCAGCAGCGTCGCCTCACGGTAGCCCAGATGCATCTTGCGGCGGGCAAAGCTGGTTTCATGCCCGAGCAGACCGGCCATGGCGTGGCGCACGCCGGACGCGTCCTCTATCCCCTGCCCCAGTGCCATGTAGCCGCCGCACTCGCCGTGCACCCGGCGGGTCTGGGCGAAGCGGGCCAGGCCGGCCATGAATCGCGTAGCACTGGCGAGGCGGCCAGCATGCAGCTCCGGATAGCCGCCGGGCAGCCAGCAGACGTCGCAATGCTCGGGCGGCGGCTCATCGGCGAGCGGCGAGAAGCGCGCGATCTCGGCACCGGCGCGGCGCCAGCCCTCGATGAGGTGGGCATAGACAAAGCTGAACGCGGCATCAGCCGCCAGCGCTATATGCTGCCCCGGCGGCGGCAACGCTGTCGTGAATGGGGCGGTGCCGGCGAGCGGCGCGGCGTGCCGCAAGATTGCGTCGAGGTCCAGATGCTGCTCGGCGCGGTCGGCCAGGCGGTCCAGGAGCGCCGGCAGGTCTGGGTGCTCGGCGGCCTGCACCAGGCCGAGGTGCCGCTCGGGCAGGGTCAGCGCCGGGTCACGCGGCAAAGCGCCGAATACCGGCAAGCCGGCCGCCTCGATGGCGACGGTGGCACCCAGGCGGTGCCGCTCGCTGCCGACGCGGTTCAGCACGACGCCGCATATCGCAACGGCTGGGTCATGGGTGGCGAAGCCGCGGGCAACGGCGGCGGCGGTCTGCGACTGGCCGGACACGTCGAGCACCAGCAGCACCGGGAGGCGCAGCCGGGCCGCGAGGTCCGCCGCCGCCCCGGTGCGGCCCGCGGGTCCCGCAACGCCGTCGAACAGGCCCATGGCCGACTCGACGATCAGCACCGCAGCGCCGGCAGCTGCCTCGGCCGCCAAGTGGTCGAGCAGCGGCGGCGGCATCGCCCAGCTATCGAAATTCAGCACGGGCGCGCCGCTGGCGACGGCATGGAAGGCGGGGTCGATATAGTCGGGCCCGGACTTGGCCGCCCGTGTCGCCACGCCACGGCGGCGCAATGCTGCGAGCAACGCCAGGGTGACCGTCGTCTTGCCGGACCCGGACCTGGGCGCGCCGATCACGAGGCCCCTCGGCGTCATGCCGTTTCGTCCCTATACTGAGCTGGGTGGAAGAGCTGCGACCGCTGCGCCGGGGCTGGACGACCGGGGCCTGCGCCACGGCGGCGGCAAAGGCTGCGTTTACCGCATTGCTGACCGGTGATTTTCCAGATCCGGTGGACATCGCCCTGCCACGTGGGCAGCGCGTGTCGTTCACCCTGGCCGAAACCGCGCTGGAGCCCGGCATCGCCATGGCCGGTGTCATAAAGGACGCAGGAGACGACCCCGACGTGACGCACGGCGCGTTGGTGTTCGCCCGCGTGTCGGCTGCACCACCCGGCAGCGGCGTGCTGTTCCGCGCCGGCCAGGGTGTCGGCACCGTGACCCGGCCTGGCCTGCCGATCCCGCCCGGCGAACCCGCCATCAACCCGGTGCCCCGCGCCATGATCCGCGCCGCGCTCGCCGAGGTCAGCCCCACCCCCAACGTGATCGTCGAGCTGTCGATTCCCGGAGGCGAGACGCTCGCGGCGCAGACCCTGAACGGCCGGCTGGGCATCGTCGGCGGGCTGTCGATCCTTGGCACGACCGGGATCGTGGTGCCGTATTCCTGCGCCGCCTGGATCGATACCATCCACCGCGGCATCGACGTCGCGCGCGCCATCGGGCTGGACCACGTCGCCGGCAGCACCGGCAGCGCGTCGGAGGCGGCGATCCAGGCGCTGCACGGCCTGCCGGAGACGGCGCTGCTGGAGATGGGCGACTTTGCGGGAGCGTTGCTGAAATACCTGCGGCGGCACCCGGTGGCCCGGGTCAGCATCGCCGGCGGCGTCGCCAAGATGACCAAGCTGGCGCAGGGGCGGCTGGACCTGCATTCGAAGCATGGCTCGGCCGACCTTCCGGCACTCGCAGCGTTGGTCACTGACATCGGACTGGCAGGACGGATTACAGGCGCCAATACCGTGGCCGAGGCGTTCGCCGCCGCCAACGCCGCCGGGGTGCCATTGGGGGACGTGGTGGCCCGCGCAGCGTGGCAGACGGCGGCCGACGCGCTGGTGGGCGCGGACATTGCGCTGGAAATTGTGCTCTTCGATCGCCAAGGGGTGCTGATGGGCCGGACGGGGTTCGACCGGGTTCATGCGATGCCGCCGCGGAACCGCCGAACGTAGTCGCGGCCGTACAACGCACTGTCGCGAAAACCGGCCGGCTGCAGCGCCCGGCCGACCAGGATCATGGCGGTGCGCTCGGCGGGATCTGCGGCATGTGCGGCGGCGATGCTGGACAGCGTGCCACGCAGGATGCGCTGGTCGGCCCAGGTGGCGCGCACCACGATCGCGACTGGGCAATCCGCGCCGTAGAACGGCACCAGGGTCGCGACAATCGAGGCGAGCTTGTCGATCGCGAGGTGGATCGCGAGCGTCGCGCCGGTCGCGGCGAAGGCAGCCAGCATCTCGCCCGGCGGCATGGCGGAAGCGCGGCCGGGCAGCCGGGTGAGCACCACGCTTTGGGCAAGCTCGGGCACGGTCAGCTCATTGCCCAGCACGGCGGCGGCGGCGGCGAAGGCGGGGACGCCGGGGGTCAGGGTCCAGGGAATGCCGTGCCGGTCGAGCCGGCGGAGCTGTTCGGCGACCGCGCTGTAGATCGAAAGGTCGCCAGAGTGCAGCCGCGCCACGTCCTGATCGGCGCGGTACGCGGCGACGAACTCGGCCTCGATCGCGTCGAGCGACAGCGGGGCGGTGTCCACCAGCCGGGCGCCGGGTCTGCAATGCGCCAGCATGGCCGGCGGCACGATCGACCCGGCGTACAGGCACACCGGGCAGCGCGCCAGCAATGCCTGGCCGCGCACGGTGATGAGGTCGGCGGCGCCGGGTCCCGCGCCGATGAAGTGGACGGTCATGGCCCCGCCAGCGCGCAGGTCGCGGCGCCATGGGCAATGCGCGCGAGCAACAGGCTCCCGCCTGAGGCCGCCAAAGCTGCGCCCTCCGCCACTGAGGCGACGCCGGTTGCGCGTTCGGCGACGATGGACCGGGTGGGGCAGCGCGGCTGCACGACGGTCAGCGCGGCGGTGTCGATGAAGGCGATTGGCAGACTGAGACGTGCGGCGGCGTCGTGAAGGCCAGGCTCGTCGCGCTTCCAGTCCGGGGCGGCAAGCGATCCCGCAATGCATCCGGCCAGAACCTGCGCTGTTTGAACAAGGCGCACGATGTCATCGGCCGAACAGCCACTTCGAAAACCCAGCCCAGCGACGATCAAGGCTTCGTCGCCAGCCATTGCGTGACGGTGATCGCCGGGCGGTAGCCGTGCATGCCGCCGATGCGGTCCAGCCGCTCGACCGACAGCCGCGACAACGTGCCGCCGAGGCGGGTGCGGGCGGATAGGAGCGCTGCCTCCGACTCGACGGTGACGGCGTTGGCCACCAGACGGCCGTCGGCCGGCAGCGCGGCCCAGGCGGTGTCGATCACGCCCGGCTCGTGGGCGCCGCCGCCGATGAACACGGCGTCGGGCGGCGGGAGCCCGAGCAGCGCGCCCGGGGCCGGGGCGCCGGCGACATGCAGATGCGGCACGCCCAGAGACACGGCGTTGCGGGCGGCACGGGCGGCGCGCTCGGCATGGCGCTCAATGGCGATGGCCTGGTTCGCCGGGTGCCGCAGCAGCCACTCGATGCCGATGGCGCCGGAGCCCGCGCCGATGTCCCACAGCCGCTCGCCCCGGCGCGGCGCCAGGGCGGAGAGCGTGACGGCGCGGATCTCCTGCTTGGTGATCTGGCCGTCATGGTCGAACAGGCTGTCCGGCAGACCGCTGGCGAGCGGGATGGTTTGGGCGCCGGGCGCCGCCGCGACCTCGATCGCCAGCATATTGAGCGGATGGATGTCGGACAGACGGAACCAGGCCGCCGTGGTGCTGCGGATGCGCTCCTGCGGACCGGATAGCGCCTCCAGCACGTGCAGGACGGAGGGGCCGAAACCGCGCGCCTGCAGCAGCTTCGCGACCAGGCCCGGCGTGCCGGCGTCGGCCGAGAGCGCCAGGATACGGGCACCGGGCTGCAGCAGCGGCGCCAACGGGGCGAGCGGCCGGCCGCAGAACGAGATGGTCGCGCAGTCCTGCACCGCCCAGCCGAGCCGGGCGCAGGCGAGCGTCAAGGACGAAGGGGCTGGGATGCACAGGCGCTCGACCGCTGGAACCAGGCCGGCCAGGGTGCTGCCAACGCCGTAACAGAACGGATCGCCGGACGCGAGCACTACGACCGGACGCGGTCGGCCCGCCATGATGGCGTCGAGCGAGGCGGCGAGCGGGTTGGACCAGACCATCCGCTCGCCGTGGATCAGTGCGTCGGCCAACGCCAGATGCCGTGCGCCGCCGACGACCAGGGCTGCGTCGCCGAGCAGCCCGCTGGCGGCCAGGGACAGCGCGCCGTCTTCGTTCACGCCGAGTATGGCCAGCCAGGGCGGGTTCATGTTTATTTCCACTGATGGAAGTCCTGATCCTCGGCGGCACGACCGAGGCCTCGGCGATCGCCAGGGCGCTGGCGGGGGATGCGCGGGTGCGGGCGATGCTGTCGCTCGCCGGGCGCACCCGGGCGCCGGTGCTGCCGGCCATCCCGGCACGGCGCGGCGGGTTCGGTGGGGTCGATGGGCTGGCGGCGTATCTGCGGACACATGACGTCGCAGCGCTGATCGACGCGACGCACCCCTTCGCCGCACAGATCAGCCGCAACGCGGTGGCTGCTGCCACTATCGCCGGCGTGCCGATGGTTTCCGTCTTGCGGCCGCAATGGACAGCGTGTCCCGGCGACCGCTGGACCACGGTTGCGGACATACCAGCTGCGGTGCAGGCGCTCGGAGCCACGCCGCGGCGGGTGTTTCTGACAATTGGACAGCAGGAGCTGGCGCCGTTCAGCCTGGCGCCCTGGCACAGCTACTTGATCCGCAGCGTCGAGCCGCCGGACCCTGCTTTGCTGCCGGCCACGGCGCGGTATATCGCGGCACGCGGTCCGTTCCACGAGGACGAGGAGCGCCGGCTGCTGGAGCGGGAGGGAATAGAGGCGCTGGTCACCAAGAACTCCGGCGGTGCTGCGACCGCGCCAAAGCTGGCGGCGGCGCGGGCGTTGGGCATCGAGGTGGTGATGGTCGCACGGCCCATTGCTCCGCCTGGGGAGACGGTGCCGGACGCCGCGGGTGCGTTGGCCTGGCTGGATCATGTCGTTTCCACGTGGAAACGCGGTGTGTAGAGCCAAGGAATGGGGCCGTCACGCTCGATCCGGCGGGTGGTGGCGGAACCGATCATGACCAAAGTGCGCATGTCGGCCCGCGCTGGGTCAATTTCGAGAAGGGTGGTGACCTCGATCCGCTCATCCGTGCGGCTGATGGCGGTCGCCAGCACCACGGGCGTTGCGGCGGGTAGAATGACCCGCAACGCGTCGAGCGCCGCGCCGAGCTGCCAGGGCCGGGCGCGAGAGGCCGCATTATACAACGCGATGACGAACCCGGCCGATGCGGCAGTGGTGAGCCGGGCTAGTACGACGTCGAACGGCTTTAAGTTATCAGATAATGACAGCACGCAAAAATCATGGCCCAGCGGCGCGCCAAGCCGGGCGGCGGCGGCGAACACAGCAGAGATTCCTGGAACCACGACGATGTCGAGCGTGCGCCAGGCGGGCTCACCGTGCTCCACGGCCTCGAACACCGCACTCGCCATCGCGAACACGCCGGGATCGCCGGACGACACGATGGCCACGTTCCGTCCGGCGCCGGCGAGCGATAGGGCATGTCGGGCACGATCGAGTTCGACCCGGTTGTCCGAGGCGTGGCGGACCTGGCCGGCACGCAAGGGCACGCGATCGAGATAAGTCGCATAACCCACGAGGTCCGTTGCCGCCGCCAGTGCCGCCGTCGCCTGCGGGGTCTGCATGGCGGCAGCGCCGGGGCCGAGGCCGACAATGGCGAGTCGCCCGCTCATCGCGCCCTCTGCTTCATCGCACTCGCTGCCGGCCGGGCACCAGAACCAGCGAGAAGTATGGCGCCCGATCCTCGGCGAACTCCGCAAACGGCAGCATGCGGCCGTCCGGCATGGTGCCGCGCTCAACATACAACGCGCGCTCCGCCAACCCAGCGGACTGCAGCGCCGTGCGGATCTTCGGCAGATTGCGGCCGACCTTCATGATGACGGAGGCGTCGCTGCCAGCGAGCCGGGCGGCGAGCGCATCGGCGTCGAGCGTGCCAGGCAGCACCGTCAGCACGTCGTCGCCATGCGTCATCGGCAGACGCGCCTGTGCCCAGCAGCCGCTCATGCTGGTGATACCCGGCGTGACCACAGTTGGATGTGTCGCACGCAGCCGGTCGAACACATACATGGCCGAGCCGTAGAAGAACGGATCGCCCTCGCATAACAGCGCCACGTCGTGGCCAGCGTCGAGCCGTGCAGCGACGATGGCGGCGGCTGCCTCATAAAATGAACGAATGCCGGGCTCATAGCGCGGGTCGTCCACGTCGATCTCGGTGGTGTAGGGATACTCGAAGCGGAGTTCCTCGGCGGCGGGGTTGAGGTGCGCCGCCGCGATGGTGCGGGCATGGCCGGGCCGGCCGCGCTTGGCGAAAAACGCGACGACGGCAGCGGTCGCCAGGATGCGCGCCGCCCGGAGCGTCAGCAGGTCCGGATCGCCGGGGCCCATGCCGACGACTTGGAGCACACCAGTCATTCGCGCTCGCTGGCCAGGGCGTTCACCGCGGCGACCGCCATGGCGCTGCCGCCGCGCCGGCCGTGCACGGTGGCGAACGGCACGCGCCCATCACATGCCAGCGCCTGCTTCGATTCGAGCGCGCCGACGAAGCCGACCGGCATGCCGATGATCGCCGCCGGGTGCGGCGCGCCGGCGTCGAGCAGGTCGAGCAAATGGAACAGCGCGGTGGGCGCGTTGCCGATCGCCACCAGCGCCCCGGCCAGATGCGGCCGCCACAGCTCCAGCGCTGCGGCCGAGCGCGTGTTGCCGATCCGGGCGGCGATCCCCGGCGTCTCCGGCGCGTCCAGGGTGCAGATGACGGCGTTGTCCGCTGGCAGGCGGGCGCGGGTGATGCCCTGCGCGACCATCTTGCTGTCGCATAGGATGGGGCAGCCGGCCAGCAGCGCAGCACGGACGGCAGTGGTGAAGCCGGGGCTGAACTCGATGTCCGACGTGATGCCGACGACACCGCAGGCGTGGATCACCCGCACGGCGACCCGGGCCTCGTCGGGCGAGAAACGCGATAGATCGGCCTCGGCGCGTATGGTGGCGAAGGACTGGGCGTAGATCGCGGCGCCGTCCCGGATGTACTGGCGTCCGCTCATGCCGATGCCGCGGCTTCCAAGGTGAGGCCCTGCGGAGCCGGTGCTGTGCCCGCGCGCCAGTTCTCGACCCGGCTGTAGCGCCCGGCCTCGCCGACCAGGACCGGACCGCCGGGATAGGCGCAGCCCTTGGCACAGCCAGAAATATGCAGCCTCCCCGCGGCTCCCTGCGCCGCAAGCAGGCCAGCGTCGGCGCGGGCCGGCACGCTGGCGCGGTCGCAGCCGGGACTGCCGACGCAGGCAGTGATGCGCAGCCGAGGGTCGGCGGAATCGAGCACCCATTCTGCCGCGGCGATGCGCAGCTCGGTTAGGTCACGCAGCGCGACGCGGCCCAGCAGCATGGCGCGCCACGGGCTGGTGCGGATTGCCCCGCCGCCGAAGCGATCGGCCAGCTCGGCGAGCCGCAGCAACCCCGCCGCATCGGTTTGCCCGAACGGCAGGCCAAGGCCAAAGGCGCCCTCGTGCCCGGTCCCGTAGCGATGGAAGCCGATGGCTGATCTGGGTTGGCGGGCCGGCTGGACGACGCCGCGTGCGTGCCCCACCGCGTCGCGCATCTTCCGTTGCACCCACATAGCCGTGTCCGGCGTACAATTTCGGGCGTCGATCACGATGTCCGCGGCAGGAACACCGGCTAGGACGCCGCCGCCGTCGATCGCGACGCAGAACTTGGGCGGCAAGCCGGGCGGGACCATGCGCTCGACTGCCTCCGCAAGCGCCAGTACGCCGGGCGGCACGGCCGGATCGTCGCCGGCGAGCGGCGGCGGCATGACGATGCGGTGGCGCTCGATAGCCGGATCGGCGTCGGCGAGTCCGGCCGCGACCATCGCCGCCGCGAAGCCTAGCACGCCAGCTGGAGTGAGGCCGCGGACCTGCAGGTTGCCGCGCCTAGTCAACTCAAAAACGCCGTTGCCGAACTGTGAGGCGGCGTCGGCCAGCGTGCGGAGAGCGGCGCTGGTCAGCCGTGCGGCTGGCGGCTTCACCCGCACCAGCAGGCCGTCGCCGGTGGCCATCGGCTCATACAGGCTGGGGCACCAGCCGCGCTGTATTGTCATGCCTCGGACTCGCTGTTGCGGCGGGGGTGCCACAATCCTGCAGACTGCGCGCCAGCGAAGCGGGACGCCAGGGCGGCGCGGGCATCCGGGTTGGCGGTGCGCAGGAAGTCGTCCACTTCGGGAGTGCCCAGGGTCGCCTCGAACAGCAGGTCGAACTGTGCGTCAAAGCGGGTGGGCAGCGTGCTGGCAAAGCCGTGCAGCGCCTCGATGCCGCGGGCGATCTCGGCGGCGCCCCGGTAGCCGTGCCGCATCATGCCCGCAATCCAGCACGGGTTGGCGGCGCGGCCACGAACGACGCGAGCGACCTCCTCGGCGACGCTGCGCGCCCGCGGCGCCTCGGGGCGGGAGGTGTCGAGGTGATACAGCGCCGGAGCGCCTCCGAGTGCAGCGGCGGCGGCGGCGAACCCGCCCTCATGCGCCGAATGCTCGGTGCTATCCAACAAATCGGCCTCGGCATGATCCTGCGCGTGCACGAAGGCGTCCGCCGAGCCCATACGCGCGGCGAGGCCCGCATGGTCGGGCGCGCCGTCGAGGCCCTGACCATATGCCCCGGCTGAGGCGGCAAGGTAGCCATCGCCGTCCAGCCCCGCGCCGTACTGTCCTGCCGGCGCCCCAAAAATCCGCGTTGTCGCACGGCGCAGCGCCTCGCCCCCGAGACCATGCGCCGATGCTGCCAGTGGGTTCCAGTCCGCGGCTTCGTCCCGCTCGGCGAGGGCGCGCACCAGGCTGTCGAACAGCGCCACCTGGCCGGGGAACGCATCGCGGAACAGGCCGGAAATGCGCAAAGTGACGTCGATGCGCGGTCGGTCCAGCAGAGCGATCGGCAGCACCTCGAACCCGCTCACCCGCGCCGATCCCGCGTCCCAGACCGGCCGGGCGCCGAGCAGCACAAAGGCCAGCGCTAGGTCCTCGCCGCCCGTGCGCATGCTGGCGCTGCCCCAGACATCGATCACTAGGCTGCGCGGCCATTCGCCGTGGTCCTGCAGATGGCGGCGCAGCAGCTCGGCTGCGGCGCGCTCTGCCAAGGCAACGGCGGAACGGGTGGGTACGCCGCGCGGGTCGATGGTCGCGAGGTTGCGCCCGGTCGGCAGCACGTCCGCCCGGCCGCGTGTCGGCGCGCCCGCCGGACCCGGCGCCACAAATCGTCCGTCGAGTGCTGCCAACAGCGCCGCCCGCTCCGCCGCCGCCGAGGCGTCCAGTGCCGCCCCGTCAGCTTCCGGGTCCGACCGGCGCAAGGCGTCCAGCATGCGGTCGCGGGCGAGCGGCGGGCGGCCATACACGTGCAGGCCGTCCCGGAGCTGCAGGTCCTTCACGTCGCACAGATAGGCGTCGAGCCGCGCCAGCGCGTCCTCGTCGGCGGCATCGCGCGGCACGCCGCTCTCGGCCAGCAGCCCGGACGTGTCGGCGCGCTCCAAGATCTCCCGCCGCAGCAGCCCAGTGCGTCGGCGGTCGAGGCCATCGGCTGCGGCATACTCGTCGATCAGCCGCTCCAGCACCGCTGCCTCGCCATGCGTAGCATTGGCGCCGAGCGGCGGCGTCAGGTGGCCGATGGTGACGGCGCCCAAACGGCGCTTGGCGGCGGCGGCCTCGCCGGGGTTGTTGACGATGAACGGATTGATGACCGGCACGCCGCCGGACAGCGCGCGCGGCAGGCACGAAGGCGACAGCGCCACCGCCTTGCCGGGCAGCCACTCCAGCGAGCCATGCGCGCCCAGATGCAGGATGGCGTGCACGTCGCGGTCATGGCGCAGCCAAAGATAAAAAGCGAGGTAGCCGTGGCACGGCATCTGGTTGGGATCGTGATACAGCGCCCGCCGGTCCGCCCCGCCGCGCTCGGGCTGCATTGCGACGGTCAGGTTGCCGAGCTGGAGCTGTTGCAGGGCAAAGTCGCCGGTTGGATCGCCCCAGGCGGCGCGCACGCTGGCCTGTACGGGGTCGGGCAGGCCAGCGAACAGACGTTCATAGTCCGCCAGCGACAGCATCGGCGTGGGCGACGCGTGGCATAGCGCATGCACCAGCGCGGCCTGATCCGGCAGGGCGTCTGTCGTGAATCCGGCGTCTCCGAGGTCATGCAGGATGGCGTCTAGGCTGGCGAAGCTGTCCAGGCCCACCGCATGGCCGCGCTGGCCGCCCACGCCTGGCCCACCTGCTCGGGGATAGTCGGACAGCACGATCGCCACCCGCCGTGCCGCGCGCGGTGTTTTCGACAGGCGGACCCATCCCGCCGCGCGGTCCGCCGCCAGCGCCACGCCGTCCGCTTCAGGGCGGTGCACGGTCCGGGCGTACTGCAGCGCCGGCAGCGCCGCCTCGGTGTCCTTAAAGGAGACCGCGCCGGTCAACAGTCGTCCGTCGAGCTCCGGCAGCACGACCTGCATCGCGAGATCGGTTTGCGACAAGCCGCGCGACGAGTCCCGCCAAGCTGCCTGAGACGAGCCTGCCAGCACGAGCTGCAGCACCGGCACCCCCGGCGCGTCGAGCGGCGACCCGGCATCGCCCCGCCTCGCCGCGAACCCGGTCGCGTTCAACACCACCGACGGACGCCAGGCTCGCAGGGTCGCCGCGACATACGCCGCGCTGTCGGGCGCTTTCAGGCTGGATACATACACGGCGCCGACCGCCAGATCCCGGGCGCGCAGGGCCGCCATCACGGCCTCGATCGGGGCGATGTCGGCCGAAAGCAAATGCGAGCGGTAGAACACGACCGCGGCGAATGGCCGATCCTCAATCAGGTCCAGCGCATGCACACCGTGCTGCGGCACTGGCACGGCGGCGTCATCGGCGTCTGGACACAGGCCGGCCAGATGCGACGCCAGCCGGAGCAGCCGCGCCATGTTGGCCGGGCCGCCATGGCGAAAACAGGCGTCGAGTCGCGCCAAAGCGTCGGGCGCAACAGTGGAAAGCGCCGCCAGCCGGGCGTCGTCCAGCCCGTCGCCGGGCAGCAACGCCAGTGCAATGCCCTCGGCCCGGCACAGCGCCGCGACCTCCTCCGCCCCATAACGCCAGTAGTCCAGCCCGCCCAGCAGCCGGATGACGATGCAGCGCGCATGCGCCAGCACCTGGTCCAGATACACGTCCACCGACATTGGGTGGCGCAGCCGCCCGAGGCTCGCCAGCCGAAGGCCCGGCGCCCTGGCCATCGTCTGCCAGGCGCCCGCCAGCGCGCCAAGGTCGGCGTCGGAGAACGACAGCACGACGATATCGGCCGCAGTTTGACCGAGGTCGTCGGCGGGCGTGTCCTCGTCCAGCGTGCGGGTTTCGCGGACCAGCAGGTGCATGGCGCTACGCGTTCACGCCGGCTTCGATCGCGGCGCGGTCGAGGCCAGTCTCACCGATGACGACCAAATGCCCCAGCCGGGCCTCGCCGGGCGCCCAGGCACGGTCGAACTCTTTTCGAAATCGCCCGCCGACGCCCTGGATCGCCAGCCGCAGCGGCTTGCCCTGGACGGAGGCGAAGCCCTTGATGCGGAGGATCTGATGCGCCTCCGCGACGCCTTTCAGCCGGGCGATCAACGCGTCGGGCGCGTCCGTCTCAGGGATCGCCACGACGAAACTCTCGAAGTCGTCATGCTCGTGCGCGCTGTCCTCGGCATCGTGGTGCGACGGGCGCACCGCCAAATCGTCCTCTGCCGCAGCGTGCAGGCCCAGCAGGATCCCCGGATCGACCCGGCCTTCATGCGCCGCGATGATCCGCACCGCTCGCGGCAACGCTGCCAAGACAGTCGCACGCACCCGCGCCAGCGTGTCTGCATCGAGTAGGTCGGCCTTGTTCAGCACCACCAAGTCGGCGGACTGCAACTGATCCTCGAACACCTCCGCCAGCGGGTTGTCGTGATCGAGGCCGGGGTCGGCCAGTCGCTGCGCCGCCACCGCGGCTGGATCGTCGGCGAAGCGGCCGGCGGCGACCGCGGGGCCGTCCACCACTGCGATCACCCCATCTACCGTGACGCGCGAGCGGATGCCGGGCCAGCCGAACGCCTTCAGCAGCGGCTTTGGCAGTGCGAGGCCCGAGGTCTCGATCACGATATGCTCCGGTGGGTCCGGGCGGTCGAGCAATGCCTGCATCGCCGGCAGGAACTCGTCGGCCACGGTGCAGCACAGGCAGCCGTTCGCCAGCTCGACGATGTCGGCCTCCGCGCAGGCCGGGATGCCGCAGCCGCGCAGCAGGTCGGCATCGACGCCGACCGCGCCGAACTCGTTCACGATGATCGCCAGGCGTCGGCCGCCGGCGTTCTCGATCAGATGCCGCAGCAGCGTCGTTTTGCCGGCGCCGAGGAAGCCGGTGATCACCGTCGCCGGGATCTTCCCGGTCGCGACGGGCGCCGAGATTTTTCCAGCGTTCACGCGGCACGCTCCTGGGCGACGCGGGCTTGGTTTAGGTCCGGCATACGCCCCAGCACGACGCGGGCAAGCGACGCCGGGCGGCGGGACGGCAGGACGGTGCCGGTGGCGGACCGCGCGTAAGTCTCGGCATAGCTCAGCAGGTCCGCGGCCATGCTGGGTTCAAGCCGCCCGAGCAGATAGGTCCACTTGCCCGGCGCCGAAATCGCAGCGGCGCAGCCGTGGTCACAGCTCGACAAACAGACGACCTCCTGAAGGTCCACGGCGGGTGCTTTCGGATCAAGCAATGCAGCGATCGTGTCGAGCATATGCTGGCCCGGCCGCCGGTCGCTCTCGGCGAGGGTCTGGCCGGCACGGCAGGTGGTGCAGACGTGCAGAGTGGGGATAGACGTAACGGTCATAAAGGCAGCCTCCGGTGCGTCGCGGCAAAGCACGGGGTGCCGAGCGCCTGCGGGGCATAGCTCCGCAGGTCGATGCTGCAACACAGCATCGCCGCCGCCGAGGCACCCCGCCCGGCCGCGCGTCGTTGGCAAGAGGAACGGTTTTTAAGCCGCCAGCCTCATCGATGGCAGGTCTCCTGGCTTACGGATCTGGCTTCGGCCCTTTTGCAGGGACCAAAACCGCGCTGCCCGCCTACCTTCCCGGGGTTCTCGCCCAGTGGCACGCGACGGGCGGCTCACCGCATACAGTTGCGGGGGCAGCTACGGCATTGCACCGTATTCCCTATTAACCCGCCCTCCGAAATCACCGGATGGCGGGACCATCGCGGCTGCAGTATGACCCGGCCCTTGTCCTGTCAATCAAATGCTCTGCGCGCACCCCATTTGACCCTCGTGCTCGGCGGCGCGCGGTCCGGCAAAAGCCGCTACGCCGAGGGCTTGGTCACCCGCCTGCCGCCGCCGTGGGTCTATATCGCGACGGCGCAGGCGTTCGATGACGAGATGCGTGCCCGCGTCGCCGAGCATCGCGACCGCCGCGTGGCCGGGTGGCATACGGTCGAGGCGCCGATGGCACTTGCGGCGGCGCTGCAGGACGCGGGCGACGCGCCGGTGCTGGTCGATTGCCTGACGCTCTGGCTCACCAACCTCATGCTGGGCGATGCGGATTTGGTGGCGGCGGAGGCGGCGCTGGACGCAGCGCTGGGCCGGACGGCGCAGACGGTGCTGGTGTCGAACGAGGTCGGCCTCGGCATCGTGCCCGACAACGCGCTCGCCCGGCGCTTCCGCGATGCGGCCGGCCGGCTGCACCAAAACCTCGCGGCACGCGCCGATCGGGTGGTGTTCATGGTTGCCGGGCTGCCGCTATTCGTAAAGGGACCACGCGATGAGTGAAACGGAGCGTCACGCCGCCAAGATGGCGAAGCGCAAGGCCGTGCAGGACGCCGAGGTCGCCAGCAAGACATTGGAAAAAGGCCTACTGATGGTCCACACCGGGTCAGGCAAGGGCAAGAGCACCGCCGCGTTCGGCCTGCTGCTGCGCATGGTCGGGCGCGGGCGCCGCGTTGGCGTCGTGCAGTTCATTAAGGGCGCCTGGAGCACCGGCGAGCGCACTGCCCTGGCTCGCTTCGACGACCTGGTGGAGTGGCACACCATGGGCGAGGGCTTCACTTGGGAAACCCAGGACCGCGACCGCGACGTCGCCGCCTGCCGCCGCGCCTGGGACCAGGCGCTCGCGATGATGCGGCAGCCCGGCCTGTCGCTGCTGGTGCTGGACGAGCTGAACATTGCGCTGCGCTACGATTACTTGGCGGAGTCGGAGGTGCTGGCGGCGCTGGTCACTCGGCCGGAGGGGCTGCACGTGGTAATCACCGGCCGCAACGCCCGCCCGGCCCTGATCGAGGCCGCCGATCTCGTGACCGAGATGACACTCGTAAAACATCACTTTGCGGCTGGCGTGAAGGCACAGGAGGGCATCGAGTTCTGATGGCCAAGCTTTGACCGGACGCGCCATCATGCTGCAGGGCACTGGGTCGAGCGTCGGCAAGTCGCTGCTGGTGGCGGGGCTGGCGCGGGCCTGCCTGCGGCGCGGCATCGCGGTCCGGCCGTTCAAGCCGCAGAACATGTCGAACAACGCGGCCGTAACGGCGGACGGCGGCGAGATCGGCCGGGCGCAGGCGCTGCAGGCCCGTGCCGCCGGCGTGCCGCTCTCGGTCCATATGAACCCCGTATTGCTGAAGCCGCAGAGCGAGACCGGATCGCAGGTGGTCGTGCAGGGCCGGGTTTACGCCACTGCCCGCGCCCGCGAGTATCAGGCGATGAAGCCCGGCCTCATGCCCTTCGTGCTCGACAGCTTCAACCGATTGGCAGCCGAAGCCGAGCTGATCCTGGTTGAGGGGGCAGGCAGCGCGTCGGAGGTGAACCTGCGCGCTGGCGACATCGCCAACATGGGGTTCGCCCGCGCCACCGCGACGCCGGTGGTGGTGGTCGGCGACATCGACCGCGGCGGGGTGATCGCCAGCCTGGTCGGCACCCACGCCGTGCTGGACACAGAGGACGCGCGCCTGGTCCGCGGTTTCATCGTCAATCGGATGCGCGGTGACCTGACGCTGTTCGACGCCGGCATGGCCCTGATCGCCGCACGTACCGGCTGGGCGTCGCTCGGGCTCGTGCCGCACTTTGCCGCCGCCGCCAGGCTGCCGGCCGAGGACGCGGCAGACCTGACTCAGGGGGAGCGCCGGCCGGGTGCCGCGTTGCGGATCGCCGTCCCGGTGCTGCCGCGCATCGCCAATTTCGACGACCTGGACCCGCTGGCCGCCGAGCCGGATGTGGATCTGACCCTGGTGCCGCTCGGCACGCCGCTGCCGGTGTGCGACGTGGTGATCCTGCCGGGCTCGAAGGCGACGATCGCCGACTTGACCGACCTGCGAGCCACCGGCTGGGACATCGACCTGCTGGCGCATCACCGCCGCGGCGGCCGGATTTTTGGACTTTGCGGCGGCTACCAGATGCTGGGCCGTTCCATCGCCGACCCGCTGGGGATCGAAGGGCCGGCGGGCCAGGTTGCCGGGCTCGGCCTGCTGGACGTGGAGACCGTGCTGACCGGCGAGAAGCGCCTGGCGGAGGTCATGGGCCGATCCAGCGACGGCGTGCCGTTCCGCGGCTATGAAATGCACATGGGCTGCACTACAGGCCCGGCGACCGCGCGGCCGTTGCTGCATCTGCCGGACGGGCGCGCAGATGGGGCCGGTTCGGCGGACGGCTCGGTGCTCGGCACCTACATGCACGGCCTGTTCGCTGATGACGGGCAGCGCGGCGCATGGCTGTGCCGCTGGGGCGCGGCGCCTTCGAGCCATCGTCATCATGAGGCGGTAGAGTGGGTGCTGGATCAGCTCGCCGAGCACCTGGAGACGCATATCGACGTGGACCGGCTGCTCAGCTTTGCAGCGTAACGGCCCAAAGCAGCAGGTAGGCCGCGATCTGCAACGCGCAGGCCATGCGATAGAGCGCAAGCGCCCGGTCGAGGTCGCGCAACGTGGCCTCCGCCCGGCCCTCGCCCATCCAGGCGTCGTCCACCCGCACGTCGCCGTACACCCGCGGCCCCGCGAGCCGCAGGCCGAGCGCCCCGGCCATCGCCGCCTCCGGCCAGCCCGCGTTCGGCGAGTGGTGCCGCCCAGCGTCCCGCCACACTGCCCGCAACGCATTCCAGGGCGACGCGCCCGGGTGCAGGCACGCGGCCAGCACGAGCCAGCTGGCCGCGAGGCGGGATGCCGGGAGGTTGATCAGGTCGTCCAAGCGGGCCGACGCCCAGCCGAACGCGCGGTGCCCAGGCGTCAGGTGGCCGATCATGCTGTCGGCGGTATTAACCGCCTTATAGGCGGCGATCCCCGGCAGGCCAAGCAGCGCACCCCAGAGCGCCGGGGCGACGACGCCGTCGGAGAAGTTCTCGGCCAGGCTCTCGATGGCGGCGCGGATCACCGCGGGCTCGTCCAGGGTCTCGGGGTTGCGCCCGACGATGTGGGCGACGGCGGCGCGTCCGGCGGGCAGGCCGTCTTGGCGCAGGGCTGTTCCCACTGCGGCGACGAAGCTCCACAGGCTGCGCTGCGCCAGCAGAGTGCTGGCGGCGGTGGCCAGCAGCAGTGACAGCGCCGCGGGCAATGTGGCCTGGAGTATTGCCGCAGGTCCGGCACTGACGACGATGACCACCAGCACGGCAGCGATACCCAGGCTACGGCGGAGACGAGGATCGAGGGTGTCGCGGTTCCAGGCCCGGTCCAGCCAGCCGATCAGCGCGCCGACCCACATGACGGGATGCCCGATGGCGCGGAACACTGGGTCCGGGTATCCCACCGCAGCCTCCAGCACCAGGGCGCAGGCGATCAGGCCCAGGTTGGAGGTAAGTTGCATCGTATAGGAGCTACCATGGCAGAGTTTGGCTTGGCGATTGCCCATGGCGGCGGCCTGATCGCGGCACGGGCACAATTTCCCATGGCGCCGGAGCCGTGGATCGACCTCTCGACCGGGATCAATCCCCTGCCCTACCCGGTGCCCGACCTAGCGCCCAATGCCTACCGTCGCCTGCCCGAGTCCGAGGAGGTGCAGCGGCTCGAAGCGGTGGCGGCGCAAGCCTATGGCGTCGCCGATCCCAGCATGGTCGTGGCGGCGCCGGGCACGCAAATCCTGATCAGCCTGCTGCCGCATCTGCTTCGGCTCAGTCGCGTCGCCATCGTCGGTTCTACCTACGCCGAGCACGCTTCCGCCTGGACGGCGGCCGGGAGCGCCGTCTCGGTCGTCCCTGGTATCGCGGCCATCGAGTCGGGACCTGGCGTGGTGCTGTGCAACCCCAACAACCCCGACGGACGCCGCTTCCGCGACGTCGAGCTTTTGGCGTTGAGCGAGCGTGTCGGAGCACTGCTGGTCGATGAAGCGTTTGCCGATTTCGAAGGGCCGGGCCTGAGCCTCGCGCCCATGCTGCCGGCCAATGCGATCGTATTACGGTCATTCGGCAAGACCTACGGCCTGGCCGGACTCCGGCTCGGCTTCGCGATCGCAGCGCCAGCGGTGGCGCAGACTATCCGCGCAATGCTCGGCCCCTGGGCGGTAAGCGGGGCCGCGGTTGAGATTGGGACCGCAGCCCTTGCTGACAGCGCCTGGCTGAACGCAACCCGTGCCCGCCTGAACGGCGACGTGGCCCGGCTGGACGGCCTGCTGACCGCAGCCGGAGCCCGCATAGTCGGAGGCACGCATCTGTTTCGATTGGCACAAACGCCTGCCGCCCAAGCAATCTGGGAACGGCTGGGCCAGGCCGGCATCCTGGCCCGCCGTTTCGAAGCGGAGCCAAGCTGGCTACGCTTCGGCATCCCAGGCAGCGCCTGGGACCGGATCGAAGCCGCGCTTAGCTGACCGGGCTTTTAGCGAGCCCGGCCGGTATTCAGCCTCAGCGATCCGACATGCTCGTGATGACGCGGCTCACCATGCCGTAGGCGATCGCCTCCTCGGCGCTCATCCAGTAGTTGCGGTCGGTGTCGCGGATGACGCGCTCCATCGTCTGCCCGGTCTCGTGCGCGATGATGCGGTTGATCCGCTCGCGCATCTTGATGATCTCCCGCGCCTCGATATCGATGTCGGTCGCCGGCCCGCGCACGCCGCCCATCGGCTGATGCAGCAGGAAGCGCGTGTTGGGCAGGCACAGCCGCCGCTCCTTGACGCCGGCCAGGAAAATCAGCGCACCGGCGCTGGCGACCCAGCCAGTGCCGATCACCCGCACCGGCGCGACCGTATCGACGAAGCGGATCATATCGTGGATAGTGTCGCCGCTCTCGACGTGGCCGCCGGGCGAGTTCACATACACGTCGATCGGCTTGTCGGAGTCGCTCGCCAGCGCCAGCAGCCGGCCGGTCACGTCCCGCGCGACCTTGTCGTTGATCGCGCCGAACACCAGCACCTTGCGGTTGTTGAACAGCCGGGTCTCGAGCTCGTTGATCGGCGACGAGAGCGTCTTGTTGTCGTCAGGCTCCTTCGTGTCGGGGCCCATCGGCTCCGGGACGTCGGGGGCGTCGGGGTCCTCGTCGTCGGCGTGCGGCGCGAGGCGGTTGAGTGCTGCCAAGGTGAGCTCCTAGGGTGAGTGCCACATATATAGGGTCACCGCTCCGCGACGACCAAGGCCCGGCCAGTCAACCGGGTGCCGTTAATCGAGCGGGTAAGCCTAATCCAGAGCCCGGGCCCGGATAGTGCCCTCGATCGCGCACAGCGCCGCCAGAGTCGCCGAGCGCCCGGTCGGACGCCGCTCCACATCGACCATGACGTAGCCGAGCTCCCCGTCGGTCTGCAGCACCTGCGCCGACACATTCAGGCCGATCTGGCTGAACACCGCGTTGATCTGGCCGAGCACGCCGGGCACGTTGCGGTGCACATGCAGGAAGCGCGGCTGGCCCGGGCTGCGCGGCTGCTCGACGTGCGGGAAGTTCACCGCACCGCCCGTCGAGCCGCTGTCGAGGAAATCCAGCAGCTTGCGCGCGACCTCCTCGCCGATGCGTTCCTGCGCCTCCTCAGTGGATCCGCCGATATGCGGCGTCAGGATCACGTTGGGCAGCCCCTGCAGCGGCGATTGGAACGCCTCGTTGGCCGATTTCGGCTCGCTCGGGAACACGTCCACCGCGGCGCCCGCCAGCCGTCCGGAGCGCAGCGCCGCCGCCAGCGCGTCGAGGTCCACGACCCGGCCGCGCGAGTTGTTGATCAGATACGCGCCCTCCCGCATCGCGGCGATCTCCTCCGCCCCAATCATGCCGCGGGTCGCCGGGGTGTCGGGCACGTGCAGGGTCACGACGTCGCTGCGGCCCAGCAATTCGCCGAGCGTCGCCACCGATTCGGTGTTGCCGTGCCGCAGCCGGTTGGTGCGGTCGAAGAAGATCACTCGCATGCCCATCGCCTCGGCGATGGTCGAGAGCTGGCTGCCGATGTTGCCGTAGCCGACGATGCCCAGCACCTTGCCGCGCACCTCGAAACTCCCGTTGGCGGACTTGTCCCAGCCGCCCCGATGCGCCTCCTCAGACCGCGGCGTGATGCGGCGCAGCAGCATGACGATCTCGCCGATGGTGAGTTCGGCGACGCTGCGGGTGTTGCTGAACGGCGCGTTGAACACCGGGATGCCGAGCGCGCGGGCGGCCGACAGGTCCACCTGGTCGGTGCCGATGCAGAAACAGCCCACCGTAATCAGCGGCCCGGCGCCGGCGAGCACCGCGCTCGAAAGCTGCGTGCGGCTGCGGATGCCGATGATGTGCGCACCCTGGACCGCATCGACCAGCGCAGCGCCTTCCAGCGCCTTGGTATGATGCCGGACGTCACTGTATCCGGCGGCATGGAACAGCGCGACGGCGCTGGCGCTGATGCCCTCCAATAGAACGACACGGGTCTCGGCGCGGCCAAAGGGGGCGTCGGGCAGCAGGCGGGGCATGGCATTGGGTCCTTTATCGCGGGCTCTGTACGCCGAACCGGCACCTGGCGCGAATCACGGGCTTGCCAAGTTGCTGCGATGCGAGAAGAAGCCCCATGGCGCCAAACATTGATCCTCCACGCCCGACGCTGCGGGCCCGCCTGGGCGCGCTGCGCGCCCTGCCGCCGTTCCTGGCGCTGATCTGGCGCACCAGCCCGAGCCTCACCTCTGCCACCTTGACGCTGCGCCTGGTGCGGGCGCTGCTGCCGGTGACGGTGCTGTTCCTGGGCAAGCTCATTATCGACGAGGTGCTGCAGCTGTCGCGGCTGCCGGGTCACCCGGCCGACGCCGCCGGCTGGATCGCCAGCGGCCTGCTGCTGCGGCTCGCTTTGCTGATCCTGGCCGAGCTGGCACTGGCCGTGCTGACCGACGTGCTCGGCCGCGTGGTGTCGCTGGTGGATGCATTGCTGGCCGAGCGGTTCACCAACGCCTCCAGCATCCGGCTGATGCAGCACGCGGCGACACTCGACCTTGAGGACTTTGAGGACAGCGAGCTGCAGGATAAGCTGGACCGCGCTCGGCGGCAGACCGGCGGGCGCACGACGCTCATCAGCCAGATGTTCGGCCAGGCGCAGGACGTGGTGACGGTCGTAGGGTTTGCCGCCGGGCTTGCGGCCTATGCGCCGTGGCTGATCGTGCTGCTGCTGCTGGCATTGATCCCGGCATTCGTCGGCGAGGCGCATTTCAACGCCCAGGGCTACGCGCTGAGCTTTGCCCGCACGGCAGAACGGCGGGAGCTCGACTACGTCCGGCAGACCGGCGCCAGTACCGAGACGGCGAAGGAGGTCAAGATTTTCGGCCTCAACGACTTCCTGATCGAGCGTTACCGGCAGCTGTCGCTTGGCATCCAGGCAGAGAACCGGCAGCTGGCCTTGCGGCGCGCGGGCTGGGGCGGAGCGCTCGCGGCGCTCGGCACCATCGGCTACTACATCGCCTATGCGTACCTCGCCTGGCGCACGCTGAGCGGCGGGTTCAGCATCGGCGACCTCACCTTCCTCGCCGGCTCGTTCATGCGGCTGCGCGGCTTGCTGGAAGGGCTGCTCGCCGGCTTCTCCAGCCTCGCGGGTCAGGCGCTGTATCTCGACGATCTTTTCTCGTTCTTTGAGGTGGAGCCGGAGATTCACTCGCCCGCCCATCCGCGCCCTTTCCCGACCACGGTCGGCGCTGGGTTCGTCTTCGAGGGCGTCGGCTTCCGCTACCCCGGCGCCGAGCGCTGGGCGGTCCGCAACCTGAATTTTACCCTGCATCCCGGCGAGACCCTGGCGCTGGTCGGCGAGAACGGCGCCGGCAAGACGACGCTGGTGAAGTTACTGGCGCGATTATACGACCCTGATGAGGGCCGCATCCTTATGGATGGGCACGACATCCGCGAGTACGACCTGGACCAACTGCGCGGCAGCATGGGCGTGATCTTCCAGGACTTCGTGCGCTATCACCTGACCGCCGCCGACAACATCGCCGTCGGACGCATCGAGGCGCGCGCCGACCGCGTCCGGATCGAGGCGGCGGCGCAGCGTGGGCTGGCCGACGGTGTCATCCGGCGCCTTCCGAAGGAATACGAGCAGATGATCGGCCGCCGGTTCCGCGGCGGGGTCGAGCTGTCGGGCGGCGAGTGGCAGAAAATCGCCATCGCCCGCGCTTACATGCGCGACGCCCAAGTGCTGATCCTCGACGAGCCGACCGCGGCGCTGGACGCCCGCTCCGAGTTCGAGGTGTTCCAGCGCTTCAAGGAGCTGAGCACCGGCCGGACCGCGGTGCTGATCTCGCACCGCTTCAGCAGCGTGCGCATGGCGGACCGCATCTTGGTGATGGCCGGCGGCGAGATCGAGGCGTCCGGCACGCACGAGGCGCTGCTCGCCCAGCGTGGCCGCTACGCCGAGCTGTTCGAGCTGCAGGCGGCGGGGTATCGCTAGGCCGGCCCATCACTGTCCCGGTAACGTCCCGCAATTGGCCAGCAATCCGCGCAGGTCGCGGATCGCCGGGAACACCTCCTGGTTCAGGTCCTCACCCTGCCGGTCATGCGCCGCCTGCTCCATCTCCACGATGGCGCGGTCCTCGGCGAAGATGCGTTCGGTGAAGAACACCAGGAACGGCCACGCGGCCTCGATCAGGCCGGGAATGCGCGGACGCCGCACCGACAGCAGGCCGAAGGTGCGGTTGGTGCGCTGCTCGGCGTCGAGCGGCACATAGACGATCCACAGATCCATCACCGGGATATCGTCGCCGGCCCAAATTTTGAGCGTCTGGTATGGATAGTCGGTGCGTATCGTCATCTTGTCGCGGTTGTTCTCCCAGCCGCCGACCCGCTTGCTGCCGAAGATGACGCGCTCACCCAGCGACTGCCCGCCGCCGGTGCGGGCGAAGGTGTAGTCGATCTCGAGCCAGCCCTCGCCCATGCGGCGGCCGAGGTAGCGCGGGCGGATCTGGCCCATCTGCGCCCGGTGCAGGAACTGGTGGTTCATGTCCATAAGATTTTCGTGCATGAACGTGTAGTGGCAGCCGATGGGCTTGCCGAAGCGCCGGGTCTTATAGGCGGGATCAGCGACGGAGCCGAGCGCCGGGAACGGACGCGACTCGGCGAGCTCGGCGTCGCCCGGGAAGACGAAGATCAGGCCCTCGGCCTCACGGCAGGGATAGGCGCGCACGCCGTTCGGCAGGTGTCCCTTGCCGAGGTAGGGCACGTCGATGCAGTGGCCGGTGCGGTCATAGGTCCAGCCGTGATAGCAGCAGCGGATCGCGTCGCCGTCCACGACGCCCTTATGCAGCGGCACCTGGCGATGGGCGCAGCGGTCCTCCAGCGCGAACACGCCGCCGTCTTTGTTTCGCACCAGCACAACCGGGTCGCCGGCAAAACGGGTGCCAAGCGCCCTGCCCGGCTTCACCTCATGCGACCAAGCAAGAGGATACCAATGGTCGGGATGCGCCCCGATGCGGCGCAAATCGACGTCGGCCAGGCTGTTGGGTCCATCAGGCATCGAGTTCTCCATGTTTCCTGACCATCCGGCCTCGGCACATTGGCGTCAATGCAGAGCAAGTAAGTTCCGGGCACAACAAACAAGTTCCGACGCTGGTCCGATCGACGACGCGCCCCATATCAAGTCGATGCTCGACGCGCCCCAGCCTGCCTCCGTCACCACAGCGCTTCTGCCGCGCCCCCCCATGCCGACGCGGGAGCGCTCGCAAGTCGAGGCGTTCCTCGTGCTGCGGCGGAACCCGCTGGAGCTTTGGGGTGCCGCCGCTTATGAGCAGGACATCCTCGGTGGGCGCTTCCTGGGCCGCGAGCAGCTCATGCTGAACTCGCCGGAGGCGATCCGGCACGTGCTGGTGGCAAACCACGAGAACTATGGCCGCAACATCGGCGCCCGGCGCGTGCTGCAGCCCCTGCTGGGCCGCGGCCTGTTCCTGGCAGACGGCGCGGCATGGCGGCACCAGCGCCGCACCATCGCGCCGGCCATGTCGCCGCGCACCATGCCGGTGCTGTCCCGCCACGTCGTCGCCGCTGCCCGGCACACCGAGGCCGAGCTGGACCGCCTGATCGGCCAGCCGATCGTGCTGATGCCGCATTTACAGCATCTGGCGCTGCAAATAGCCGGGCAGTCGATGTTCTCGCTCGAAATGGCTGGGTTCGGCGCCGAGTTGCGGGCGCTGGTGGTGGAGTATGCCCGGCGCTTCGCCCAGCCCGGCGCGCTCGACCTGCTGCTGCCGATCGCCATACCCTCGCCGCTCGACCTCGGCCGCGGCGCGTTCCGGGCGGACTGGCTGCGCTTCATCGACCGGCTGATCGACGCCCGTGCCGCGCAGGCGCCGGCGGAGGGCGGGCCGCGCGACCTGCTCGATATGCTAGCTGCCGCCCGCGACCCGGCGACCGGCGCCGGGTTCGGCCGGGCGCAGCTGCGGGACGAGGTCGCGACGATGATCCTGGCTGGGCACGAAACGACGGCCGTCACGCTGTTCTGGGCCTGTTACATCGCCGCCCGTCTGCCGGACCAGCAGGACCGCCTGGCCGCCGAGGCCGCCACCGCCGACCTGTCCGAGGACAATGCCGCCGACGCGCTACGCTCGCTGCCCGCGATCCGCGCCCATGTGGACGAGGCGCTGCGGCTCTATCCACCGGCGTTCCTGATCGTGCGGGAGGCTCTGGCGCCCGACGTCATCGCCGGGCGCCGGGTGGCGGCGGGCACGGTGGTCAGCGTCTCGCCCTGGGTATTGCACCGGCACCGCAAGCTATGGGACGACCCCGACCGCTTCGACGCCGAGCGCTTCATGCCGGGTGCAATTCCGCCCGACCGCTACAGCTACATGCCGTTCGGGGCGGGCCCACGCATCTGCGTCGGCGCACAGTTTGCGCTGACCGAGGCCGTATTGGTGCTGGCGCGGCTGCTGCGAAGTTTCCGGATCAGCTTCGCCGGGCGCGGAGCGGTGATGCCGCGCGGCTTCGTCACAACGCAGCCGGACCGGCCCGTCCATTTCGTGCTGGAACGGCGACCATAGCCGGCAGCCGCGGCGAGCCGGGCGGCGGCGGCTTGGCCCCGGGATCAAGCTGGGTCGTAAGCTCCGCCAAACGGCGCGCGGCGGCGATGATCCCCGTCAGTGCGATGCCGGAATTGGTAAGCATGGTGTCCGAGTTGTTGAGGATGTTCTGCAGCAGCCCGTTGAACTCGGCTTGGATCGACGGCGACATATGCGCCCGGCCAAATGTGACCTCGCCCAGCCACTCCGGCAGCCCTTCGGTGATGTCGAGCTGGTTGCCTAGGAAATAGCGCAGCTCGCCGCTGGCGCCGAATACCGGGGAGATGAACAGCAGGTTCCAAAACGCGGTGCCGTTCTTTCGGTAGTTCACAATCCACTCGATGCAGCCCTCACCGGCGCGGACGCAGCGGCCGATGCGGGCGCGTGTGGCCACATCGGTGCCGGCGCCCTGCAGGAAGCGGCAGTTGCGGCCAACCAGCTCGACGCGGGGGTAGCCCGACAGCGTCTCGAACGCCGAGTTCACCGCGATCATCGGCAAGTCGGGCTGGCGCGCGTCGCTTAGCACCATCGGTTCCGTGCTATTGGCAATCGCCGCCTGCAGCGCCGCCTTGATCCTGTCCTGCTCAGCCATGCGTCTCACCCGTGCTTCATCCAATACCAGCCATGTTTCCGGCGCCGGGGCAATGCTGTTCAGTCGTGGCGGCTGCGCCAGACCTCGGCCGCCTGTGCATCGGCGGCGTCGGGTGCCACTCCTAAGGCAATGAGGCCGAGTGCCACGGTGGCAATGGCGGTCGCGGCGCCGGGCCCGTCGGCGCCGTGCCAGGCCTGGACGAGATCAGCCTCAGCGTCGAGGCTGGGCAACGGCGGCAGGGTTGCCTCGCCACTGCCGTGCGCGCGATCGAACCAATGCGCGGCCACGGCCTTCGCCGGCGTGCGCTCGGCCTCACCACCGCCGCCCTTCACCACCACCAGGCGCTGGCGGTCCAGCAGGCTGGCCGTCGCGAGATGCAGCGCGATGTAGGCGGGGTGAAACACGCCGTCCACGCCGGCCCGCGCGTCGAATGGGTTGAGCAGGCGCGCCGCGGTGTTGAGCGGTGAGCGCAGGCCAAGCAGGCGCCGCAGCCCCAGCAACGTGTCGAGCGCTGGGCTCAGCGTCTCCAGCGGCAAATAGGCGAACCCCATTTGGTCGAGCTGCCCCGCCGCGTCCGCGCGGTTCTCAGCGGGGCGCATCCCGAGCGCCTGAAGGCCCTCGGGGACCGTCGTGCCGCGCGAGAACTCGTTCGACCCATGCATCAGCACACGATGGCCGGCACGCGCCAGCGCCAACGCCGCCAGTAGGAACCATGGCGCCCCGCGCGTCCGCCCGGCGCCGTAGGACGGCCAGTCCAGGTCCACCGGCGCCGTGCCCGACGGCAGGCCCGCGCCCATGTGCGCGCGGGCCGCATCCACCAGCCCGGCCATCTCGGACGCATCCTCGCCGCGGTAGCGCAGCAGCATCAAGAAGGCGCCGACCTGGTGCGGATCGGCCTCGCCGTGCAGCACCATGGACAGTGCGTCCCGCGCCTCCTCCCGCGTCAGCGCGCGCGACCGGCCGGGGCCGCGGCCGAGGGTGCGGACATAGGCGGCGAAGCGATGCTCCTCGAGCGTCGCCGCCGGGTCAGGCCGCAAGGTGTTCCTCGGCGCTGTCCTGGTCCGCCGCCAGATCCGCCAAGGCGACGACGGCGCCGATCAGCACGAGGGTCGGCCCCTCCAGTCCGGCTGCGGCGACCGCGTCGGCGATGCCCGCGAGCGTGCCAGGCATCCGGCGCTCATTGGAAAGCGTCGCATTCTCAACCGCGATCGCCGGCGTGTCGGGCGCCATGCCGGCCGCCAGCAGCCGCGCCGCCAGCAGCGGCAGGGTACGGACGCCCATATAGACCGCGAGCGTACCGCCGGCGCGGGCCAGCGCCGTCCAGTCATGCTCCGGCAGCCGGTCGTCGCTGCCGTGTGCGGTGATCAGATGCAGGCTGCGCGAGGCGCCGCGATGGGTCAGAGGAATGCCGAGCCGTGCCGCGGTCGCCAGCGCGGCGGTGATGCCGGGCACCACCTCGGTGGGAACACCGGCAGCGCGCAGGCTCTCCAACTCCTCGCCGCCGCGGCCGAACACGAAGGGGTCGCCGCCCTTCAGCCGCACGACGTGACGCCCGGCCTGGGCATGGCGGACGATCAGGGCGTTGATGGCCGACTGCGCCATCGCATGCCGGCCGCAGCGCTTGCCGACGTCGATCCGCTGGGCGCCGGGCTGGATCAATGCGAGCACCTCGGAGCCGATCAGCTTGTCGAACATGACGACGTCGGCGTCCCGGATCACCTCGACGGCCCGAACGGTCAGCAGGTCCGCGGCACCCGGCCCAGCGCCGACCAAGCTGGCGCGGCCGGTCCGGCGGGACGCTGCGGGCAACGCGCCGACCATCACGCCACGCGCCTCGGCCGCAGCTTGGGCCAGACCCGGCGCCGTAACACAGAGCTGCACGCCATCGAGATCGGCCTCGTCGAAACCGCGACGGTCGAGCCGCAGCCTGCCCTCCGCCGCCAGGGCCAGCGTGCCCGCGTCCGGCTGGCTGTCCACGACTCGCACCAGCGCGCCCTGTCGCAGCAGGAATTCCACCGCTGCCCAGTTGCCGCCGACCATCAGCACGCGCACGCCTTGCAGGCCGAGCGTGAAAGGCGTCGGGTCGAGCAACGAGTTTTTGGATGTCACGCAGAAATCTCCTCAGCTCAGGCACGCAAAACTCGCCGACGGACATGGGTCCGCCAGCGCCGTCGAGATCAGATGGGCATGATGGCCGGCTTCCGCCAGAAACAGCTTAGCCGACCTCAGCATTTCAGATGGAACAGCAAATCTCATACCAGCCTGGCAAAGGCTGCATTCCTTTGCGTTTTGTCCAGTCGGTTCCCGCTTAATGCCTTGTTTCAGGGCATCTGCATGCAGCCAGGCGGAACCCGAAGCCCGTCCGCGGGATACCTAAGCCGTCAGGCCGCCGCCTGGACACGGCACTGGCCGGGGCGATACAGGACGCGCCATGGTCGCACGTCGCCTGGGATCACTCTTGGCCGCCTTGTGGCTTACCGGATGTAGCGTCGCCAACTTCGACGTGCCGGGCGCCGCTGGGGATGAGACCGCCTACGCCGGCCAGCACCCCTACTACGCCGAGTTCTGCGCACTGTCGCAAATCAAAAAGAAACAGGGCTACGGCGCCGATATCCGCGGCGAGATCGGCGGGCATGCGGTGTTTTACCTGAACGGCGCCTGCCGCATCGCCGGGCTCGGCTACCCGGTGCTGGACGTCTGCGACGGCGTGGACGGGCATCCGCCGGACGGCGTCGGCTTGAGCATGAACGCGCACTTCCTGAACGCAAAGTGGGTGGCGACGCCGGGCCGCGAGTTCTTCTTTCATGGCGGGTTGTCGCCCGAGGCGCCCTTGACCCGCGACGCCTACGTCCGGGTGCAGCAGCAGGCGAAACGCCTGGGCATCTATGACGGCGTCGTGTTTCGCCCGGAGGTGTTCGCCGCCATGCCGCCCGGCTGGACGCCGCTGGATGCCCAATACGAGGTCTCGGTCGCAACCGACTACGCCATCAGCCTCGGCCGCGGGCGATACTGCGCGCGCGTGCCGGTCAGCCGGGCGCAGATGGCGGCGATGGTGGCGTTCCTCAACGACCAGAACGCGCCGTATCGCAGCGGGGCGCAGCAGTTCGAGTGGAGCGTGTTCACCGACAACTGCATCCATTTGGCGCATAATGCGCTGGCCGTCGCCGGGTTGTGGGAGCCCTGGCGCATCCACCGCCCGCTGCTCGTCTCGATGTTCGATTTCCCGACGCCGAAGAACGAGTTCGTCAACCTGGTGCGCCGCGCCAACGATCTGCGCCTGCTGGACCTGGCCCGGGCGTATCGCGACCCGGCCGCCCGCCGCTCGGTGATGACCTATGGCCGCCTGCCGGCCTCGCCCGGCGTCCTGGCCGAGGCGCGCGGGCCGCAGCGGCCGAACGAGGTGTATGAGACCGAGCTCAAGCTGATCTTCTACGACGCGCCGCCGTTTGGACCCTATCAAGGCTGGTTCGACGCCATCTTCAGCGATCCCCGTGACCTCGACCTCAATCGAAACTCCGCAGCGTTCGCGGCGGCGTATCGGGATGCCGAGGCCGCCCGTCGCCCGCTCGAATGGTGGCAGGCGCGGGCGTCCTATGCCGACGATCGAGCATTCGCGGCGTTCTATGACAAATTTTACCAAATCGTGGCGCAGGAGCATATGCGGCTGGAGGGAGTTGGGCAGCGGCGGCCCGCCCTTACGGTCGATTAAGCTGGGACCGGACGCCGCGGATCATCGTCCGCAGCGGCGTGTGCGCCTCGCGGCGGAACCGCCAGCGGCGAACCCCGTATTCAGCCAGCGCCATGAGCCCGGCTAAAGGAAGGCTCAGCACCATGACGAACCGCCGCCACGCATCCGGCGCCAGCGGCAGCAGCACGGCCGACGCGGCGAGCTGGGCGGCGAAGAACAGGCACCAGGCGAGGGTGACCGCCCGCGTGTAGCCCTCCATTCCCGGATGGAACGCTGGGTTGAGCCGCCGTGCAAACCGCGTGACCAAAGGCGTGCGCCGCGACAGCAGGCTGGCCGTGAACAGCGCGAGCAGCCCAGCATGCAGCATAGCATGCGATAAACCGGCTGCCGCCAGCAGCCCGTCCGCAGGCGAACGTAGCGCCCCGGCTCCCAAAGCCAGCAGCAATGTCACAGGCGCCAGCGCCGCAAGTACCCGCGGTCGCCCCGTCGGCAGCGCATTCGCCAGCACGATACCGACCGCTGCCGCTTGCAGCACTGCAAGCGGCAGCGCCACGGCCATGCCGCGCCCAGTCGCCAGCGCCATGTGGCTCACGAGCGGCGACACGACGGCGGTCATGAGCGTTACCTTGCTCCCCAGCGCCGCCAACCGTCGCAGCATGCCCACACATCCCTGTATCCATCGTTAATCCATGATAGCACCCGTGTGCCGCATGACTTTGCTATACACGGCTTAGGCAGCTATAATCGATGCAGGAGTGAATGTGACAGAACTGGGAAACTCTGCCTCGCAGACCCTTGACGGTCAGACCGCGCCCGAGCGCGCCGTCGCCGAATTGTTAGTCAACACCCTGCAGCTTGAGGTGGCAGTGGACGCCATTGATCCCGACATGCGGCTGTTCGGGGAGGGCTTGGGGCTCGATTCGATCGACGCGCTCGAACTGGCGCTGGCCATCACCCGCGCCTACGGCTTCGAGCTGCGGTCGGACGATGAGCGCAATCAGCAGATATTCGCCTCGCTCCGCAGCCTGACCGGCCATATCGAGGCGCATCGGACCAAATAGGCATGGGCAGCGCGCCGGAAGCATCCGAGTTGGCGTCACCTGCCCAAGAGCCGTTGATCGGCCGCTTGCCGGATGCTGTCCTGTTTTACTGGCAAAACCGGCCGGTAACCGCGGCCGCGTTCCTGCAGGACGCGCTGCGATTGGCGCAGGAATTGCCCGATGCGACGCACATGGTCAATTTGTGCCGCGACCGCTACGCCTTCGCCGTCGCCTTCGCCGCCGCGCTGTTACGGCGCCAACCCTGCCTGCTGACGGGCGATCACTCGCGCCTTGGCCTTGCGGCGCTGGCGGAACGCTTCCCCGGCAGTTTCGCCGCCGTGAACGCCGCTGATTGCGTGCCGTTGCCCACCTGCCCCGTGCGCGCAAACGGCGAAACGCCCGCGATCGCCCCGCCGGTGCCGATGATTCCCGCAAGCCGACTCGCCGCTGTCGTGTTCACCTCCGGCAGCACCGGCGCGCCTGTCGCGCATCGCAAGCTGTGGGGCGCGCTGGTCGCCCGCAGCCGCGCCGCAGCCGCGCAGTTTACGCTGGACGCGGCCGCACCCTGCGCGATCATCGGCACCGTGCCGCCCCAGCACATGTATGGTTTCGAGCTCACGGTGCTGCTGCCGCTGCATGCCCCCGCCGCAAGCTGGTGCGGCCCGGCCTTCTACCCCAGCGACGTACACGCTGCCCTCGCCGCCGTGCCCGCCTCGCGTATCCTCGTCACCACGCCCCTGCAGATCCGCGCCTTGCTGCACGCCGGCAGCGGCCTGCCGTCGCTGCGGGCCGCGATCTCTGCCACGGCGCCTTTGGAACGCGCCCTCGCGGACGAGGCAGAGCAGCGCTGGCATACGCCGATGCTGGAGATCTTCGGCGCGACCGAGGTCGGCTCCATCGCCAGCCGCCGCACGCTGGATGGGGAGGCGTGGACCACCTACCCGGGCGTCTCGCTGCAGCAAGCGGCGGACGCGACGATGGTCTCGGCGCCCTGGGCCGAGCCGGTCGAGCTCGCTGACCGCATCGAGGCGTTGGACGCGGGGCATTTCCGCCTGCTCGGCCGCCGGACCGACCTGGTGAAGCTCGGCGGCCGCCGCGCCTCGCTGTCCGGGCTGAACCGCATCCTGACCGAGCTGGACGGCGTGACGGACGGCGCGTTCCTGGTGCCGGACGACCTAAACGAGCGGGTCACCGCACGGCTGATGGCGGTCGTGGTCGCGCCCTGTCGCAGTCCGGACAGCATCCTGGCGGAGCTGCGCGGCCGGGTCGATCCGCTGTTCCTGCCGCGCCGGGTGATCTGCGTGGACGCGCTGCCGCGCAACGAGCTCGGCAAGCTGCCGCGGCAGGCGCTGCAGGCCCTAGTGGCGCGGCTCGACAGGCCCGCCTGATGCAGCATGTGGGCAGGTTTTGCATCGCGGCCGATCATCCGAGCCTGCCGGGTCACTTCCCTGGACGGCCGGTCGTGCCCGGCGTGGTCCTGCTCGACGCGGTCTTCGCGCTGATCCTGGCACAGCAGCCCGGCCGCACGGTGATCGGCGTGCCGTCGGTCAAGTTCGCCCTGCCGGTGCGGCCAGGCCAGAACGTACAGGTATCGTGTGACGAGGGCGGCGACCGGATCGCCTTCGCCTGCACCGTCGAGGGGCAGAACGTGTTCCGCGGTTCGGTCACGCTCGGCATCCGGCCATGACACAGGCCGTCTGGGCGACGCAACCGGAGCGCGGCAGCGACGCGTTGCTGCGGGCGGCGCTGTGGTGCACGCTGCGCGCCGGCTGGCCGCTCGGCTGCGTGCTGCTGCTGCCAATAACGGCGTGGTTCCTGGCGACCTCCGGCAATGCCAGGGCTGCCTCGCGCGACTATCTCCGCCGCGCGCTCGGCCGCCCGGTCCGACTGCGCGACGTGGCGCGGCACTTTCACACCTTCGCCTGCGCCGTGCTGGACCGCGTGTTCCTGGTGGCCGGCCGTCCCCGCGATTTCAGCATCAGCACCGAGGGGCTGGAGCACGTGACGGCGATCGTCGCCAGCGGCCGCGGCTGCATCCTGCTCGGCGCGCATCTCGGCAGCTTCGAGGTGCTGCGAGCCGTTGCCCAGGCCTGTCCGGTGCCGGTCTGGGCGCTGATGTTCCGCCGCAACGGCGGGGCGCTGACGGCGCTGCTGGACCGCCTAGCGCCGGATCTCCGCAACAGCATCCTGGAGATCGGCGATACCGCCAGCATGATCCGGGCGCATGAATGCGTGGCGCGTGGCGAGATCGTCGGCATTTTGGCGGACCGTTCGCCGTCCGGGCACCGCGAGGTGCTGGCGCCGTTTTTCGGCAGCCCGGCCGCCTTTCCGTCGGGGCCGTTCATCCTGGCTTCCACCCTTGCCGTCCCCGTCGTGCTGTTCCATGGCGTCCGCACGGGATCGCGACGCTACCTTGTGCGGTTCGAGCCGTTTGCCGACCGTATCCTGCTGCGCCGATCGAGCCGGTCAGCCGACCTCGACGGTTACGTCGCCCGCTATGCGGCGGCGCTGGAACGCGGATGCCGTGCGCACCCCTATAATTGGTTCAACTTCTTCCCGTTCTGGGAGTCTGCTGATGCTGACGCGCCGATGCTTCCTGGGCCTGCTGCCGCTGCTCGCTCCGCGGCGGGCGCACGGTCTTGAGCGAGGGGTCGAGGCGCTCGACCTTACAGCGTTGATGGCGGGGCTAGCCATAGTGCCGGAGCGCCGGGCCACCTTCCAGGAAACCCGGCGCTTCGCCGCGCTGGACCAACCGCTGATCAGCACCGGGCACCTGCTGTATCGCCGGCCGAGCTACCTCGCCAAGACGACCGATTGGCCGCAGCCCGAGAGCCTGGTGGTGGACGGTGGCCGGCTGGTGCTGACCGAGGGCAACGCGCCGCCGCGGGTGCTGGACCTCGGCGGCATCCCGGAGCTGCGCACGCTGGTGGACGCGATCCGCGGTCCGCTGGCCGGTGATCTCACGGCGCTGCGCCGGGCGTTCACCGTGACGGCCACGGGGGATGCTGGCGGATGGATCTTGGACCTCATGCCGCTCGATGCCCGCGCCGCACGCCTGCTGCAGCGAGCGCAGGTATCGGGCCGAGAGACCGAGGTGACAACGGTGCGCCTGGTGCAGGCGAATGGCGACGAGCAGCAGATGAAGATCAGGCCGCTCTCCTGACCCGGCGCGCCCTCCCGGTACTCGGCGCGCTGCTGGCGGCGGGGCTGCTGCTCGCAGCTGCGCTCAGCGTCGTCACCGTCCGCACCGATATGGCTGACTTCCTGCCGCAGGGTGGGACCGAGGCCGCGCGGCTAGTGATGCAGGAGGCCCGCGCCGGCTCCGCCACCGGCCTCATTCTGATTGGAATCGAGGGCGCGCCGGTTACGGACCTTGCCCGCATCAGCGTCGCCGTGGCCGCGAGCCTGCGGGAGGCGGACCTGTTCAGCGTAGTCGCTGGCGGCCAGGCGGCGCTCGCCGACACCGATCAGGCCGACCTGTTCGCCCGGCGTTATCTTCTGGCGCCCGCGGAGTTCGACACGCCTTCGCTGCGCCGCGGATTGGAAGGGCTACTGCGTCAGCTCCGGTCCTCCACCGCCCCGCTCGCGATCCAGTTCGGCCTCGCCGATCCGCCCGGCGCGTTCCTCGCACTGATCCGGACCTGGATCGGCACCAGCCAGGTCCGCACCATCGACGGCGCATGGTTCGCGCCGGATACCGACCGGGCGCTGCTGCTGGCGCGCACCCGGGCCGGCGGCATGGACGTGCCGGCGCAGGAAACCGCGACCGCCGTGATCGAGGCCGCATTCCGTGCCGCCAATCCCGGCCCGGCCCGCCTGCTGGTAGCCGGCCCGGCGGTGTTCGCGCGGGACGCGGCGCGGGCGATCAAGGGCGACGTGCACCGCATCGCCATCGTGTCCACGACGCTGGTCGTCCTGCTGCTGTGGTGGCGGTTCCGCTCGCCGCTGGTGATCGCGGCGATCGCGGCGCCCGTGGTGTTCAGCGTCGCCGTGGCCGTCGTCGCGGTGCAGGCCGCCTACGGCACGGTGCACGGAGTGGCGCTGGGCTTCGGCGCGACCATGCTGGGCGTCTCGGTTGACTATCCCGTGCTGATGATCGGGCACCGCAAGCGCGGCGAGCCCGCCGCCGCGACCCGCGCCCGCATCGGGCCGGCGTTCATCCTCGCGGTAATCACGGCGACGCTCGGGCTCGCGGCAATGGTGCTATCCGGCTTTCCGGGCCTAGCGCAGCTCGGCGTATTCGCCGCGGTCGGGCTGGCGACGGCGGCCGCGGCAACCTGGTGGCTGCTGCCCCGGCTGGTGGTGGCGGCCAATCTCGCGCCCGTGGCCGCCGGCAACCCGGCCTGGCTGCTGCGGGTCGAACGCCTGCGGCAAGGGCGGCTGCTCGGCCTGCTGCCCGTCCTCGCGGCGGCCGGCTGGCTGGGCGCCATCGGCGGTCCGGCGTGGGAGGGCGACCTCGCCAACCTCAGCCCTGTGCCCGCAGCCTCCCGCGCACTCGACGCCGAGCTGCGCGGCGCACTCGGCGCACCGGACGTCGGTCAAATCCTGATCCTGCGCGGGCGCGACCCGGAGGCGGTGCTGGTGGCGCAGGAGGCGCTGCTGCCCCTGCTCGACAGCCTGCGGAATGAAGGTGTGATCGCCGGCGCCGAGTTCGCCACCCGTCTGCTGCCCAGCGCCGCCGTGCAATCCGCCCGCATCGCCGCGCTGCCGGATCCGCTAACCCTGGCGGCACGGTTGGAACAGGCGCGCGACGGCCTGCCGTTCCGGCCCGGCGCCTTCCAGCCGTTCCTCGACGCCGTCGCCGCGTCGCGCGGCATGGCCCCGTTGCGGCCCGCGGACCTCGCCGGCAGCCCGATCGCCGCCCGGCTGGACCCGCTGCTGTTCCAAAGGGACGGCGCCTGGCAAGGTCCTGTCGTCCTTGCCGGCGTCAGCGACCCCGCACGCCTCGCCGCCGCACTCGCGGGTCATCGTGGCGTCGTCTATGTGGACATGCGGGCGGAGCTGGGGGGCATCCTATCTGGATACACGGCGCGCGCTTGGCGCTGGCTGGGCTGGAGCGGCCTGGCGGTCCTGCTGGTCCTGGCGATCGGACTCCGCGACCCCATGCGAGTAATGCGGGTGCTGGGCGCGGTCGGGGCGGCGCTGCTGGTGACCGTGGCCGCGCTGACCGCCGCTGGGGTCCGGCTGTCGTTGATCCATTTGGTGGCGCTGCAATTGGTGGCCGGCGTCGGCCTGGACTACGCGTTGTTTTTCACCCGGCGGCAGCTCGACGCCGAGGAACGCGCCCGGACCCTACGCACCTTGGTAACCTGCAACGGCATGACTCTGCTGACATTCGGTCTGCTGGCGGCTTGCCAGACGCCGCTTCTGCGCGACATTGGGGTGACGGTCGCCGCTGGGGCGCTGCTGGCGATGGCATTTTCCTTCCTGTTCGCGGGCCAGGCGCCCTCCGAGGACCTTGCATGACCCGTCCCTTGGTCCTGACCGCCAGCACCGCCGTGAGCGCCATCGGTCAGGGCACCGCGGCCCACCGCGACGCGCTGCTCAACCGCAGCAGTGGTTTGGTGCCCAACGACTTCGACCCGGCCGTCGGCGGCTGGATTGGCCGGGTGCCGGGAGTCGGGGCGCACGCTTTGCCGCCCGCGATGGCCGACTTCGACTGCCGCAACAACCGCCTGGCCGACATGGCGCTGCATACCGATGGGTTCGCCGACGCGGTCGCCGAGGCATGCGCCGAGTACGGCGCCGACCGCATCGCCGTGGTGCTCGGCACCAGCACCAGCGGCGTCACCGCGGCCGAGGACGCCTATCGCCGCCGCGACGGCCACGG
>JANXVC010000417.1 GCA_025351925.1 Rhodospirillales bacterium | reverse complement strand
AAAAGCTTGCAAGCGGAAGGAACCATGGCGCACGCCCCTGATGAGGCGCAAACAACGTCGCCCGGCTACTACGGATCCAGCATCACGTCACGCCTCGCAAGCAGACCGTGGAGAGAGAGTTTTTGGTGCGAAAGCCCTGTTGCGCCGGGTCGCCGCTGCTCGCCGCGCCATACAGGCGGCTGACGGCTTGGTCGAAATCCCAGATGTGCCGTATCCCGGCTGATTGCGTGAGGCGTCCCAGGCGCTCGTCCTCGGGATCGGTGCTGACGCCGAACAGGCAGGCATTGGCGTCATCAAACAGGCCGCGGTGCCCCTGCAGCGCAACATCCAGCGCCGCGGCCGCCGCGGCATCGCCGGCCGAGCCTAGGAAGCACAGCACGATGTAACGCCCGGCGCTGGTATCGAGGCGATACTGCGGATGGGCCGTGCTGCGAGCGATAAACCAAGGTGCCGGATCGCCTTGATGGAATGGGATAAGTCGCATGAACCGGTTCCACTGCGCATCTCGGACCGCCACGATGACGCATTGAGCGTGTAGATGCTAGAGCAAAACGAACTGCGCTCCCGCCATCAATTTCATTGCGTTTGGCGACGAGACTTGCGATGGAATGGGGTCGTCATCACGGACAGGACTCTTGGAAGCGTTTCCCCCGCCAACGGCGAGCATGCCTCACCCCGGACCGCATTCGTGGAGGCAAGCTAAAAGCGCATCGCGCGCCGTTTGGCGCCGCTGGATCGACGGATGGCGCGGAGCTGTCCCGCGCAGCCGGGTCGTTGATGTCGGATGGCTCCTGCGCCACGCGAAGGCCAGCTTCATCTGGGACGCGCCGCGGCCAGTGCTGAACAAGGGACAGCGCTCTGCGCACGCCAAGGCAGTAAGCGGCTGCCCGGCCGTGGTCGATCACGACTCCCGGCTGATCGAGGTCGCCTGCCCGATCGATGCCCGCATTCGCTTCCAGCGAGACGCCCGAGGCCGTCCCAAGCTCGAAAACGCCCTCGGCGACGCCTCGCCGATCCGCGCGCGTCATCTCGGACAGATGCTGCAGCTGGTTGACGAACGGGAGTGGCGTCATCCTCAGCGGCCAATTCTGCAGATCATCACGCCCTATCTGTTTCTGGCGGATGAGCCGGTCTGGCTCACGCAACTGCCGCCGGTCCATGCCTACAGCCCCGTTCCGTGGCCTGGCGTGCTGATCGGCGGACGCTACCCGATCGACGTTTGGCCGCGCACCCTGATGTGGGCGTTCGAGTGGCATGATCCCAGCAAGGACCTGTCCCTGAAGCGCGGCGAGCCATGGTTCGTCGTGCGGTTTGAAACGATGGACCCCAGCCGTAAGACCCGGCTGGTCCACGCCGAGCTGACGCCGGCGCTCGAAGACTATCTTCAGGGGCTAGAGGGCGTTTCCAACTACGTCCGCGGCACCTTCAGCCTGTTCAACGTCGCGCGCAGCCGCCGGCCGCAACGCCTGCTGACCACGGCGGCGCCCTTCATTCAGGCCGCAGCGACCGGCGAGTAGCGCCACACGCTGGCGGGCGTGACGTTCAGGCGTGCGGCTTACCCGACCGACCCGGAGCGCTCTGCCCTGTGAAGCTTTGAAGGCAGCCCGGCTTGTTCTGCTAACCAAGCGTCTCCGCCACGAACGGGTTGGCCCGGCGTTCGACGGCGAAGGTCGAGCCCGGGCCATGGCCGCAGATGAATGAAATGTCATCACCCAGCGGCAGCAGCTTGTTGCGGATCCCGGCCAGCAGCGCGTCCGGGTCGCCATACGGGAAATCCGTCCGCCCGACCGAGCCGCGGAACAGCACGTCGCCCACAAGCGCAAAGCGCGAGACCTTGTTCACGAAAACCAAGTGCCCCGGCGTGTGGCCGGGACAGTGCAGCACGTCGAACTTGTGCGTCCCCAGCGTGACCGCGTCGCCCTCCACCAGCCAGCGGTCCGGACGGACGTTGCGCGCCTCCGCCATGCCATAGGCTTTGCCCTGCTCCGCCAGGCCATCCAGCAGGAACGCGTCGCGCTCGTCCGGCCCGTCCAGCGGCACGCCCAGCGTCTCGCGCAGCTCGGCGGCGCCGCCCGCGTGATCGATGTGGCCGTGCGTCAGCAGGATGCGCTCGACCTTGAGGCCTAGCTTGGCGATTGCCTCCTGAATGCGCGGCACGTTGCCGCCGGGGTCGATGACCCACGCCTGCTTGCTGGCGTCGTCCCACAGCAGCACGCAGTTCTGCTGGAACGGCGTCACCGGGATGATGGCGGCCTGGAGTTCGGGCATGATCGCTACTTCACGGTTGAGAACGCGGTGGGCTGCAGCAGCGAGCTCACGATGTTGCCGACGATCTGGCCGTCGCGTTCGGACTCGGCGCGCTTGCTGATCCACTCCGGGTCGGACTGGAAGACGGTCCACTTCGCCTCGCGCTCGGCGAGGTCCTCCCAGGCCAGCAGGTAGGTCAGCTCCTGGTTCGACGGGCCGATCAGCGTGGTCCAGAACCCGGCCGGGCGGATGCCGTGACGGGCCCAGATGGCGAGCGTCGTGGTTTCAAACCGGGCCAGCAGGTTGGGTAGCCGCCCAGGCAGGCAGCGGTAGATGCGGAGCTCGTGGATCATCGTCGTGTTCCTTATTGCGGCCGAGTTGCCGCAGGATGGCGGGGCGCACCGCATCGGGCAACCCGTTGGCCACGGACAACCCGTTGGCCACGGAAACCGATTGGCCTGCGCATCGTTGAGGCCCCATGTCCGAAACAAAAACGTCCGGAACAAAAGCGTCTGAAACAAAACGCCGCCGATGGCCGTTCGTGGTGGGGGGCCTGGCGCTTATCCTGATCGCCGCCGTGGCCGTGTTTCGTTGGGATTGGCTGATCCCCGTGGTGAACGCGCAGGCCTCGAAGGCGCTGGGACGCCCGGTCACCATCACGCACCTGCATGTGCGGCTGGGCCGTGTGCCGCATATCGAGGCCGACGGCGTCACCATCGCCAACCCAGCCGACTGGCCTGGCGGCGGCAACTTCGCCACCGCGGACCGGCTCAGCGTCGATGTGGACGCGATGGCCTATATCAGGGCGCGCCAGGTCGTCATCCCCGACATTGCCGTCGAGCGCCCGCAGGTTGACGCCCAGCAGCTGGCGGACGGCCGGGCCAACTGGACGCTGGCCAGCGACGGCAGCAGCGCCGGCCCGGGTCCCAAGATCGGCAACCTGCGCATCAGCGACGGCCACGCGCACGTCGTCCTGGCCAAGCTGCGATCCGACTTCAATGTGGATGTGGCGACCCAGGACGTGGCGGGCCAGCCCAGCCAGATCGTCGCATCCGCCAAGGGCACCTACGCCGCACAGCCGATCAGCGCGCAGTTCACCGGCGGTGCGCTGCTGTCGCTGCGCGACGAGTCGCAGCCTTATCCGGTAGATCTACAGGTGGCGAACGGGCCGACCAAGGTCTCCGTCGTCGGCACGATCAAGGACCCGCTGGCCTTCGCCGGCGCCGATCTCAAGCTCGATCTGGCCGGGCCGGATATGTCGCTGCTGCTGCCGCTGACCGGGGTCGCCATCCCGAAGACGCCGCCATACCGGGTCACCGGCAGCCTGGACTACACGGCGGGGCTCGTGAAGTTCACCGGCATGAACGGCAAGTTCGGCAGCAGCGATCTCAGCGGCGACCTGCAGGTGGACACCAAGCCGGACCGCCCGGTGCTGACCGCCGAGCTGCAGTCCAAGCTGGTGGACCTGAAAGACCTCGGCGGCTTCATCGGCGCGGAGCCCGGCGACGCTGGCAAGGGCACCAAGCGTGCCGCCGCCTCCAGTCCGGCCGCGTCCAATGGTCGAGTGCTGCCGAGCGATCCCATCAGCCTGCCGAAGCTGAACGTCGCCGACGTTCATCTGAAGTATCGTGCGGGACGCATCCAGGGCCGGTCGCAGCCGCTCGACAACATGCGGGCGGACCTCGACATCGTGAACGGCACGGTCTCGCTGGCGCCGCTGAGCTTCGGCATCGGCCGCGGTCAGATCGTGTCGGACATCAAGCTGGCGGAGTCGGGCCAGGGGGTGCACGCCAAGACCACCATCGACTTTCAGCGGGTCGATGTGGACAAGCTGGTGACCGCCACCGGCGCGGGACGGGGTGCCGGGGCGATCGGCGGGCGCGCGGTGATCGACGGCACCGGGCGCTCGATGGCCGAAATCCTGGGACACGGCAACGGCGAGCTGAAGCTGTATATGGGCTCTGGCGGCAACGTCAGTGCGCTGTTGGTCGATCTTTCGGGCCTGCAGTTCGGCAACGCCGTGCTGTCGGCGCTTGGCGTGCCGACCCGCGCCACGGTCCAGTGCCTGATTACCGATTTCGTGCTGCAGCAGGGCCTCGTGGACGCCCGCACCGTGCTGCTTGACACCGACGAGGCGCGGGTCGGCGGCAAGGGCAGCATCGATTTGCGCGATGAGACGCTGAAGCTGGTGCTGAACACCGAAAGCAAGCATTTCAGCGTCGGCTCACTGCCGGCCCCGGTCAACATCACCGGCACCTTTGCCAAGCCCAGCGTGCTGCCAGATCTCGCCGTCGTCGGCGCGCGCGCCGGCGCAGCGGTGGGATTGGGCATCCTGCTCACACCGCTTGGCGCGCTGCTGCCGACGATCCAGCTTGGCACTGGGGAGGACGGGGCCTGCGCGGGCCTGCTGGCGAATGCCAAGGCGCCGCCGAGCGTGCCGGCCCGCACCCCCGCTCGGCCGCGGCGCTAGTTTTGTCGGCTCGCCCGGCGCCACGCGAGGCTTTGTTCGTTCAGGCCCGCCAATATGGCGGGGTCGGCGGCGATCCGCTCGGCGAGCGTGATCGCCCGCTGCAGTTGGTCGTCATCCAAGTGGCGCACCGCCGGGCGGTGCACCCGCTCGTGCCAGGGCTGGCCGATCGCATGGTCCAGGCAGACCCGCATGAAGCAGTGGTCGAAACGGATCGGCCAACGCGCCGCCGGCGCCATGCCCGGCAGGACACGGCGCGTCAGGTCGAGCCAGCGCGCCACCATTTGCTCCCGCGTCATCGGTATCCTGCATGACAGACGCGCCGCTCATCCTCACGCTGGCGCTGCACGCCGACGACCAGGCGCGCTTCGAGCGGCTGCGGGCGCTGCATTTCCCGGCCGACCGTAACTTGATCCCCGCGCACGTGACGCTGTTCCATCATCTGCCTGGGCATGAGATCGAGGCCGTGCAGCGAACCCTGGAGCAGCGCTGCGCCGCGTTGCTGCCGTTTCCGGTTGCGGCGTCGGGGCTGCGTTTCCTGGGCCGCGGCGTCGCCTACGCATTGCAGGCGCCGGAGCTCACGGCTTTGCACGCTGATTTGGCCCGGCGCTGGCACGACTGGCTCACGCCGCAGGATCGGCAGGGCTACCGCCCGCATGTCACGATCCAGAACAAGGCAACTCCCGAGGCCGCCCGCACCCTGCAGCAGAACCTCCAAGCCGCATTCGTGCCGTTCACCGTCCGCGCCGAGGGACTGCTGCTCTGGCGCTACCTCGGCGGCCCTTGGGAGGCCGTGGGCCGCCACGCCTTTGCCGGCTAATCTTCTTCTAGCGCCGGAGCGCCGGCCAGCACGCCGCCGTCGATGACGATGGTCTGACCCGTCATGAAGCGGCCGGACGCGGCAGCGAGGAACACCGCCGCACCGGCGATCTCGTCCGGCTCGCCGATCCGGCCCAGCGGGGTGTCCCGCGTGCGCTTCTTCAGGTTGGCCGGGTCCTCCCACAGCGCACGGGCGAAGTCGGTGCGGACCAGGCCCGGCGCGATGCAGTTGGCGCGGATGCCCCGCCCGCCCCACTCGACCGCGAGGTTGCGCACCAGCTGCATGTCGGCCGCCTTGCTGATGCCGTATGCGCCGAGCGTCGTCGAGCCGCGCAGCCCGGCGATCGACGACACGATGGTGACCGACCCGTCCCCACGCTCCGCCATGCCCGGCAGCACCATGTTGGCCAGCCAGTGGTTGCTGCGGATGTTGGTGCCCATGATGCGGTCCCACGCGTCGTCGGGGATGCCGATCTGCGGCCCGAAATGCGGGTTGACGGCGGCGTTGCACACCAGCGCATCGACGCGGCCCCACTCGGCAATCGTCTGGTCCACCAGCGCCTGCAGCTCCTCCTTGCGGCCGATGTTGCAGGGCACGACCAGCGCCTCGCCGCCGCGGCCGCGTATGCTGTCCGCCACCGCCTCGCACACGTCCGCCTTGCGGCTGCTGATGACGACCCGCGCGCCGTGCTCGGCCATGCGCTCGGCGATGGCGCGGCCGATGCCCTTGCTTGACCCGGTGATGATCGCGACCTGACCGGAGAGGTCGAACAAGTTTGCCATTTGCACCTCCATCAAGCCCGCAGCTTGCCTCCCCGGCCGCACTGCCGCAAGCCGGGCCGCCAAGATCGAGGTCGATCATTCATGTCCACTGACCGCATACTGCCGCACCCGGCGCCGAATGCCGCAGCCAAGCTGGAGCGTGCCATGGCGCAGTCCGCCGATCCCAAAATTCACCGCGGCGCCGTGACGCTGACCCGCAGGCTAGCGCTTGCCGGAGCGGCTGCTCTGCTGATGGGAGCCGACCGCGTGCCGGTTGCAGCGATTCCGCGCTCGCGCCTGGACACCTCGTGGTGGCGCAACCGGCATCAGGAAAAGCTCGCGGAGCTGCGGGAGCGCCGGGTTGACCTGATATGGCTGGGGGACAGCATCACTCAGGACTGGGAAAAACAGGGGCCGCCGGACTGGCAGGATTTCGCGCCGGTGTGGCAGCGGTTCTACGGCGACCGGAACGCGGTCAACCTGGGGTTCCGCGGCGACAACACCGGGCATCTGCTGTGGCGCATGCAGAACGGCGAGCTCGATGGCATCCATCCCAAGGCGGCGGTGGTGCTGATCGGCGCCAACAATTTGGGGCGGGTCCGCTGGAGCGCGCCGCAGACGGTCGCCGGCATCGTCGCGGTGGTGGACGAGCTGCACCGGCGCCTGCCGGCCACCCATGTCCTGCTGCTGGGCATTTTGCCGAGCGTGCGGTCGAAATATGTGACGCGGACCAGCAATGCGGTGAACCGCGAACTGGCGGCACGCTATGCGCCCGGCGGCGAGGACAGCGTCGGTCAAGCTGGGACCGGCCAGGTCACCTTCATGGACCTGGCGCCGTTGTTTTTGCGCGACGGTCAGGTGGACCGGACGCAGTTCTATGACGACCAGCTTGACCCGCCTGACCCGCCGCTGCACCCGACGGCGCAGGCCCAGGCGCGCATGGCCGAGGCGATCGAGCCGACGCTGGCGGCGATGCTGGGCGACCGGCCAAAGCCGATGTGAGGGAGGGCTGCTGCGCCGCGTTCACTGATCCTTCACCGATTTGCGGCATCCTTGCGGCCATGCGCATGCTGATCCTCGCTGCCCTGCTGGCTTTGCCATCCGTCGCCTGGGCCGATCTTCCGGGGTCGCCGTCCGCGATGTGCCGCAGCGCAATCACCGCAGCGGAGCGGTCAACCGGCGTTCCGGATCGCTTGATGCAGTCGATCGGCGCGGTCGAGAGCGGGCGTCGCGACGCCGACGGCATGGTGTCGGCGTGGCCCTGGACCATCAATGCCGAGGGGGTCGGCTCCTACTTCGCGACCAAGGCCGAGGCGATGGCGGCGGTCACCGCGCTGCGGGCCCGGGGTGTGCGATCCATCGATGTCGGCTGCATGCAGGTCAATCTTATGTACCACGCCGACGCGTTCGCGACGCTGGAGGAGGCGTTCGATCCCGGCGCCAATGCCCGCTACGCCGGCCGCTTCCTGCAGACGCTCCTGGCGAAAACCGGCTCTTGGCCCGGCGCAACGGCGGGATATCACTCGCTGACGCCCGAAGTCGGCGCGGACTACGCACGCAAAGTGCTGGCACTATGGGCCAAGCCAGCGTCGCGGCCCGCCGGCGCGGACGGCGCCATCCGGGAAGCCCAGCTGCAGCCCTGGACGCACACCGCCGGTCCGCCCGCCAGCGCGACGCTTTCAGTCGGCGGTAGCGCCCGGATAATCCCGCTGCCGAACGCTATCGGCGCCGCACCCGGCCTGGCCAGCGGCCACGGGCTTGATGCCTATCGTGCCGCACCGACCCGCCTTGCGTCGCGGACGATGCCGGGCAAGGTCAACCCGAACTCATGACTTGGCGCCTGCTTGGAATTGATGGCGCAATCCGGGCGCGGTTCGGCATAGTGCGGCGGCACACGACAGAACCGAAAATGACGCCGCAAATCTGCCCAAGATTTTTAGCCGCTATGCTGCTGCTCAGCCTGTGTCCGGTCGCACCGGCGCATGCCCAAGCGGCCGCGGGGCCTGCGGTGCCCGTGACGACCGTTGTGCCCCTCCGAGAGGACGTGCCGGTCCTCGTCCGCGCGATCGGGACCGTCCAGGCGTTCCAGTCCGTCGTGGTGCGGGCCCGAGTGGACGGAACCCTAGACAAGGTGCTGTTCACCGAAGGGCAGCAGGTGAAGCCCGGCGACCTGCTGGCTCAGCTCGATCCCCGGCCCTATCAAGCCATTCTGGACCAAGCCCTGGCGAAACGTGCGGCGGACGAGGCTTTGCTGGCCAATGCCCGCGGCGACCTGGTCCGCTACGCCGCCCTAGCGCAGAGCCAAACCGCGTCCCGCCAGCGGCTCGACCTGCAGCGTGCCAACGTCGCCCAGGCCGAGGCCAACGTCCACGGCGACGACGCCTCGATCAGCGCGGCGCAGCTCAACCTGACCTTCACCCGGATCACCGCCCCGCTGGAGGGCCGCGTCGGCCTACGTCAGATCGATCCCGGCAACTACATCCGCGCGGCCGATCCCGCCAGCGCCGGCATCGTCGCCATCACCCAGATCCATCCGATCGCGTTGATCTACACCCTGCCGCAGGACACGCTGCCGCAGGTGCAGCAGGCGATGCGGCAGGGCAAGCTGCAGGTGCTCGCCTACAGCTCGGACGACCGGACGAAGCTGAGCGAGGGCGAACTGCTGACGATCGACAGCGCGATCGACGCCACGACCGGCACCATTAAGCTGAAGGCTGTCTTCGCGAACGCCGACGACAATCTTTGGCCGGGCCAGTTCGTCAATGTCCGTACTCGGCTTGAGACAAAGCGCGGCGTGCTGACGCTGCCCTCAGCCGCCATCCAGCGCGGCCCGGACGGGCTTTATGTGTTCCTGGTGAAGCCAGACAGCACGGCCGCATTGCGGCCGGTGGATGTTGCCCAAGATGACGGGCATACGGCGATCGTCGCCAAAGGGTTGGACGGCGGCGAACGGGTGGTGCTGGCCGGCCAATCCCGGCTATCAATCGGCGCGTTGGTCGTGGCCACTGAGCCGAGGCCGGCGAGCTAAGCAGACGTCTATCAGTCTGCGCACAGACGAGAACCCTGCTTAGGCCAGGCACAGGAACCTATGGCGTCATGAGCATATCGAGCCCATTCATCCGGCGGCCTGTTGCGACCTCGCTGCTGATGGCGGCGATCCTGCTGATCGGCATCGCCGCGTACCCGCTGCTGCCGGTGGCGCCCCTGCCCCGCGTCGAGTTCCCGACCATCCAGGTGACCGCAAATCTGCCCGGCGCCAGTCCGGAAACTATGGCATCCACCGTGGCCCAGCCATTGGAGCGGCAGTTCTCGCAGATCTCCGGCGTGGCGCAGATGACCTCGGTCAGCGTCGGCGGCTCGACCCAGGTCGTGGTGCAGTTTGACCTCGAACGCAACATCGACGGCGCGGCGCTGGACATTCAGGCCGCCATCAACAACGCTGGCGGCCAGCTCCCGCGCAACCTGCCCAATCCGCCCGTCTTCCGTAAGGTGAACCCGGCCGACAGTCCGATCCTGATCCTGGCCGTCCAATCGGCCGTGCTGCCGCTGATCGAGGTGGACGACTACGCCGACAACATCCTGAGCCAGCAGATTTCGCAGATCAGCGGCGTCTCCCAAGTCTTGATCGGCGGCGAGCAGAAGCGCTCGATCCGCGTGCAGGTGGATCCTGCCCGCCTCGCCGCCATGGGCATGACGCTGGAAGACGTCCGCCAACTGCTGGTCACCGCGACGGTGGACGCGCCGAAGGGCACGCTCGACGGCGCGCAGCAGGCTTTCGCCATCTACGCCAACGATCAGCTCACCAAGTCGCACGAGCTGAACGACGTCGTCCTGGCGTGGCGCAACGGCGCTCCGGTGCGGGTACGCGACATCGGCGCGGCGGTGGACGGCCCGGAGAACGCCCGCCTCGCCGGCTGGCAAAACGGCAAACGCGGCATCCAGCTGCTGATCTTCAAGCAGCCCGGCGCCAACGTCATCGACACGGTCGAGCGCATCAAGGCAGCGCTCCCCAAGCTGCGCGCCGCGATCCCGCCCTCCGTCACGGTCGAGACGATCGTGGACCGCACCGTAACCATCCGCGCGTCGCTGCATGAGGTGCAGTTCACCCTGCTGCTGTCGATCGCGCTGGTCGTCATGGTGATCTTTCTGTTTCTGCGCAATCTCTGGGCGACGATTATCCCCAGCATCACCGTGCCGCTCGCGCTCGTCGGCACCTTCGCGGTCATGTACCTATTCGGCTATAGCCTCAACAACCTGACGCTGATGGCGCTGACGATCGCCGTCGGGTTTGTAGTCGATGATGCCATTGTCATGCTGGAAAATATCTACCGCCATATCGAGGAGGGCATGTCGCCCGGTGAGGCCGCGCTGAAGGGCGCCGGGGAGATCGGCTTTACGATCATCTCTATCAGCCTCTCGCTGATCGCCGTGTTCATCCCGCTGCTGCTGATGGGCGGGATCGTCGGCCGGCTGTTTCGTGAGTTCGCCATGACGGTCGCTATTGCGGTGACGGTGTCGGCGGTGGTGTCGCTCACCCTCACCCCCATGATGTGCTCGCGTTTTCTCAAGCATCACTCCGGTCAGCACGGCCGACTGTATCGCATCATCGAGGCGTTTTTCGACGCGCTGCTTGCCGGCTACCGGCGCACCCTGGACATCGCCCTGCGTTTTCAGTTCGCGACACTGATGGTGTTCTTCGGCACGCTGGCTTTGACGGCCTTCCTCTATGTGAAGATACCCAAGGGTTTCTTCCCGACGCAGGACGCCGGCGTGATGGTCGGGCTGACCGAGGCCGGCCAGGACGTGTCGTTCGCCGAGATGGCACGCCGCCAGGTCATGGCCGCCCGGGTGATCGCGAGCGACCCCGCGGTTGCGGCGGTGTCCTCCAGCATCGGTGCCGGCCTGGGCGGGCAGACCGGGAATAACGGCCGGATTTGGACCAACCTGAAACCGTTTGAGGAGCGGGACGTCACCGTGCAGCAGGTGATCGCACGCCTGCGGCCGCAACTTGCCGAGATCGAGGGAATCAGGGTCTTCTTCCAAGCTGCGCAGGACATCAACATCGGCGGACGCCTCGCGAAGACGCAGTATCAATATACGCTGCAGGACGCAGATCCCGCAGAGCTGTACGAGTGGCTGCCTAAGATCATGACTGGGCTGCAAGCGCTGCCGCTGTTGCGCGATCTGGCTACCGACCAGCAGGTCGCTGGCACGACGGCGACCCTGACCATCGACCGCGACCGCGCCGCACGCTTTGGCGTACAGCCGCAACTGATCGACGATACCCTGTATGACGCTTTTGGCCAGCGCCAGGTGGCGCAATATTTCACCCAGCTCAACTCCTACAAGGTGATCCTGGAGGCCTCCCCGGACATGCAGGGAGACATGGCGACCATCGAAAAGCTGTATGTCAGGGCGCGAGACTGCGCGTCCGTGCCGCTTTCCAGCTTCGTCACCGTTGACACCAAGCGGATTGCCCCGCTCGCGATCTCGCACCAGAGCCAGTTTCCCGCGGTGACCATCTCCTTCAATCTGGGACCGGATGCAGCGCTGGGACAGGCCGTTGACGCCATCAACGCCGCCATGGCGCGGCTCAACACCCCGGCGACCCTGCGCGGCACGTTCCAGGGCACCGCGCAGGCGTTCCAAGCGTCGCTCGGCACGCAGCCCTATTTGATCGCCGCCGCACTGATCGCCGTCTATATCATCCTCGGCGTGCTGTATGAGAGCTTCATCCTGCCGATCACCATCCTCTCCACCCTTCCATCGGCCGGTGTTGGCGCCCTGCTAATGCTGATGGCCGCGGGCCAGGATCTCTCGGTGATCGCATTGATCGGCGTCATCCTGCTGATCGGGATCGTGAAGAAGAACGGCATCATGATGGTCGATTTCGCGATCGGTGCGGAGCGTCAGCGCGGCGCGACCCCACAGGAGGCGATCCGCGAAGCCTGCCTAATGCGGTTCCGGCCGATCCTGATGACGACGATGGCGGCGCTGCTTGGCGGGCTGCCGCTCATGCTCGGGAGCGGGGCCGGGTCAGAGCTGCGGAGGCCGTTGGGCTACGCCATGGTGGGCGGCCTGCTGCTCAGCCAGGTTCTGACGCTCTATACGACTCCGGTCGTCTATCTCTATCTCGACCGACTGCAGCATTGGCTCTCGCCAGCCCGGCGCACGAGCATGCCGGCTCTGGCCAGCAAGATCGGCGCGACGGCTGATTGACATGACGCCGGACGCCTTGCTGGCTGCGCTCGCGCGTCTTGTTCCCGCCATGCAGGAGCGAGCCATCGCGCTGGATGCCGATGAGGCATTTCCCGAGCACGATATCCAGGCGCTGCGCGAGCTTGGGGCACTTACGGCGCCATTACCATCGAGGCTGGGCGGGTATGGAGCGGGCACCGAAGCCGAAGGGTGCGAGCTGCTCGTCGGCCTGTTACGGAGCCTAGGCCAGGGCAACCTTGCCGTAGGCCGGTTGTTCGAGGCCCACGTGAACGCCCTGCAGCTCATCGTCGCATACGGCAACCCTATGCAGATCGAGCGCGCGGCTGCGGACGTTCGGGACGGTCATTTGTTTGGCGTTTGGGTCACGGATCCCGCGGAGCATGCCCTGGTTCTCGACGCCGGGTCGTTGCACGGCAGCAAGGGGCCATGCTCTGGGGGAGGCTACGTCACGCGCGCTTTGGTCACCATGCTGACCGCGGCCGGCACTCGGATGGCCGTCGTTGCCGTGGACCGCATGGTCGGCATCGAACCGATGCGCGGCGTGCTGCAGGGCATGCGGGCGTCCTGCAATGCGGTGGTCCGCTTCGACGGCATTGCGCTGGACGTGGACGCGGTGATCGGAGGACCCGGCGACTATCTGCGGGAGCCGCACCTGTCCGCCGGCGCGTGGCGCACGACCGCCGTTACGCTGGGCGGCCTGGACGCTTTGGTCACTGCTGCCAAAAACCAGCTTGCGCGCCGGGGACACCAAGGCGCCCCGCTGCAGCAGGACCGGTTCGGCCGCATGCTGATCGCCCAGGAAACTGCCCGGCTGTGGACGGTTGCAGCCGCACAATGCGCCGAGGCCGGCGAGACCTCCATCGCCGACCGCGTCGCCTACGTGAACCTCGCCCGGATTGCGGTCGAGACGGCCTGCCTGGATGCCATGCGCCTGGCACAACGCGCGTTGGGACTGGCAGCCTTCCTGCGGCCAAACCCAATAGAGCGCCTTTTACGTGACCTCGCGGTCTATTTGCGCCAACCGGCCCCCGACGCCGTCCTGACCGAGGCCGCCCTGCACGCCTTCTCCGCATGATCCCGGCCGCCGCGATGCTGCAGGCTATGGCGACGATGCCTATAGCGCCCCTGACCGCCATCACGGGCGGCAAGACAGTGCTCATCCTGGCGCCGCATCCCGATGATGAAACACTGGGCTGCGGCGGCCTGATCGCTGCAGCCGCAGCCGCCGGGCATCCGCCCTTTGTGCTGGTCCTGACGGACGGCACCGGCTCGCATCCGAACTCTCGGAGCTACCCTCCGTCGCGCCTAAAAGAGGTGCGTGCCCAGGAGGCTCGAAACGCCGTCGCCATCCTGGGCCTTCCCGACAACCGCATCGATTTTCTGGAGTTGCGTGACACGGCAGCCCCGATGGACGGCGAGGCGTTTGAAGCCGCAGCCGCCATGATCCAGTCAACGGCTGAACGCGTCGGCGCGACGGCCATTCTGGCGCCCTGGCAGCACGACCCGCATTGCGATCATCTCGCGGCCCATCGCATGGCAGAGGAAGTCACGGCTCGATGCCAAATTCGGCACCTTGCCTATCCGGTATGGGGATGGATCATCGTTCCCGAAACCATGCTGCCCGGGCCAACGCCGCATGGCGTGCGCCTCGACATCACAAGCCACATGGCTGCGAAGCATCGCGCCATCGCCGCTCATGCCAGTCAATATGGCGGGCTGATCATCGACGACGCCGGGGGGTTTCAGCTCCCGTCCAACCTACTTGAGGTGTTCAGCCGGCCATTCGAGACGTTCCTGACGGTGAATGGGCTGGCGGCTCCATGAGACTAAGATCAGGGCATTTTTCCTGACTGCTCATGCGCGCTGACGCCTTCTCCCGCAGAGTCTTGAGAATCTGCGTAGCACGCCTGGTCTCATTCGCGAGCGCGGCGACCTGAACAGGAGGCCGAGCCAATCCTGCGGCTCTGCTTTCAATCATCTCCCAAGCCAGGCCGAACGTATTTTGATCGAGCGCCGTGGTCAGCAACGACGCATCACAGCCGAGGTCTCGAAGCAAACGCATCGAGATATGCCCGCGCCCGGCAAACAGGCGGCGGATCCTGGCTCGCAACCGGGCACGCCGAACCCGGTTTGCCACCGGCTCCAGCGCATCATCCACAAAGAGGTCCGGAGCGACAAGCCGGCGCCGGATCGTGTCTGCCATGCCGCCCGCAGCCCGCCCTTGAATGCGTCCCGAGACCGTAACCTGGACGTCCAGCGCATGACGCAGCCGGGCGTCAACCCGGCGCAGGGCGTCAAAGAACGCCCGGTCTTCACCAACTGCAACCGGCGGGATGCCACCTGCGCGGTGGAATGCGTCGAGCGTGACGCAGATGCTGGCGCCGGAATGTTCTGTGTGCCTTGGCCATGGGTCGGCGAGATCAGGGTCTAGCCGGCTGTCTATTTCGTCCAGCAACATCGCATAGGCACACTCGCGGGCGTCATCCTCGTGCAACGCCGCAGGGATTGCCGCGGCATCAATTGGGTCGATGACAGCGCGTCCGGCCACGGCATCGGCCCCTTGGCGGATATGGAACAGGTTTGCTGCCAGCCAGTCCGGCGAGACCTGACCGTCCGCGTCGGTGCAAAGCAGGACGCCATCCGACCGCAGCTTATCGGCTGCAAGGTTCATCGCCATGCGACGAGCCTCGCCAGCGGTCTGCTGCGCCGGCGCAAACTGATGCTCGACGACATCGACCGGGAAGGCGAGCGACGGCTGCATGCTGCGGGCGATCAGGGCCGTCGCGTCGGTCGAATTGTTGACCAGCAACACGGCGTGGTCAAATGCGCTACCGAGCTGTGTGTTTAGTGCTGTCAGGCACGGTGCAATCCAATCCGCCTCGTTATGTGCTGGGATGGCAACAACAGCAGGGATGGATTTTAGTCGAGGCAACACGAAGGCGTTCACGCAGCATCCCGTTACAGCTTTTGCGCTGTTTTAACGGGGAGATAACGTCGTGAGTTGCTGCGATTTGATGAACTCTACGGTAGCACCGGGCCGTTTTGCGGACGCCTGGATTTCGCCTCGGATGCAGCTATCGAGCGAGTGGACTTTTAGCTCAGCCCCTCCAGGGCCAACTCGGCCCGGATGGCTCCGTCGAGATCCCGGCTGCGAAACGGCTTCTGTAGGAAACGCCACTTGATCGGCTGCGGCAGGAAATAGCCCGAAATCAAGATGATCTTCAGATCGGAAAACCGGCGGCTGGCGATATCCGACAACTCAAGACCCGAAATACCTGGCATTCGGACATCGGTCACCATCACGTCCACATCGTCATGCCGATCCAGCACCCCCAGCGCCTCAGTGCCGTCCGCTGCTTGAACCACGGCGTAGCCGAGGTCCTGGAGCATTTCAGCCGAGGTCTCCCGCACTGCCGCATCGTCATCAACCAAAAGGATCACTCATTGCCCCGCAATATCCGATGTCTCTCAAGCAGAACACACGCCAAGCGTGCTCATTATCTCCAGCAGTTTAATCGAGAGTTGATAGAAATTGAAGTTAATAAAACCCAGAGCCAAAATACCGATGGGTTAACGCTGGGCAAACCCAGGAGGCACGACAAGGATTCGTGAAATGGCGGCAAGATTCGAACTCAAGGTACGGCTTGGCGCCATACGATGGTTTGGCACAACGCTTTGCAGTTCGCACAAGTGCCCAAAGGCAGTACGTGTTCAGGCACTCCGCCCGGGCGCTGTATCGCACCCAGAGGCATCGGACAGCCTAGGCCCTTGAGAGCTTCAGCAGATCGCGGATCTCGATCAACGTTGCCTCCGACTGCGTGAGCGCCGCCGGCTCCTCGTTTTCCTTGGCCTTGAAGCGGCTCAGCGCCTTGACGACCCAGAAGATCGCAAAGCTGACGATCAGGAACGAGATAACCGCGTTGAGGAACAGCCCGACATTGAGCGTGACGGCACCCGCCTTCTGCGCGGCGTCCAGAGTTACCTCGTGCGTGCCCTTCAGCGTCACGAACAGATTGGAAAAATCGATGCCGCCCAGCAACAGGCCCAGTACCGGCGTGAACAGGCCCTTTACCAGACTGTTTACAATCGAGGTGAATGCCGCGCCGATAATGATGCCAACCGCGAGGTCCACGACGTTGCCGCGTAGGATAAAGGCCTGGAACTCGGTGATCCAACCAGGCCGGCGCGGCAAATGGATGGGGGGCTGCATGGACTGCTCCCGCAAGCTGTTGGCGGTAGCCTAGGGTGCGGAGGGGCGGTGACGCAGCGGTGTTTTACCACGACAAAGCCTATTTTTCGTGCTTTTGCCCAAAATAAGGGCGACTGACCGGTCAGTGTATTCAGCAAAACCGCCAAGATTTCAGTGGCATGTAGCTTGCTGCCAGCGTGGCAATACACAGGGTAGCGCCACCAATGAACCACCCCCAAGCATGCCGCTGCGGCGGCACGCAGCTGAATTGCGACAGCCCAGAGGCGCTCGGCAGCGCCGCCGTCCGTGTGGCGGCAGAACAGGCGGCGTTCGGCGGCGAGGCCGGGCGCCGGCGCGTCATCGGCGCCTTGGGCGCAGGCGTTGTGGCGGCCGCCATGGACCAGGTCTTTCCGATTTTTCGCGCGCAAGACGCCATGGCCCAGGCCGTCGCTCGGCCCGCCGCCGCACCGGAGAAAAAAGATATCAAGGTCGGCTTCATTCCGATCACCTGCGCGACGCCGATCATCTTTGCATCGACGGCCGGCTACTACGCCCGCAGCGGCCTGAATGTAGAGGTGGTGCGCACCGCCGGCTGGGCAGTGATCCGTGACAAGGCGTTCAACGGCGAGTACGACGCCTCGCACATGCTGAGCCCGATGCCGCTGGCGATCTCGATGGGCGTCGGCTCGAGCCCGATCCCCTGGAGCGTCGCGGCGATCGAAAACATCAACGGCCAGGCGATCACGCTGGCGAACAAGCACAAGGAGCGGCGGGACCCAAGGGACTGGAAAGGCTTCAAGCTCGGCATCCCGTTCGACTACTCGATGCACGCCTACCTGCTGCGCTACTACCTCGCCGACGCCGGGATCGATCCGGACCGGGACGTGCAGCTCCGGGTGATGCCGCCGCCGGAGATGGTGGCCAACCTGCGGGCGGAGAACATCGACGGCTTCCTGGGCCCGGACCCGTTCAACCAGCGTGCGGTGTATGACGGCGTGGGATTCATCCACCTGCTGACGCGGGAGTTGTGGGACGGGCATCCCTGCTGCGCCTTCGCGGTGCCGCGCAAGATGGTGACGGAGGCGCCGAACACCTACCAGGCGCTGCTGCGCTCGGTGATCGAGGCGACGGCCTACGCCAACAAGGCGGAGAACCGCAAGGAGGTCGCCGGGCTGATCTCCGGGCAGAACCATCTGAACCAGCCGACGGTCGTGGTCGAACAGGCGCTGACCGGCACCTATGCCGACGGCCTTGGAAGCGTGAAGCGGATGCCGGACCGGGTTGGCTTCGAGCCGTTCCCGTATCAGAGCATGGCGCTCTGGATCATGACGCAGATGAAGCGCTGGGGTCAGATCGAGGGCGACGTGCGCTGGCGCGACGTGGCGGAGCGGGTCTATCTCGCGACCGACGCTGGGGCCAAGATGCGCGAACTCGGCATGACGCCGCCGGCGAGCGCCTACCGGTCGCACACCATCATGGGCAAGACCTTCGACCCGGCCGATCCCGACGGCTACGTTGCGAGCTTTCCGCCCATGCGGCGGACCTGATGCTGCTCCGCGTCCGTTCCACGCTGCTGTCCCTAGTAATCCTCGCGGTCCTGCTGGGCAGCTGGCAGATCGCCACCACGCCCGGCGCCGTCACCGGCCCGGCGCTCGACCCGGAATACGCTAAGCTGATCGGCGCTTCGGCGCAGCAGGGTCAGCAAAGCCCAATGCCGCGGCCGTCCGACATTGCGGAGCGCGCCTGGCATCACCTGCGCGACCCGTTTTATATACACGGCACCAACGACCAGGGCCTGGGCATCCAGCTCGGCTGGTCGCTGCTGCGGGTGCTGACCGGCTTCGGCCTGGCGGCGCTGGTCGCCATTCCGCTCGGCTTCCTGATCGGCATGAGCCCGGTGCTCAACGCCGCGCTCGATCCCATCATCCAGGTGCTGCGGCCCGTAAGCCCGCTCGCCTGGATGCCGCTCGCGCTCTACACCATCCGGGACAGCGGCATCTCCGCCATCTTCGTCATCTTCATCTGTGCGATCTGGCCGATGCTGCTGAACACGTCGTTCGGTGTCGCCTCCGTCCGGCGCGAGTGGCTGAATGTCGCGCGCACGCTCGAGGCCGGGCCGTGGCGCACCGCCTTCACCGTCATCCTGCCCGCCGCCGCACCCACCATCATG
>JANXVC010000392.1 GCA_025351925.1 Rhodospirillales bacterium | reverse complement strand
CATGATGTCCGTGCACGGCCCCTCGCCCTCAACCCCGATCTTCACCAACCTCAACATCCAAGCCACGCATCCACCCTTGGTCAGAGAACGAACGCGAAAATACCCCACCGGCCGTCGCACCCCCAATCTTGCGGCAGTCCCCTCCCGACGTGGAAGCAATCCGGCGGCGGCTCGACCTGATCGAGCGCGTCGTCGTCCAGTCCCCCAAGTTCAACCCCGCAGCGCGCGACATGTTCGTGTCAAAGCTGCGCATCATCCGCTGCCGGCTCCACGAGGAGGTCGCGGATGCCACCATCGAGGAAATGCAAGCCATGTTTGCTCACATGCTGTGCCGCCTCACGGAGTTCGTGACGCGCGGCGGTCCAATGCACTGACCGCGGCCAACGGGGCAATCTTCGCCAAACGGGAATAACCTGCTGCGCCTTTCCCGTGGGCGCTCGGCAATGGGCGTCCCTGCCACGATCATCTATAATATGGTCCTGGCTAGCGAATGCCCCGCCGGCCATAATAACCGTATCTTGGGCCGTGGAATCGCGGTCCGCTGTAGTAGCGCGGGCGCCCATAGAAGCCCCGCCGGTAGTAGTGGTGCGGGCGCCCGTAAAACCCAGGCCGTCCGTAGTAGCCCGGCCGGCCGTAATATTGGATTACCTGAACCAGGCTGTCGGCCGGCTGAACCGCCGTGGCCGTGGGTTCGGCGCGAGCTGGCGTGCCCGTGAACAGCAGACCCAGCGTCAGCGTCAAAACCACCAAGTGTCTCGTCAGCGCGTTGGACACGAGTCGCCTCCCTTTTCCATATCGGCACCATAACAGAAAGACGGTGGAATCGAAGCGGCGAACCCGGCAGGCACGCATGCTTTCGGCCTGTGCGAGGCCGACGTGATCCCATGTGATCCCTGCCATCCGCTCGACGCCGCTCGAATTGACCAGTCGGTCGCGTTCTGCAACGTGTTCGGGCTGCGCTGTCCCATCTGACCTGCCCCTGGAGCTTGCCATGCGTCCCTTGTTGATCGCGTTCACTTTTGCCGTCGCCCTGGCCGGAACGGCGCAGGCGCAGGGCGTGACATGCCGCGACGGCACCGTGCTGTCCGGTGCGAACGCCCGGGCCCTGTGCGCCGCTCATGGCGGCATGCCGCCCCGCCCGGCCGTCCCGCCGGCATCCACGCCAGGCACTGCCTCGCCCAGTGCGCCGCAGACCAACGCAGCCGTTGGCGGCGGTCCGGGCCAGGTTTGGGTGAACAGGAGCAGCAAGGTCTACCACTGCCCGGGCGACCGCTACTACGGCAAGACCAAGCGGGGCGAGTACATGACCGAGGTGGCTGCCAAGGCAGCCGGGGCGCATGGCAGCGGCGGGAAGGAGTGCTCCTGACAGAGGTGCGGCGTTTATGATCGACCCTCTCCCGCTGCGCCTGCACCGGGCCGTGTCCATCCTGTCCCGCACCGGCGACCCTCGGGCTGCCGACGCCCAATCCGCATGCGCCGAGACGGCCGCACGCCTTGTCATGCTGGAAGAGGCGCTGCTTGCGCTGCTGTCCGGCAAGGAAAGGGCGACGGAGCAGGCTCGGAGGGTGCTGGCGATTGAATGGTCTTGATGCCTATCGCTGCGCCAAGCTGCTGCTCGACCAGCATGGGCTCGATGCGGCGCTGCATGCCGCCATGCGCGCCGACGAGCTGGAAGCGGCCGGCGACGAGGCCGGGTTGCGAGCATGGATGCGCATCCTGGCCGCAATGGACGAGTTGGTGCGGACGGAGCGGCGCCAGGGCGAGCCATTGCAGTAACGGAGCCGGGCTGCTGCCCACCTGACGCTCGGCATCGCATGTGCTGCAGCATCGCCCCGGCTCAGGCGTAGACGCGCAGGGCCCGCTGTGCTCGGGCCAGCGCCTGCGCCCACCGGACAGCGTCGTCGGCATCCCGCGGCCGCCCCGCCTGGTTCAGGTGATCCCGGCGCAACGCTTGGTGCCCGGCAGCAACAGCGCACCAACGCTGCAGCTCCTGCACCAGCAGCACCAACGGCGGGCTGCCGGTCGCGGCCATGCTGGCCAGGCGGGCCAGCGCGCCGGACACATGGGCAGCGCTCACGGCATGGCCTCCGACGACGCTGCAGGCGTGGTCCGGACAACCATGAAGCCGGCCCGCTGCAAGCCCTCGACGACTTCCACGCCGGCCACCCAGGCGGCGAGGTCCTCGAACGGGTCGGACAGGGCGCCGCCGCGCAAGGTGAACGCAATCGTTTCCAGCATCTCGCGGCGGTCAACGGGACAGGGTGGTAGGGCTAGCTTCGGCATGGGACATCTCCATTGAGCACGGCCAGAGTAGGTTTCCGTATCGAACATATCAAGAACAAAAAAGCAGCGATCCAAACGATGACGGCGCAATTCGTGCTTGAACTGAGCAGGATAACAATCCTAGACATTGGCGCTTGCAGCGGAGGGCGCCACCATGGCCTTGTCGTAACCACGATGCCAAAAGTGCCGATCTGGAAAGCGTGTCAAATCAATGGCTTGCACTTCACGCAGTGGGACTGTCGCAAGTTTGGGGGTCGTAACATTATCGGGCTTGATTCGGTCGGAAGCGAGGCTCGTGCTGGTCGGTATCAGACACGAAACCGACCCGCCTACGCTACGCGCCACATCGTCCGGTGCCCGACAATGTTACGAC
>JANXVC010000358.1 GCA_025351925.1 Rhodospirillales bacterium | reverse complement strand
TCGATCACCACCGGGCCGGGCCGGCCGCTGCGAGCGATGTAGAACGCCTCTTGCACCACGCGGGCCAGATCCTCAGAGCGGCGGACCAGGTAGTTGTGCTTGGTGGCTGGGCGAGTAATGCCTGTCGTATCAGCCTCTTGGAATGCGTCGTTGCCGATCAGGTGCGTCGGCACCTGGCCGGTCAGGCAGACGATCGGGATGCTGTCCATCAGCGCATCGACCAGGCCGGTGACGGCGTTGGTGGCGCCGGGGCCGCTGGTGACCAGCACGACGCCGACCTTGCCGGTGCTGCGCGCATAGCCCTCCGCCGCGTGCACCGCCGCCTGCTCGTGCCGCACTAGGATGTGGCGGATGCTGTTTTGCTGGAAAATCGCGTCATAGATGGGTAGAACCGCGCCGCCGGGGTAGCCGAAAATGACCTCGACGCCCTGATCGCGGAGCGCGCGCAACAGGATTTCGGCGCCGGATTGCTGCTGGATAGCCGTCATGTCGCATCCTCTAATCGGCCACGCGTCACACGGTCCAGTGCCACGCTTCAAGCCACAAGCTTAACGAAATGCATTAAAGCATACCAGTCGCTTTCCGAAAATTGCGTTTTGTCCGCAAATCGCGCATGGATCGTATGCGTAGCGCACGGGTCAACGATTTTCCGGTGCCGAAACCAGGTCGCCTGCCGCTTGGTGTACTGGCCCGACGCCAGCACCGCCCGGCGCTGCGCCTCCTCCAGCGTCAGCTCCCCGCGCAGATGCGCCGACAGCTCCGGCACGCCGTGCGCCCGCAATGCCGGCACGGCCGGGTCGAGCCCCAACGCCGCCAGCGCCGCCGCCTCCTGCAACGCCCCTGCCGCCAGCATCATCGTGAACCGCCGTTCGATCGCATCACGCAATGTACTGCGCGGCGGATCGAGCAGCATCATCCTAAAGGTCCACGCCGGCCGTATCTGCGCCGCCGCATACCAGGCTGCCAGTCCGCGCCCAGTGCCGCGCCAAACCTCCCACGCCCGCGCCAGCCGCTGCCCGTCGCTGGGGCGCAGCGTCGCCGCCGTTGCGGGGTCGGCCTGCAGCAGCCGGGCGTGCAGCGCCGCCGGACCTAGTTCGGCCAGAAGGGCTCGCGCCTCGGTCCGCGCCTCGGTGCCGGAATCGGGAATGTCCGCGATGCCCTGGGTCAGCGCCGACAGGTAAAGCCCGGTGCCGCCGCACAGGATCGGCAGCTGCCCGGCCGCCCGTGCCGCGTCCATGGCGGCCAGAGCCGCGTCACGCCACCAGGCGGCGCTGCCGGGCTCGGCGGCAGGGCGCACGCCATAGAGCGCGTGCGGCACCGAGGCCTCCTCCGCCGCGCTTGGCCGCGCAGTCAGGATGCGCAGCTCGCGATAGACCTGCATGGAATCCGCGTTGATCACCACGCCGTCGAGGCGACGCGCCAGCTCTAGCGCCAGCGCCGACTTGCCGCTGCACGTCGGACCCGCCACGATCAGGGCGGCAGGAGACCGGGCGTCAGCTTGCTCCATGGCGCAACCCCTGGCATCCCTCCGCCATGCATGTCCTCACGCTCATCGCTCCCCAAGGCTCCGCCGCCCTCACCCCCGCGCTCATCACCCGCGTGGCCGAGGCGGTGCATGGCGGGCCGCCCAGCATATTGTCGGACGGCGAGGCGGTTGACATCCCCGTCCTGGCCATCCCCGACCCCGCGCTGATCCACGCCGCACTCGACGCCGCCCCGGTCGATGCCGTCGTGACACCCGCGGCCGGCCGCCGCAAGCGCCTGCTGATCGCCGACATGGACAGCACCATCGTCACGACGGAAACCCTCGATGAGCTTGCAGCCTACGCCGGCCTGCAGGACCGGGTCGCCATCATCACCCGGCGCAGCATGAACGGCGAGATCGACTTCGCCGCCGCCCTCCGCGAGCGCGTCGGCCTGCTGCGCGGCCTGTCGCTCGACGCCCTGGAGCAGACCTGGGCGGCCACCGCCCTGATGTCCGGCGCCGTCGAGCTGGTCGCCACGATGCGGGCCAACGGCGCCACGACGGCGTTGGTCTCCGGCGGCTTCACCTACTTCACCGGACGCGTCGCCGAGCGGCTCGGCTTCCACGTGCACCGCGCCAACACGCTGCTGGACGACGGCACGGCGCTGACCGGCGAGGTCGGCGAGCCGATCCTGGACCGCGCCGCCAAGCTCGACGCCCTGCAGGAGCTCGCCGCCGGGCAGGGTCTCGACATGGCGGATTGCCTGGCGGTGGGCGACGGCGCCAACGACCTCGCGATGATCCGCGCCGCCGGGCTGGGCGTCGCGTTCCACGCCAAACCGATCGTGAGCGCCGAGGCGCAGGTGCGCATCGAGCACTGCGGCCTGCGCGCGCTGCTGTTCATGCAGGGCTACGCCACCCGGGAGTTCGTCGCCGCATGATCCGCGACGCCGCCGGGTTGGTCGCGGCCGGCCTCGCCGAACCGGGCGACCTCGCCGCGCTGGACCGCGTCGGGGCACGCTATGCCGTGGCGATCCCGGACGGCATGCGCGCGCTGATCGAGCACCCGGACGACCCGATCGGCCGCCAGTTCATCCCGCACCCCGCCGAGCTTGACCTTGCGCCAGATGAACGCGCCGATCCAATCGGCGACGACGCGTTGTCTCCGCTGCCCGGCGTCGTCCACCGCTACCCCGACCGCGCATTATTGAAACCGCTGCTGATCTGCCCGGTGTACTGCCGCTTCTGCTTCCGCCGCGAGCACGTCGGACCCGGCGGCGGATTGCTGTCCGACGCGGAGCTGGACGCCGCCTACGCCTGGTTCCGCGCCCATCCGGCGGTCCGCGAAGTGATCTTGACCGGCGGCGACCCGTTGATGCTCTCGCCGCGCCGGCTCAGGGCCATCCTGCGCACCCTTGCCGCCATCCCGCATATCGAGCTGCTGCGCATCCACACCCGCGTCCCCGTCGCCGAGCCGGCTCGCATCACTGAGGCCCTCGCCACCACGCTGGACGTCGCGACCCCGGTTTGGCTGGTGGTCCACGCCAACCACGCCCGCGAGTTCACGCCCGATGCAGTCGCCGCATTGCGCCGCATCCAGACCGCCGGAGTGCCCCTGCTCGGCCAGTCCGTCCTGCTGCGTGGGGTGAACGACAGCCCGGAAACTCTTGAAAACCTGTTCCGCGCCATGCTCCGCGCCCGGATCAAGCCATACTACCTACATCAGCTCGACCCGGCGCCCGGCACCGCGCGCTTTGCCGTGCCGATCGAGGAGGGCCAGCGTATCCTGCGGGCGCTGCGCGGCCGGGTTACTGGGCTCGCCTGGCCGACCTATGTGCTGGACATCCCGGGCGGCCACGGCAAGGTGCCGATTGGGCCGGACTATCTGGACGATGGTATGGTGTTGGACCCTGCCGGTATCCGCCACAACCTTGCCGGGGTGTCGGGCACGGGTTAGAAACGTTGGACTCCACGCGGACAACGTCCGTTCGGGATTTAGTGTCTTTGATAAGCAGGTCCGTTCGATGAAGCAGCAGGCAAACCTCATTCGCGCCGGTCAGGTGCTGGACCACGGCGGCCGCCGCTGGACCGTGCTCAAGCAGCAGATCATCACCCCCGGCAAAGGCGGCGCCTTCATCCAAGTCGAAATGCGTGACCTGAAGACCGGCAACAAGACCAACGAGCGCTGGCGCACCGCCGACACCGTCGAGCGGCTGGCGACATCGGAGAAGGATTTCACCTACTCCTACACCGACGGTACTAACGCCGTGCTGATGGACCCAGAAAGCTTCGAACAGACCCTCGTGCCGCTCGATCTGCTGGGCGACGCCGCGCCGTTCCTGCAGGACAACATGACCGTCACCGTCGATATGGTCGAGGACGAGCCGACCGGCGTGCGTCTGCCCAATACCGTCGTGCTGGAGGTCATCGAGGCCGATCCGGTCGTCAAGGGCCAGACCGCCACCAGCAGCTACAAGCCCGCCCGCCTATCCAACGGCGTGAAAACCCAGGTGCCGCCGTTCGTCGAGGCCGGCGAGCGCATCGTGGTCCGCACCGAGGACGCCTCGTACGTGGAGCGGGCGCGCTCGTAATGGCGCTCCGCCTGTCGCCCCACATGACGGTCATGCAGAACGCCGCGCAGAAGGCGTCGAAGCGTTTGCTGCGTGATTTCAACGAGGTCGAGCAGCTCCAGGTCAGCGTGAAGGGCCCGGGCGACTTCGTGAGCCAGGCCGACATCCGCGCCGAGAGCACCATGCGGGAGGAGCTCGGGAAGGCGCGGCCGGGCTACAGCTTCCTGATGGAAGAGAGCGGCATGTCCGGCAGCGACAACTGGGCCTGGCGCTGGATCGTGGATCCGCTGGACGGCACCAGCAACTTCCTGCACGGCATCCCGCATTGGTGCATCTCGATTGCGCTGGAGCGGCGCCTGCCGGACGGCACCGGGGAGATTGCGGCGGCGATGATCTACAATCCCGTGCACGACGAGATGTTCTGGGCCGAGAAGGGCGGCGGTGCCTTCCTGAACGAGCGCCGCCTGCGCGTCTCCGCCCGGCGCGAACTGAAGGACGCGCTGTTTGCCACCGGCATTCCATTCGCCGCGGTATCGGGCGGCAACCGCCTGGCGTTCGCCCGCACCCTGGGCGTGCTGATGCCGCAGGTCGCCGGCATACGGCGCTTCGGGGCGGCGGCGCTGGACCTCGCCTGGGTCGCGGCCGGACGCTATGACGGATATTGGGAGCTGGGCCTCAAGCCTTGGGACATGGCGGCAGGATTGCTGATCGTGCGGGAGGCCGGCGGCTTCGTGACCGATCCGTCGGGCGCCGAGAGCGTGATGCACGACGCCGGGCCGAACGACATCGTGGCAGCGAACCCGCATATGCACGCCCGATTGCGGGACGTGGTGGCCCAGGGTGTGACCGCTGCCGAGGGCCGCACCGGCTGATGACCGGGCGCACGCCTGCTGGCTGGCGGCGTGTGGCTTGTTGGCACGTGGCGCTGCTGCTCTGCCTCGGCAGCGCAGCGCGGGCGCAACCGACGAATGGCCCCGCGGTCAACAACGGCGCGCTGGATGCCCTAAAACCGGCAGCTCCAGCGCCCCGGCCGCGTCCGCCCTCTGCACGGCCGGCCCCGCATCCGCCCGCGAACGGGCCAAAAACCGCCGCGCACCCCGCCCCGGCCGTCGTGCCGGTCCCGCCCAAGCCGCCCGTGGTGCCGATTGCACCGCCGGCCATCGCCGCCATCCCGCCCGCCGTCACCGTGCCGACGCAGCGCCCGCCGGAGCCGCCGCCGATCCCGGTCGCGGATGACGCGCCGGGCGACGCCTCTTCGATGCCGGGCGGCGTGCGGACGACGTTCGGCGCCAACCGCTCTGAACTGAACGCAGCGACGGAGGCTGCCATCCGCAGCTTCGCCCATCCACTCCGCGACACTGCACAGGCGATTCAGGTGATGGCCTACGCCGCCGGCAGTCCCGAGGACCCGTCCACGCCGCGCCGGTTGTCGCTCGCCCGCGCGCTCGCGGCCCGGGCCGTGCTGATCAACGAAGGCATCGCCTCCACCCGCATCTACGTCCGCGCGCTCGGCCCCGCCGCTGGCGACGGCCCGCCCGACCGCGTGGACCTCAGCACTAACACACCGGGCGCCGCATCATCGGGCGCCATGCCTTGACCCGGCCCAAGACCTATCTCATCCGCATGCTGGTCTTCCTGGCCGCGGTCCTGCTGCTCACCGTCCTGCTGTCCGAGGCACTGATCACCGCGTTCTCCAGCAACCCGCTGCTCAACGGCCTGATCTTCATCGTGCTGCTGATCGGCATCGCCTGGAACCTGCTGCAGGTAACCCGGCTCACCCCGGAGGTCACCTGGCTCGAGACCTTCCAGCAATCGCGCTCCCGCCTCGCCACCCTGCCGCCGCCGAAGCTGCTGGCGCCCATGGCGAGCATGCTGGCGGCGCGCCAGGCGAAGAATCGTGACGGCCATGACCGCATCAGCCTTTCGGCCCCGGCGATGCGCAGCCTGCTCGACAGCCTCGCCAGCCGGCTCGATGAAAGCCGCGAGCTGTCGCGCTACATGACGGGGCTGCTGATTTTCCTGGGCCTGCTCGGCACGTTCTGGGGCCTGCTGCTGACCGTCAGCGCCATCGCCGACGTGATCGGCAGCATGTCGGTCGGCTCCGGCGACCTCAACGCGTTGTTCGAACAGCTTAAAACTGGGCTGGGCCGGCCGCTCAAGGGCATGGGGACGGCGTTCTCCTCCAGCATGTTCGGCCTGGCGGGCGCGCTGGTGCTCGGCTTCCTCGACCTCACGGCCGGGCAGGCGCAGAACCGCTTCTTCAACGAGCTGGAGGAATGGCTCGCTGGGTTGACCCGGCTGTCGTCCGGCGCGTTGGAGGGCGACAGCTCGGTGCCGGTGTATGTCCAGGCGCTGCTGGAGCAGACCGCTGAGAACATGGAAAACCTGCAGTCCATCCTGGTGCGCGGCGAGGACGGGCGCACCCAGTCGAACCTCGCCGTGCTGGCGCTGACCGAGAAGATCGGCACGCTGTCGGACACCATGCGGGCCAATCAGCAGCTCATGCTGCGCATCGCCGAGACGCAGGCGCAGCTCGCCCCGGCGCTGACCCGGCTGGGCGAGATACGGATGCCGAGCGGGGATGACGGATCGCGGGTGCACCTGCGCAACATCGAGCAGTATATGCAGCGCCTGCTGTCCGAGGGCGAGCAGGGCCGGGTGCAGAGCACGTCCGAGCTGCGCAACGACATCCGGGTGCTGACGCGGACAATCGCGGCCTTGGCCGAGGGCCAGCCCCAGTGATTGCGACATTCGTGATCGGATTACCCTAACATGGCCCGGCTCCGCCGCCGCAGCGCCAGCGACGAGCTGAACCCATGGCCCGGCTATGTGGACGCGCTGTCCACGCTGCTGATGGTCATCATCTTCGTCCTGCTGGTGTTCGTGCTGGCGCAGGCGTTCCTCTCGGTGGCGCTTACCGGGCGGGACCGCGCGCTGGACCGGCTGAACCGGCAGGTCGCCGAGCTGACCGACATGCTGTCGCTGGAGCGCGGGCGGAGCGGCGAGCTGCAGGCCTCGGTCGCCCAGCTCAACCGTGACCTGGCGGCCGGCACGACCATACGCGAGGGGCTGGCGCGCGACCTGGCGGCGCTGCAGAGCGAGGGCAGCCGTTTGCAGGCCGACCGCGACGCGCTGCGCACCGAGCGCGACCGCCTCTCGGCCCGGCTCGCCGACGCCGAGCTGCAGTCGCAGGCGGCGACGGCGCGCAACGAGCAGCTGCAGTCCCGCGTCGCCGAGACCGCCGGGCGCACCGACGCGGCGGGTCAGCAGACCGCGGAGCTCGCGACGCAGCTGGCCGACGCGCGACGGCAGCTGGCCCAGCTCCGCGCTCAGGCCGCTGAGCAGGACCGCGTGGTGCAGACCGACAAGGCGACGATCGAGGCGCGGCTGTCCGAGCTCGCCAAGATGGCCGAGGAGGTCCGCGCGCTGACGGCGCTGCGCGACGAGCTGGAACGGCAGTCCCGCGACGCTGCGGCGCGCGCGACGACCGAGGAGCAGCGCCGGCAGGCCGTCGCGGCACAGCTCGCCGATGAGCAGAAGCTGGGCGAGAGCGGGCGGGCGCAGATGGCGCTGTTGGGGCGCCAGGTCGATGAGCTGCGGGCGCAGATGGCGCGGCTGGCCTCGGCGCTCGATCTGGCGGAGGCGGCCAGTCATGACAAGGACGTGCAGATCGCCAACCTCGGCAGCCGGCTGAACGCGGCGCTAGCGTCCAAGGTGGAGGAGCTGCAGCGCTACCGCAGCGAGTTCTTTGGCCGGCTGCGCGACGTGTTGCAGAATCGGGCTGGCGTGCAGATCGTCGGCGACCGGTTCGTGTTTCAAAGCGAGGTGCTGTTCCCGGGCGGTAGCGCCGACATGACGTCGGGCGGGCAGGACCAGATCCGCGCCCTCGCCTCGACGCTGAAGGACCTCTCGACGAAGATACCATCCGACCTGCAGTGGATTTTGCGGGTGGACGGGCACGCCGACCGACAGCCGGTGAGCCGCGGCGCCTTTGCCTCCAACTGGGAGCTGTCGGCGCAGCGGGCGATCAACGTGGTGAAGCTGCTGATCGACGAGGGCGTGCCGGCGCGCCGCCTGGCCGCCACCGGGTTCGGCGAATTCCAGCCGCTGGACCGGACGGAGGGCACTGCCTCCTATGCGCGCAACCGGCGGATCGAGCTGCGGCTGACGGACCGGTAGTTGGATCAAACCAGCACGGGCTGGCGGTCCGCTTTGACGACGATGCCCTCGTGCTCAAGCAGCCAGCGCTTGCGGTGCAGCCCGCCGCCGAAGCCGGTGAGCGTGCGGTCCGCCCCGATAACGCGATGACACGGGACGACGATCGTGAGCGGGTTGGCGCCGTTCGCCAGGCCGACTGCCCGGAACGCACCCGGCCGGCCGATCATGTCGGCGAGCTTGCCATAGCTCGTTGTCTCGCCCGGCGGAATGGTCCGCAGTGCTGCCCACACTGATCGCTGAAACAGCGTGCCGCCCGTCACTGTCGGAATGGACGCGACCGAGGCGTGTGCGCCAGCGAAATAGGCGTGCAGCGGCGCGGTGATCGCGCGCGGTGCCGCGGCGTCCGCCAGCTCCACCCGGCCATAGTGCAGCCGCAGCAGCCGGTGCATGCGGGCCGCGAAATCGTCGAAATCGAGCGCGTGCAGGCACCCCTCGACGTCGTGCACGAGCAGCATGGTGCCGATCGGCGATGGGAAACGGTCAAGCAGCAAGCGCATCTGCGGCCTCCATTGGGTTGCAGGACGTCGAGCCAGCGCCTTGCGTCCAGAGATGCAGGGCGGCGTAGGCGCGCCAGGGCCGCCAACGCTCGGCGTATTCCAGCAGCGCGGCGGCGCTCGGCCGGCCAAGCTGATCGGCCCCATGCTGATCGGCCCCATGCTGATCGGCCATAGCGCGCAGCAGCCCGATATCGGACGCCGGAAACGCGTCGGGCTCCCGCATGGCGCGCAAAGCGATGTACTGCGCCGTCCACTCCCCAATGCCAGGCAGCGCCCGCAGCTGGCTGACCGACCCATCGAGATCGGCGCCCCGGTCGAACAAATGGGCGTTTGCCGCGGCCGCCCTGGCGAACGTCGCAATGGCAATCGCGCGCGCCGGAGGCATTCCGGTACAGACGGCAGCAGCCAGGACCTTAGGCCGTGGGAAGACATGGGTCATTCCTGGCGCGGCGGCATCGTCCGCGAGCAGCGTGCCATGCTCCTGTACGACGCGGCCCGCCAGCCGGGTCGCCGCGACGACGGTGATTTGCTGACCCAGGATCGCCCGCACGCCCACCTCGAAGCCGTCCCATGCGCCGGGCACGCGCAGCCCGGGGTGCCTGGCCACCAGCGGGCGAAGTCGGTCATCCTGCGAGAGGGTGGCGCCGATCACCGCCGGGTCGGCGCCGGTGTCGAACACGCGCCGCAGCCGCGCGATGATCACGGGCAGCGCATTCGTGCGCGGGAAACGGATGGTGGCGCGCAGCCGGCAGCGCTCGGGCTCGTGCGCGACGACGATCGACCCCGGCGTGCCGTCCAGTTCGATCGTCCGCCGATACGTGCCGCGCTCGACCCGTTCGACACCGGGAATAGCGCGTGCCGCCAGGAAACCAAGCATGGCGTCCCAGTCGTAAGGCGGGCGGTATCCAAGGCTGAGAGTGATCGCCGAGGCGCTTGGCGCATCGCCGCGCCGTGTGCCGCGCAATGCGGCCGGAGGACGGCCGAACAATGTTTGGAACAGCTCGTTAAAGCGGCGCACCGAACCGAAGCCGCTCGCCAGCGCGACCTCCAGCATGGAGAGGTCGGTTTCGTGGATGAGCTGCTTGGCAAGAAGCACGCGCCGGGTCTGCGCGACCGCGATCGGCGACGCTCCGAGATGTCGTAGGAACAAGCGGCGGAGCTGGCGGTCGCCGACGCCAAGGCGCTCGGCCAGGACGTTGACGCTGCCGCCGTCGAGCGCCCCGGCGTCGATCAGGGCGAGCGCGCGCGACACGGTGTTGGACGTGCCCAGCCAGGCGCCGAGCTCCGGCGCGGTTTCTGGACGGCAGCGCAGGCAGGGGCGAAAGCCGGCCTCCTGCGCGGCGGCGGCCGTTCGCATGAAGATGCAGTTCTCGATCTTTGGCGCGCGCGCCGGGCAGATGGGACGGCAGTAGATGCCGGTCGTTCGCACGGCCGTGAAGAACCGTCCGTCGAACCGTGCATCGCGGGCCAGCATCGCCTGGTGGCAGCAGATTGGATTCAGTTCCATGACCGGCAGCATAGCGCGCCATGGCGGCGGGTCTGGCGAGTTTCGGACCTCATACGGCGTTTAGTCGGACCATGACCGGTTTATCGCGCATTCGGGTAAACGCGGCGTTAAGGGCGGCCATTGCCTTCCCCGGCGCGTGCCGTAACGTGCCGAGGCAATCGGGGAGGACACGCAGCATGGCCCAAGGCGCACGCACGCCGGTTCCGCTCGACCTGAGCGGCCTCCGCGTCGCGATCACCGCAGGGGCGGGCGGGATCGGGCGGGTCATGGCGGACAGCTTTGCCGAGTGCGGCGCCGAGCTTTTCGTGTCGGACCTGGACGACGCGGGCCTCGCGGCCTGCGGTCATCGCGGCATGCGGGCGGACGCCGGGTCCGTCGCCGAGTTGGAGGCGTTCATGGGTGCGGCGCTGTCCACCCTGGGCGGCCTGGACGTGCTGGTCAACAACGCCGGCATCGCCGGACCGACGGCGCGGATCGAGGACGTGACGCCGGCCGAGCTCGACGCCACCCTGCAGATCGACCTCGCCAGCATGTTCCACTGCGCCCGGTCTGCTGTGCCGGCGCTGCGCCAGTCCGGCGGCGGCAGCATCATCAATCTCAGTTCCGCCGCCGGCAAGTTCGGCTTCCCGTTGCGCAGCCCGTATAGCGCGGCGAAGTGGGGCGTCGTGGGCTTCACCCGCACCTTGGCGATGGAGCTGGGGCCGGACAACATCCGGGTCAACGCCATCCTGCCGGGCCTGGTGGACGGTCCGCGCATCCGCAGCGTGCTGCGCAACAAGGCGCAGGCGGCGGGCGTCAGCGACAACGAGCAGACTGAACGTGCGATGGCGACCGTGTCGCTGCGCTGTTTTGTGACGCAGCAGGACATTGCCAATATGGCGCTTTATCTGTGCAGCCCGTTCGGCGCGACCATCAGCGGCCAGGCGATCAGCGTGGACGGCGGGATGGAGGGCCTGAGCTAAATGTTGCCCTGCTCCTCGATAGGCGGCTCGTCGTCCGGCCCGTAGGACAGGGCCGCGCACTCTTTCGCCATCACGCCGGCGACGACGGGCATGTCCTTGCGGTAGGCGTCACGAATGAAATTCATCGTGTCGAGGTGACGGTCCTCGAAATACATTCGATGCACGTCGTCCCGCCCAACGCCATAGACAATGCGGTCGATACGGCTCCAGATGCTCGCCATGGTGCACATGCCGCACGGCTGCAGCGTGGAGTACAGCGTTGCGCCGCGCAGTTCATCACGCTCCAATGCCGCACCGGCTTGGCGGATCGCCACAATCTCGGCATGCGCGGTTGGGTCGTGACGCAGGCCGACCTCGTTATGCCCTTCCGCCACCACTCGGCCGTCGAGCACGATCACGCAGCCGATCGGCGACGCGCCTTTAATCTTGTCGCCTTGTTTGGCGAGATCGAGGGCACGCGCCATGAACTTTAGATCGGCTTTTGAAGCGACCTGTTGATCGGCTGCGCCGGGCGTAGCGGTTTCGGCGGGAGCGTCGGTGTTCATTCCTGCCCCAGCGCCGCCGGGACAGAAAGGTTGCTGCGTCCTAAACGTCTTTAATCGTAATCCTGCTCAGGCGCTCTTAGCCATGATCCCGATCATGCGCTCTTAGCCATGATCTCGTCCGCGATGTTGCGCGGCACGGGGTCATAGTGGTGGAACTGCATCGTAAAGCTCGCCCGGCCCTTGGTCATGCCGCGGAGCTGGCTGATGTAGCCGAACATCTCCTTCAGCGGCACGTGCGCCCGCACCATTACCGTACTGCCGGCGCTATCCTGACTCTGGATCGTGCCGCGACGGCGGTTCAGGTCGCCGACGACGTCGCCCACATGGTCCTGCGGCGTCGTCACCTCGACGTCCATGATCGGCTCCAGGATGATCGGCGCGGCCTTCTTCATGCCGTCGCGGAAGCACGCCTTTGCCGCGATCTCGAACGCCAGCGCGGACGAGTCCACGTCGTGATACTTGCCGTCGATCAGGCTGTACTTGAAATCGACAGTCGGGAACCCGGCCAGCACGCCCGTCTCGCACTGGTTCTTGATGCCCTTCTCGACCGCCGGGATGTACTCCTTCGGGATCGAGCCGCCAACGACCTTGTTCTCGAACACCACGCCGGCGTTGCGCTCCATCGGCTCGAAGATGATCTTCACCTCGGCGAACTGACCGGACCCGCCGGTCTGCTTCTTGTGGGTGTAGGTCTCGGTATGGCTCCGGCTGATGGTCTCGCGATACGCCACCTGCGGCGCGCCGATGTTGGCGTCCACGCCGTACTCGCGCTGCAGCCGGTCGATGATGATCTCCAGATGCAGCTCGCCCATGCCCGAAAGGATGGTCTGCCCGCTCTCCTGATCGGTGCGCAACCGCAGGCTCGGGTCCTCGCCCGCCAGCTTTTGCAGGCCGAGCGTCATCTTCTCCACGCCGTCCTTGGTCTTCGGCTCAACCGAGATGTCGATGACCGGGATCGGGAACGACATGCGCTCCAGCACCACCGGGTCCTCCGCCGCCGCCAGCGTGTCGCCCGTCACGGTGTCTTTGAGCCCCACGAACGCCGCGATGTCGCCGGCATGGACCTCCTTGATCTCCGCCCGCTTGTCGGCGTGCATCTGGAACATCCGGCCGATCCGCTCGCGGTGGTCCTTCGTCGTGTTCATCACCGTGTCGCCCGACTTCAGCGAGCCGGCATACACCCGCACGAACGTCAGCGTGCCGTACTTGTCGTTGATGATCTTGAACGCCAGCCCGGCGAACGGCGCCTTGATGTCGGCCGGAATGATCCGTCGAACCGTGCCCTCCGGCTCGTCCTCCTCCTCTGCCACCTTGATGCCCGGCACGTCGATCGGGCTCGGCAGATAGTCCAGCACGCCGTCGAGCAGCGGCTGCACGCCCTTGTTCTTGAACGCGGTGCCGCACAGCACCGGGCGGAACACGCCGCTGATGGCGCCCGCCTTGATACAGCGCTTCAGCGTCTCGACCGACACGTCGCCCTTGTCGAAATACTCCTCCATCGCTGCGGTATCGACGCTCAGCGCGGTATCGAGCAGCAAAGTGCGGTATTCCTGCGCCTTCTCCATCATATCGGCCGGAATCTCCTCGTCATGGAACTTGGCGCCGAGTTCGCCGCCCTCCCACACGATGGCCTTCATCTCGACCAGGTCCACCACGCCGATGAACGTATCCTCAATGCCGATCGGCAGCTGCAGCGGCAGTGCGATGATGTCTAGCTTCTCCTTCAGCGTGTCGAACGCGCGGTAGAAATCCGCACCCGTCCGGTCAAGCTTGTTGATGAAGATGATGCGCGGCACGTTGTAGCGGTCCGCGAGCCGCCAGTTGGTCTCGCTCTGCGGCTGCACGCCGGCGACGCCCTCGATGATGAACACGGCGCCGTCCAGCACGCGCAACGACCGGTTGACCTCGATGTTGAAATCGATGTGGCCCGGCGTGTCGATGATGTTGATGCGGTGGCCCTTCCACTCGCACGTCACCGCGGCGGAGGTGATCGTGATGCCGCGCTCGCGCTCCTGTGCCATGTAGTCGGTCGTCGTGTTGCCGTCATGCACCTCGCCGATGCGGTGCGACACGCCCGTGTAATACAGAATCCGCTCGGTCGTCGTCGTCTTGCCGGCGTCGATATGCGCGGTAATGCCGATGTTGCGGATGAGGGCGAGCGGGTTGGCGTCAGTCTCAGACACGATGCTACTCCATTCGAAAGCCGGGCATGCCATGCAGGGCGCCGCCGGGCCCCTGCCCAACGCGCCCTGTCATGCACCCCGCACCTCAAACAGCGCCCGGTGGGGGCCGACTAGATTTGCCTACTCATGTGCGGCACAGACCCGCAAAATGCAAGCCGATCCTATGCCGGGCCGTGTCTTGGCTCGCGTGCCAGGCGCTGGCAGCGGGCCGAGTTACCGGGTGTCGGTCGGCGGAGTTCGGCGCAGCAGCGTGGGACGGAGCAACTCCACCTCGACATACCGCCCTCGGCCCGCTCCCTCAACCGCCGCGAGCACTTGCGGCGCGTTGTCGCGGATGGTCGGCCAGTGATTGGTGGACAGCACGAGCAATCCGATGCGCCGCCCGCTCAGGTTCTGCTGATGGCGAAGGTTCCGGTCTGCCGTCAGCAGCACGTCGAAGCCGGCCGTCTCCGCCGCTGCAAGCAGGTCGCCATTCGTCAGTTCGCTCCAGCCCCACTCGTCAGCGAAAGCGGTGTCGTGTCCGAGGATCAAGCGACGCAGCGGCGCTGGAAGATTATGGTCAAGCAGCAGGCGCAAGCTGCTCCTCGTGCTGATCGTAGAAAGCCAGCACCTGACGCACAGTGTCGAGCGGCAGCCGGTAAGCGGCGGCAAGCCATTCCTCGCCCTCTTCCCGGTTGATCAGCAGGTCGTCCGGGCGGACGCGCGAATGACGGATGACCGGAGCGCCGGAAAGCTTGCCGGGCACCCTCTCGATCAGCGGGCAGTCTGTCCAGTCCATTGCGTCCTCCTTCACCCTCCCGTGGGTCATCCCGATTTGCTCAACAAATCCTAGTTCCGCATAACAAATTTGTTTAGAATATCCACGCCTATTTCATCACAAATTTGCAACGGAGTAAGCTTTGCTTTGTCAAGATGTTCGTAATGGTTCACAGCCGTGAAGCCAGCATGTCGTGCAGCTTCAATACTGGAAAACGTGACCTCCTTTGCTATGCTTTTCGCCTGCGTGGTTTGTGTTCGCGATACATAACGTCGTTTGCCATCTGGCGCACGAAGCTGGGCGAAGTATGGACGATCGAAGTTTCGCCATCTCTTGCTGATTGTTAGTGTCCAACCTTTGTAGGAGCGTTCCTCCACGACCTCATCCGGCCTCATCTCATTTCCCTAACACATAAACCCGCTTTCAATGATAATGAGACACTTGCATTTCGTTGTCAAATAGAATCGTGTTATTTTCTGTTTGATATTGTAGGGTTAATCCACCCTTCCGGCCCGTCCGCCGCCTGGCCCTCGTCCCGCAGCTTCAGCAAATGCGCCAGCACATTGCGCTCCGCCGCACGGCGCAGATGCTGGTCCACCTGCGAGTAGAGCTGGTCCATCAGCGCTGCCGTGCTGCGCGGCGCCGTGCCGAGCGCCGCCAGCACCGCGTCCTCCCGTGCCATGCGATGCGCCAAAAGGTCCCTTACGAACGGGTGCGGGTCAGGCAGCGGCGGGCCATGTCCGGGCAAGTACAACGTGTCGCTCCGCTCCAGCAACCGTCGCAAACTGGCGAAATACGCCGCCATCTCGCCGCCGGGCGGGCTGACGATGCTGCTTGACCAGCTCATTACGTGGTCCGCGCTGAACAGCAGACCATCCGGCCCCGCAAAGCATACATGGTCCGCCGCATGGCCCGGGGTGAACACTGCGCGCCAGCCATCGACGGCATCGCCGTCCCGCAGCATGACGTCGGGCGCCACTTCCGGCACCGCCGGCTCGTGCCAGGCATAGACCGGCGCCCCCGTGGCGGCGCGCAGGGCCGGAAGCGCCCCGACATGGTCGTGATGCGTGTGGCTCAGCAGGATGCGGGCGACCGGTCCGGCGGCGGCCAGCACAGCCGCGACATGCGCCGCGTCGTCCGGCCCCGGGTCCAGCACCATCAGGCCGCCCGGCGCGTCGATCAAATAGGTGTTGGTGCCGTGATAGGTCATCGGCCCACGGTTCGGCGCGACCACCCGGCGAATGCCGGGCCGCACCGGCAGCGCCACGCCGCGCTCCGGCTCAGGCTCAGTCAGGAATGCCATCAGGTTCGATCTGCGAGACTACGCAAGGATGGCCTCCGCCGACATGCAGGCGCGTCCCTCGGCGTCGAGGGTCCGCAGCCGCCACGCCTCGCCGTCCGCCCACGCCTCGGTCGCGAGCGGCGCGCCGTGGAATGCCGGACGCAGGCCGCGGAAGCTGAACTCCGCCACCGACCGGTCGGCCAGCAGCCCGGCCAGCCAGGTCGCCTGCAGCGGGCCGTGCACCACGAGGCCTGGATAGCCCTCGGTGCCGCGCACGTAGTCGAGGTCGTAATGGATGCGGGGGCCATTGCCGGTCAGCGCGGAGTAGCGGAACAGCAGCACCGGGTCCGGCTGCACCGTGCCCCTGGACGATGAAGTTTTCAAACAGGCTACCCCACAGCGGG
>JANXVC010000304.1 GCA_025351925.1 Rhodospirillales bacterium | reverse complement strand
TCAAGCGCGTGGCGCTCAACGCTGTCCGCATCGTCACCGGCAAGAACTCCATGCGCCACACTATGCGCGATGCAGTGCTGGACGTGCGCGTTCTCGCCGACATCCTCGACCACATGCCCGTCGCTTGATGCGAAATCCCTGCTCGTGCGGCAGACCCGGCGCACGGCAAGGAGGAGGTCCTCAAGGCGCTTGGCGCGCTGTTGCCCTTGCTCTGCCGTGAAGAAAATGTTGGCAATGACCGGCTGTGGCGGCTTCGCGCAGACCTTCTCGTGTCCTTGCATTCGGAGGAGCGGCAACGCGACCAGCGGGTTGTCCAGGCCGTGAACGCGGTCATCGGGCACGCTGAGGTCCCCTGCGAAGCGACAACACGCCAGCGGCCACTCCATCAAATTCGGGAACCAGGTCAGGCCAAGGTCGCCGTGCTGCGGATCGCGCCACCATCTCAGCCCCAGCCAACGCCGCCACCGGACACGAGGGTGAGGGCCGGGGTGACGAGACCTGATGGATGACCACGGAACGCCGCCGCACGACAGCCGTCAACCATGGCTGAACCGCTCATCGCGACGATCCCCGAAGGTATAGAGTCGCCACCGATCATCCCTCGTGCTTTGAACTCCAACGCTTCCGGCCTTACAACGTAGATCAGGCGTTCCGCCTAACGCACATTGCTTTCTTCGCACCCATTCCGCTTTTGGGCGTGGTTCAGAATCCGTCCTTTATGGGTTACACAAGGCGTGCGAAAACGACCGGCCTGTGAGGGTCGGATTTCGGCGGGAGGGTATCCTGTGCGGGAGGCGGCGAGCCTCGCCCGGTCAAGCTCGCTGGGGCTGAAGCGGTCCCAGGCCGAACAGGGTCAGCCAGTGCGGATGGCGTTGGCCAGTCATCAGCTCGCGCGGGCTCTTGCCCTGTCGCTCGGCGCGTCGGCTGCGCAGGAAGCGGCGGTGGTTCAGGAAGAACCGCAGCAAGTCCAGATACGCCCCGCCGAGATGGCGGCGCAGGGTGAAGTAGGTGCGCAGCCGCGAGTTCAGGTTCTCCACCAGCGCGCTGCTGCGCGGAGTGTTCGCCATGGCCCGGCTCACGGCGTCGAACAGCACGTGGAACTTGCCGCCGATCTGCGTCCGTAGCCGGTTCCATCCCTGCCAGTATGCGGGCGAGGTGCTGGGCAAGCGGTGCAGCACGCACGCTTCACGCACGAGTGGTTCGGCGATGGCGTGAGTTTGCGCGATGTTGGCCAGGTTCTGCAGCGCGATCCGCACCGGGCGGATGCGTCGGGCATCCTCGGGCTCGCGGGCGGCGAGCTCCTCGACGATGAAGTCGAACAGCTCTCGCCGCGTCGGCAGGTCCGGGCCGGCCAGCGCCAGAACATCATGACGCAGCCACTGGGTGAGCGTTCGGATGTCGCGGGCCAGCTCATGCGCCTGGGTCTCGGCTTGCCGGACCAGCGCCAGCTGGGTGGCGAGCTCATCGCCGGGACCATGGTGGCCGGCGCGGCCCATCTTGGCTTGCAGTGTCCGGCGTCGTGACGTGGCGCCCTCGGCGAGGCGCGCCAGCGTGTTGGCGAGGCCGTCGCACTGGCGCTGGATGTGGAACACGTCGCCATGGCACGGCGTGTCGCCCCAGGCAGCCCTCTGCCCGGCACGCAAGCCTTGCCCGGCATCGGCGATGGTGTAGTCGGGCCGCAGCCCCTGCTCGGCGGCATCGAGCAGGTGCACGCCCCAGGTGTCGGCGTCACGGCGCTGCTCTGCCGCCAGCAGGTAGCAATACGTCGACGCCGCATCGACGCCGGCCAGCACGGGCGTGGCACCCTGGAATATCTCGTCATGCAAGCCTACCCGAGTGCTCGATAGGTCCTGGTCGTGGTTGACCGCGCTCGCCTCTCGCGTGGCTGCCTGGAGCACGTCGTGGACGCAGCCCACGCTGACGGGCACGCCCAGCAAGTCGCGCAGGAACTCCACGACGCCGCGATACGAGCCGCGGCAGATCAGCGTCAGCCCGACGATCACCTGGCGCAGCCACGCCTTGGTCACCGCCAGCTCGAACAGCACCTCATCGTCGGGCGTGGCAGGCGAGAAGGCGTCAGCCAACGCAGCGCGAGCTTTGTGCGTCTGCTGGTAGACGAACTTGCGGCTCACCCCGTGCCGGGCTGCCAAGCCGCTGACCGTCTCCGATCGCGCCAGCGCCTGAATGGCCAGGTCCTTGCGGTCACCCCCGGCCAGAACTGACGAAACGTCCTTCTGGTACGCATAAGCAGACAAAGCTGGAACACGGATACACCAAAGCTCAAGCGGGCTGG
>JANXVC010000271.1 GCA_025351925.1 Rhodospirillales bacterium | reverse complement strand
ACTGGGCGCCTACTCGTCGGCGCTGATGACGTTAAAACTGAGCATGCCGTTCTGGGCCGTGCTGCCGTTATCGATGGTGACGCCCGTCCTGTTCGCACTGGCGATCGGCGTACCCACCCTGCGCCTGTCAGGCGTCTACCTGGCCATCGCCACCATCGGTCTGGGTGAGGTGCTGCGCGCCGTCTACCTCAATGTCGACCTGTTCGGCGGCGCATTGGGCCTGTCGGGCATCCCCGAGCGGGCGGGCACCGGCCTGATCTACGGCACATTGTTTCTGGCATTGCTCGCATTATGGCTCGTCGGCCGCAGCGGCATCGGCCGGGCGATGGAGGCGATGCGCGAGGACGAGACCGCCGCCCAGGTCATGGGCGTTCCAATCCAGCGGTATAAAATGGGCGCGCTGCTGGCGTCCGCCGTGCTGGCCGGGCTGGCGGGCTGCTTGTCGGCGCACGTGTCGAGCTTCATCGGCCCCAACGAGTACGGCTTCGAGCCCGCGGTCACTATTCTGTCTTACGTACTGCTTGGCGGCATCGGCACGCCGCTCGCGCCGGTGGTCGGCGCCTGGGTGCTGACCCTGTTGCCCGAGTTGCTGCGCGGGTTCAGCGACATTCGGCTGATATTGAACGGCGTCATCATCGTGCTCGCCGTGCTGTTCCTGCCGAACGGCCTGCTGGCGGTCCGCATGCAGCGGATCGGTGCCCGGACGTGGGCATAATCCCATTGCTGGAGATTAGCGGATTGACTCGCCGCTACGCCGGCCTGATCGCAGTGGACAGCGTCGATATGCAGGTCATGCCGGGCGGCATTCATGCGGTGATCGGGCCGAACGGCGCCGGCAAGACGACGCTGTTCAACCTCGTGTCCGGCCTGGTGCCGCCCAGCGCCGGCCAGATCCGGTTTGCCGGGCAGGACGTGACCAGGCTGCCCGCCAACCGCCGCGCGGCGCTCGGCCTAGCCCGCACCTTCCAGAATATCCGCGTGTTCGCCGCCATGACGGTGCTGGAGAACGCGCTGACCGGCCTGCATGCCCGGCTGGCCAGCAATCTTCCCAGCGTGGTGCTGCGCCTGCCGGCCTTTCGTGCGGAGGAGCGCCGCGCTGTGGCCCGCGCCCGTGCGGCGCTCGACCTCGTGGGCCTCGCCGATAAGGCCGGGCAGCGCGCCCAGGCGCTGTCGTACGGCGACCAGCGCCGGCTGGAGATCGCCCGCGCCATAGCGCCGGAGCCGCGCCTGCTGCTGCTGGACGAGCCCGCCGCTGGCATGAACCCGGCCGAGACCGCAGCGCTCGCCGTGCTGGTCCGCCGGCTCAGCGGGCTCGGCACCACGGTCCTGCTGGTCGAGCACGACATGGGCTTCGTCATGGACATCTCCGACCGCGTCACCGTGCTGAACTTCGGCAGGCGCATCTTTGAGGGCGCACCGCATGACGTCCGGCAGGAGCCCGCCGTCATCGAGGCCTATCTGGGCCACAAGGTCGCGGCGCGCCTGGCGGCCGGCGCCAGAGCTGGGATGCGCGGCGCCTGATGAGCGGCCTCGAAATCGACGGGCTTGAGGTCGCCTACGGTCGTATTACGGCGCTGCGCGGCATCTCGCTGGCCGTGGCGGAGGGCCAGGTGGTCTGCCTGATCGGGGCGAACGGCGCCGGCAAGACGACGGCGATGCGCGCCATCTCCGGCCTGGTGCGCGCGCGGGCCGGGCGGATCCGCTTCGATGGACGGGATATCGCCGGCCAGGCCGCGCATCGCATTGCGGCGGCCGGGCTGCGCCAGGTGCCGGAAGGGCGGCAGTGCTTTGCCGAACTGACCGTCGCGCAAAACCTGGCGCTGGGCGCCTATCTGGTCCCCAAACGTGACGAGATCGCCCGGCGGCAGACCGGCGTGCTGGCTCGCTTTCCCCGGCTGCGCGAGCGGTTGAACCAGCTCGCCGGCTCTATGTCGGGCGGCGAGCAGCAGATGCTGGCGATCGGCCGCGCACTGATGGGCGCGCCGCGCCTGCTGTTGCTGGACGAGCCGAGCATGGGTCTGGCCCCGTTATTCGTCGAGGAGATTTTCTCGATCATCGCGGCGCTGAAGGCCGAGGGTACGACGATTCTGCTGGTGGAACAGAATGCAAGCGCGGCCCTGGACGTCGCCGACCATGCCTACGTGCTGGAAACCGGCCGCATCGTCCTATCCGGGCCGCCGTCCGAGGTTGCGAACAACCCGGCGGTCGCGGCGGCCTATCTAGGGGGTTAAGGCGCGACCGGCGTCGGCAGCTCCTGCTGCTCCACCGGAGCCGGCGCTGGCTCCATAGTCGCGTCTTGCAGCCAGTCGCGCAGCGAGCGGCGGAGTTCGAACTCGAACTCCACGTTCATGTCGTCCATCATCTGCCGCGTCAGGTCATATAGCGCCGCACGCAGACCACCGCGCCCGGTTGCCGACCGCGATACCCGCGCCTCGGCGAAGCCCACCCGGGCGCCGTCGGTCGTCAAGATGTCCAGATGGACGGCCAACACGCCGTTCAGACCCCCCGAGCTTTGGCTGATCTGCGCCGCGTCGATCACGAACACCGCCCGGCCTGCGGACCCGCCCGCCGCCAGCCGGTCCAGCGCCATCTGTCGCAGCGCCATGCCTGCCGGCTCCGGCGACTGGGCCTCGATAGGGCTGGGGGGCGGCGCATCGCCTACATCCACCGCCGCAACATTCAGCCGCAGCGGCGTCAAGTAGTCGAAACGCAGCGGCGGCATGGCGCGGAGCGGCGCGTCCTCACCGCAGGCCGCTCCGATCAAGGGCAGCAGCAGGGCCAGACGTCGCGACAACCTAGTTGAGTCGGGCATCGTTGCCTTTGCCGTGCACCTCGTCGCGCTCGAACCGGAAGTCCAGGTTGCAGAACTCGCAGGTCATGATGATGTCGCCGCTGACCGACATGTGGTCCAGGTCGTCCGGCGGGAACGTCTCCAGGATGCCGGACAGCCGGGCGCGGGAGCAGCGGCAGCCATAGGCTAAGGCGCGGTTGCGGTCGGCGGCGACGCCCGCAGCCCCGAACAGCAGATATAGCAGGCGGTCGGGCGGGATGCTGTCGTCCAGCAGTTCCTCCTCCTTCAGCGTGGCGGCTAATGCCGTGGCGGTCCGCCAGCTCTCGGCCTGCGCCTCGGCGTCGAGCTCCGGGCTCACGCCGCCCTCGCCGGGAACCCGCTCCAGGATCAGCGCGCCAGCCCGCCAGCCCGCCGGGGTCCGGGCGCAGGCGAGGCGGACGCTGCACTGGATCTGCTCGCTGGTCTCGAAGTAGTGCAGCGCCATGTCGGCCAGGCTATCGCCCTCGATCGCGACGATGCCCTGGTGCCGCTCGCGGTCGGGGCCCTGGTCCACGCTGAAAGCGAGGTAGCCCTGTCCGAGCAGAGCGGCGGCGGACGGCGCGCGGTCGATGGCGAGCAGGGCAGCGAGCTTTTCCGGCTCGGCGCGGGCATAGCCGCGCAGCGCGCCGGATTCCGTGCAGTCGGCCAGCAGCATCGGCACCGCGCCGTCGCCCTTGGCCTGCAGGCTGAAGCTGCCCTGGAACTTTAGAGCGGTCGCCAAGGCCGCCGCGAGCGCCAGCGCCTGGCCCGACAACGCGGTGACGGCGTCGTGGTTGACGTGCCGGGTCAGCAGCGCGTCGGCGAGTGGGCCCAGCCGCACGAGACGCCCGCGGACGGGTTGCCCCGGCAGGTAAAATGGGGTGACGCCGCGGGGCACGACGATGTCAGGCACGTCCGGGCGGGTGCTGTCGAGGAAAGCAGGGGTCGATGTCATGGCCCCTACATAGGGATCAGCGTCGCCGAGGTGAACCTATGGGATGCAAGCTATGCGTCACCGGCTACGGCACGACCGCTAGAAATAGGAACACCGCCAAGATCACCAGGTGGACCGCGCCCTGCAGCACCGTCGTGCGGCCGGTCCCCAGGGTCAGCACGCTGACCAGCAGCGTCAGCGCCAGCAGCACCTCCTCCTTGGCCTCCAGCCCAAGGGTCAGCGGCGTGCTCAGCGCGATCGAGACGACGGCGACGGCCGGGATCGTCAGCCCGATGCTGGCCAGCGCCGAGCCCAAAGCGAGGTTCAGGCTGGTCTGCAGCCGGTTGGCCTGTGCCGCGCGCACCGCCGCCAGCGCCTCCGGCAGCAGCACGAGTGCCGCGATCACCACGCCGATCACTGCTTTTGGCGCGCCGGCCCGATCGAGCCCCGCCTCCATGGCCGGAGACAACGCCTTCGCCAGCCCAACGACGGCTACCAATGCGACGATCAGCAGGACCGCGCTGATCAAGGCCGCTCGGGTGGACGGCGGCGCTTCGTGCACGTCCTCTTCGGCGACCGTCAAGAAGTCGTTGGGATGCCGCACGGTCTGCACAAAGACGAACACGCCGTAAAGCACCAGCGACACGACGCCCACGAAGGCGAGCTGCGACGTGTTGTAAACCGGACCCGGCGAGGTCGTAGTGAAGTTGGGCAGCACGAGGGTCAGAGTGGTCAGCGCCGTCAGAACAGCCAAGGCACCGCTGGCGCCTTGCAGCTGGAAGCCCTGATCGCGATGCCGCACGCTGCCGGCCAGCAGGCACATGCCGACGACGCCGTTGCACACCAGCATGACCGCGGCAAACACCGTGTCCCGCGCCAGTGCCGCCTTTTCGGCCCCGCCGCCCAGCATCACGGACACCACTAGCGCCACCTCGATCACCGTGACGGCTACCGCCAGCACCAGCGTGCCGAACGGCTCGCCAACCCGGTGCGCCACCAGCTCGGCATGATAGACGGCGGCGAACACGGTGGCGATCAGCGCCACGGCAGCGATGGCCGCGAGCGGGGAGCTCAGCCCTGCAAATATTTTACCGACCAGCACCGCCCAGGCGGCGAGCGGCCAGAACCAGGCCCACCAGGGCATCCGCGCTGTTACAATGATGGCGGACCCCTGTGTTGCCAGCGCAGCTAGCTGTCCTCGGCGATCTCCGCCTCAAGCGCTTCGAGTTGCCGGTCGAGTTGCGCCAGCGTATCGGAGGCGAGGCCTAATCCCGCCAGAGTATGGTGCAACGCGGGCCGGCAGCCGTCAAATTCGGCACCAAGCAAGTCCGACGGGGCAGCCGGAGCTTTTTGGCGGCCCAGGCAGGCGCCGTAGGCCGCGCGCGCCGGGCCAGCGCTGGCTGGCAGGGCGGCGAATAGGTCGTCCAGCCGCTGTTCGACCCAGCCCGGCGTGGACGCGATCTCCTCGGTCATCGGGCCGCTCCCAGCGACCAGGCCAGCACGCCCTTCTGCGCATGCAGCCGGTTCTCGGCGCCGTCAAACACCACGGATTGCGGGCCGTCGATCACGTCGGCCATGACCTCCTCGCCGCGATGGGCCGGCAGGCAATGCATGAAGATCGCGTCGGGCGCCGCCTGTGCCATCAGCGCTGTGGTGACGCAATAGGGCGCCAGCAGGTTGTGCCGGCTCTCGTTGGGATCGTCCGCCATGCTGACCCAGGCGTCGGTCACCACGCAGCGGGCGCCGCGGACCGCATCGATTGGGTCAGAGAACACTTCTATTCGAGCGCCCTCCGCACGGGCCCAGTCGATTAGCGCCTGTGGGGGACGCAGGATTTCCGGCGTCGCCAGATGCAGCGTGAAGCCGAAGCGTACCGCCGCCTCGATCCAGCTGCTCAGCACATTGTTGCCGTCACCGCTCCAGGCCACGACCTGCCCGGCGATGGGCCCGCGGTGCTCCTCGAACGTCATGATATCAGCCATCAGCTGGCAGGGATGGCTGCAGTTGGTCAGGCCATTGATCACCGGCACCGTCGCATGCTCGGCCATCTCACGCAGCTTCGCCGCGTCGGCGGTGCGCAGCATGATGGCGTCCACGTAGCGGGACAGCACCCGGGCGGTGTCGGCCACCGTCTCGCCGCGTCCGAGCTGCAGCTCCTTGGCCGAAAGGTTGATCACGTCGCCGCCAAGCTGCCGCATCGCCACCTCGAAGCTGACGCGGGTGCGGGTGCTGGGCTTTTCGAAGATCATCGCTAGCGTCTTGCCGGCGAACGGCCGCGACGACACCTTGCCGGCCTCTTTATAGCCGGAGGCAATATCGAGCATGTGGCGCAGCGTCGCCGTCTCGAAATCGCGGAGGTCGAGGAAGTGCCGGGGAGGCGCCTGCTCCTCCCCCACGCTGCTGCGGTCGGCCGCGCTGTCAGCCGAGCGCCGGAGCGCGCCGCTCACTTCGCCGCCGCCAAGACGGGAACGGGCATGCAGCGACGCACGCCTCGGCGGATCATTTCAACCGCGGCGTTGCAATCGGCATCGGTCAGCACCAGCGGCGGCACGAGGCGCACCACATTGTCTCCGGCGGCAACCGTCAGCAGGCCCTCGGCGGTAAAGGCGCTCTGCAGCTCCGTGTTGGACACCACGCCCTGCAGCCCCAGGATCAGCCCGGCGCCGCGCACCTCGGCCAGCACCGTCGGATACTCCGCCACGACGGCTTCCAGCGCGAACCACAGCTTGCGGGCCTTGCGGTCCACCTCGGCCAGGAACCCCGGCGCCAGGATCACATCCAGCACCGCGTTGGCCGCAGCGCAGGCGAGCGGGTTGCCGCCGAACGTCGTGCCGTGGGTGCCGGCGACCAAATGCTTGGCGACCGCCTCCTTCGCCAGGATTGCGCCCATCGGGAAGCCGCCAGCGATGCCCTTGGCGGCGCTCATCACGTCCGGCTCGATCCCCGCCCACTCATGCGCGAACAGCTTGCCGGAGCGGCCCATGCCGCACTGCACCTCGTCCATGCTGAGAATGATGCCGAACTCGTCGCACGCCGCCCGCAGGCCGCGCAGGAAATCGAGCGACGCCGCGCGGATGCCGCCCTCGCCCTGCACCGGCTCGATCAGCACGCCCGCCGTCTCCGGCCCGATCGCGTCGCGCAGCGCGTTCATGTTGTTGAACGGCACATGGTCGAAGCCATCGACCTCGGGTCCGAAGCCCGCCAGGTATTTCTTATTTCCCGTGGCGGCCAGCATCGCCAGCGTCCGGCCGTGGAATGCGCCGTCGAAGCAGATGACGCGATACCGCTCGCCCCGGCCGGTCTCGTGCATGGCCTTTCGCATCATCTTGACCATGCCCTCGTTCGCCTCGGCGCCCGAGTTGCAGAAGAATACGCTGTCGGCGAACGACGCCTCGACAAAGCGCGCCGCCAGCCGTTCTGCCTGCGGCACCCGATACAGGTTGCTGGTGTGCATCACCCGTGCCGCCTGCTCGGCGATCGCCTGCACGAGGTGAGGGTGGCCGTGGCCGATGGAGGAGGTCGCGATGCCGGAGCCGAAATCCAGGAATCGTCGCCCGTCCGTCGCATACAGCCAGGCGCCTTCGCCCCGCTCGAAGGCGAGGTCGGCACGGTTGTAGGTCGGCATCAGGGCGGAAATCATGGGAGCTCGGCACCTCAGTGCATTTCCCTAGGCTGTTTCAACGCCCAACGACCCGTCGCGGGCGGTCCCGGGGAAGGATTGAGGATGGGGCGGGCCTTCCCGGGAAGTCAAACCCTATTCAACAAAATTCACGCTAGTAAACGAAGTTTGGCATTGCGTTCAGCGTGTCCTTGGTGGCGCCGGGCAGCACCACGCGGTCGGCGTCGCGTTTCAGCTGATCAAATGGCACCGCCACCAGCTTGCTGCCCAGGCCCAGGAAGCCGCCGACCGACACCACGGCGACCGTCACCCTGTCGCCCCCCGTCATCACCAGATCGTCCACGCTGCCGACCCGCTCGTTCTGCTCGCTATAGACCGTGGCGCCGATCAGCTTGCTGGCGCGAACGCCGTTCTCCAGCCGCACCGAGGCAACCGCAAGATTCGGGTTGTTCACGGTCGTCACGACGCCGGCTGGTGCCACGGAGGGCGCCGGAGCCGAAGTCTCGGCGGGCGGCGCTGTCGTCTGATCCGCCTGCTGCGCCGTCGCCGGCAGCGCGGCCAGGGCCGCAATCAGGGTCATCACGCCAGCGGAGGGAAGCTTCGGCACGGGTCACCTCGGAAATTGATTGCGGGTCTGCCATCGAACGTGGCCCGGTCGGTCCGGGTTCCGGTGCGGCTCGTCTCATGCCATCGTGTCGATATGGCCGAACCCCCGATACAGGACCGCGAGCCGGCATCAGACGCCAAGCCGGCCGGCCGCGGTCATGCCCGGCGGCGTGCGCCCGGACCCGCCGGCCCAGCGCCCGATCG
>JANXVC010000238.1 GCA_025351925.1 Rhodospirillales bacterium | reverse complement strand
CGACAACCTGAAATCCGAGGGTGGGCCGATCGCCCAGGCACTGTGGCTGATGGGCGTCGAGCCCCGCTTCGACAGCTATGGCCGGCTGAGCGGCGCCACCTTGGTTCCGCTGGCGACGCTGGGCCGCCCGCGCGTCGATGTCGTCATCACACTCTCTGGCATTTTTCGCGACCTTTTGCCGCTGCAGACCAAGCTGCTCGCCGAGGCCGCATTGCTGGCCGCATCGGCGGACGAGCCGATCGAGGAGAACTTCATCCGCAAGCACGCCTTGGCGTTCATCGCCGAGCATGGCGGGGACCTGGAGCAGGCGGCGCTGCGGGTGTTCGGCAACGCCGACGGCGCGTATGGCGCCAACGTCAACTCGCTGGTCGCGAGCGGCACCTGGAGCGACGAGGATGAGCTGGCCGACGCCTATGTCAGCCGCAAGGGCTTCGCCTACGGCGTGTCCGGCCGGCCGGAGCGGCAGTCGGCCGTGCTGAGCCACGTGCTGGCGAGCGTCGAGGTCACCTACCAGAACCTCGACAGCATCGAACTGGGCGTCACGACGGTCGATCACTACTTCGACACGCTGGGCGGCATCACCCGAGCGGTGCGGCGCGCCCGCGGCGGCGTGGCGGCGTCGGTGTATATCGGCGACCAGACGCGCGGCGACGGCGCGGTCCGCACCTTGACCGAGCAGGTCAACCTGGAGACCCGCACCCGTGCGCTGAACCCGAAGTGGTACGAGGGCCTGCTGAAGCACGGCTATGAGGGCGTGCGCGAGATCGAGGCGCACGTGACCAACACGCTCGGCTGGTCGGCGACGACCGGCGAGGTCAGCCCTTGGGTCTATCAGCAGCTGGCAGAGACCTACGTGCTGGACGACGAGATGCGCGCACGGATTGCGGCGCTCAACCCGAAGGCGTCCGCCAAGATCGTGAACCGCCTGATCGAAGCGACGGACCGCAACTACTGGTCCCCCGACCCGGCCACGCTCGACGCGCTCCGGCGCGCCGGCGAGGAGCTGGAAGACCAACTCGAAGGCGTGGAGATGGCCGCATGACACTCGCAACACTTCCCTACCCCGTCCGCAACAAGGTCACCCAAGGCGATGGCGACGGCAGCGTGCAGGTGGCGCTCGACCCGAACCTCAAGATCGGCACCGCGAAGGTGTTTGCGGTCTATGGTAAGGGCGGCATCGGCAAGAGCACGACGTCGTCCAACCTGTCGGCGGCGTTCAGCAAGCTCGGCAAGCGCGTGCTTCAAATTGGCTGCGACCCCAAGCACGACAGCACCTTTACCCTCACGAAGCAGCTATTGCCGACCGTCATCGACGTCTTGGAAAGCGTGAACTTCCACTCGGAGGAGCTGCGCGTCGAGGACTTCGTGTTCCCCGGTTACAACGGCGTGATGTGCGTCGAGGCCGGCGGTCCCCCGGCCGGCACCGGCTGCGGCGGCTACGTGGTCGGTCAGACGGTGAAGCTGCTGAAGGAGCACCATTTGCTCGAAGAGACCGACGTGGTCATCTTCGACGTGCTCGGCGACGTGGTGTGCGGCGGCTTCGCCTCGCCGCTGCAGCACGCGGACCGCGCGCTGATCGTCACCGCCAACGACTTCGACAGCATCTTCGCGATGAACCGTATCGTGGCGGCGATCCAGGCGAAGGCAAAGAACTACAACGTGCGGCTCGGCGGCGTCATCGCCAACCGCAGTGCGGCGACCGACCAGATCGACCGCTACAACAACGCGACCGGGCTCTCGACGCTGGCGCACTTCCCCGACCTCGACGTGATCCGCCGCAGCCGGCTCAAGAAGAGCACACTGTTCGAGATGGAGACGTCGCCGGAGCTGGAGGCGGTCAAGCTCGAATACCTGCGTTTGGCCGCGGGCCTCTGGGCCGGGACCGAGCCGCTGATGGGCAGCCCGATGCGCGACCGCGAGATCTTCGACCTGCTGGGCTACGACTGATGCAGACTGCCAGCTATCTCGCCCGGCGCGGCCAGCTCGAGACCTATTTCGACCGCACCGCGGCCGATGCGTGGAAGCGGCTGACCTCGGACGCACCGGTCAGCGGCATCCGCGCCACCGTGCGGGCCGGGCGCGACCGCATGCGCGCGACGCTGATGTCGTGGCTGCCCGACGACCTCCGCGGCAAGCGGGTGCTAGACGCTGGCTGCGGCACCGGCGCGCTGGCGGTCGAGGCGGCGCGGCGTGGGGCGCACGTGGTGGCGATCGACCTCGCCGGCACCTTGGTGTCGCTCGCGGGCGAGCGGATGCCGGACGATCTGCATGCAGCCGGCGGCCACATTGACTGGCGCGTCGGCGACATGACCGATCCGGCGCTGGGCCAATTCGACCACGTCGTCGGCATGGACAGCCTGATCCACTATCCCGCCGCCGACATGGCGCGCGTCGTGGCGGGTCTGGCCGCGCGCAGCACCGGCTCCGTTTTGTTCACCTTCGCGCCGCGCACGCCGCTGCTGTCCGTTATGCACGCCGCTGGGCGGCTGTTCCCCCGCGGCGACCGCGCCCCGTCGATCGAGCCGGTCCGCGCGACGACGATCGGCCGCCTGCTGCGCCACGACCCGGCGATGGCCGGATGGCAGCCTGCCCGCACGCTCCGCATCGCCAGCGGCTTCTACACCTCGCAGGCGCTGGAGCTGGTCCGCTCATGAGCCCCAGCTTCCTCGGCAGCAACGTCATCGGCCGCGTCGCTCGGCTGAACAACGCAGCCGGCCGCAAGTGGGCGCAGATCGGCCCGGGCTTCCTGCCGTTCGCCGACGCGGCCTCGGTCGGGCTGCCGATGGGCCGGCTGCTGCGCCTGTCGCTGTTCCAGGTCACGGTCGGCATGGCGGTCGTGCTGCTGATTGGCACGCTGAACCGCGTGATGATCGTCGAGCTCGGCGTGCCGGCCTGGCTGGTGGCGGCGATGGTGTCGCTGCCGCTGGTGTTCGCCCCGCTGCGCGCCGTCATCGGCTACAAGTCAGACACCCACCGCTCCGTATTGGGCTGGCGCCGGGTGCCATACCTATGGATGGGCACGCTGGTGCAGTTCGGCGGGCTCGCCATCATGCCGTTCGCGCTGATCCTGCTGTCGGGCGACAGCAATGCGGCGCCCTGGGTCGGGCAGGCAGCGGCGGCGCTGGCATTCCTGATGGTCGGCGCCGGGCTGCACACGACGCAGACGGTCGGCCTGGCGCTGGCGACCGACCTCGCGCTGCCGGAGGCGCAACCCAAGGTCGTGGCGCTGCTGTGCGTCATGCTGCTGCTCGGCATGGTCGCGAGCGCGCTGCTGTTCGGCGCATTGCTGGCGGATTTCACGCAGATAAAGCTGATCCAGGTCGTGCAGGGCGCCGCGCTGGCAACCATGGTGCTGAACGCCATCGCACTCTGGAAACAGGAGGCGCGCGATCCGGCCCGCACCGCATCGGACCGTCACCGTCCGAGCTTCGTCGAGACCTGGCGCGCCTTCAACACCGGCGGGCAGTCCCGTCGCCGGCTCGTGGCGCTCGGCTTCGGCACCGTGGCGTTCAGCATGCAGGACATCCTGCTCGAGCCCTATGGCGGCCACGTGCTGCACCTCACGGTCGGCGCCACTACGGCCATGACGGCACTGCTGGCGATGGGCGGCGTGCTGGGGTTTGCACTTGCGGCGCGTCGTCTGGGCCGCGGCGCCGATCCGTATCGTCTGGCGGGGGCCGGGGCGCTCGCTGGCCTGGTGGCGTTCACCGCGGTGGTGTTCGCCGCCCCCCTGGACAGCACGGCGCTGTTCGCCTCGGGCGTCGCGATGATCGGCTTCGGCGCGGGGCTGTTCGCCCACTGCACGCTGACGGCGGCGATGGCGACCGCGCCGCGCGGTCAGGTCGGGCTGACGCTCGGCATCTGGGGCGCGGTGCAGGCCTCGGCCGCCGGCGGTGCCGTGGCGCTCAGCGGTTTGGTCCGCGACGGCGTCTCGACCTTGGCGGACCACGGTGCGCTGGGCGTGACGCTGGTCCATCCGGCCACCGGCTACATCGCCGTCTATTCGATCGAGATCACTCTGCTGTTCGTGACCCTGGTCGCGATCGGTCCCCTGGTTCGCCTGGACCGCTCCACCCGCCTGCCTAACGCCTTCGCCTAGCTATTAGCACTCTTGCTAGAACTCATGACTGCTGAGGTCCTACGATGCAAACCGGCGCACTGACCAGCTACTTCGACGTCGCCCAATTGGTGCTCTATGCGTTCTGGCTGTTCTTCGCCGGAATCATTTACTACCTGCTGCGCGAGAATAAACGCGAAGGCTACCCGATGATCGACGAGCGCTCCGGCGCCCGTTCGGAGGGCTGGCCCGGCGTGCCGCCGCCCAAGACCTTCATCCTGGCCGATGGCAACACCCGTCTGGCGCCAAAGGCCGAGGGTGTGGACCAGGTGAACGCGGTCCCCACCGCCGTTTGGGAGGGATCGGCGCGGCAGCCTATCGGCGACCCGATGCTTGCGGCGATCGGCCCCGGCGCCTATGCGCAGCACCGGCCGGACGTGCCGGACCATACCTTCGACGACGCGCTGCCAAAGATCGTACCGCTCCGGACCCTGCCCGACTTCTGGCTTGCCTACGAGGACCCGGATCCGATCGGCATGCAGGTGTTCGGCGGCGACTGGGCCTATGCCGGCAAGGTGGTGGATTGCTGGATCGACCGGTCCGAGGTGGTGATCCGCTACTTCGAGGTCGAGCTGGAGGGCGGCAGTGACCGCGTCCTGCTGCCGCAGCACTACGCACAGATCAACAAGAAGACCCGGCAGATCAAGGTCGGCTCCATTATGGGCGCACAGTTCCAGACCGTGCCGCGCCTGCAGAACGCCGAGACGGTGACGCTGCTTGAGGAGGAGAAACTCGTGGCCTACTACGCCGGCGGCCTGATGTATGCGACGCCCAAGCGCGCGGAGCCACTGCTGTGAGCGCCGACACGCGCCTGCCGCGCGGCTTGCCGGGACGGCTGCCGGAAGGGGAGCGGCTGCTATGGCAGGGCGCGCCGGACTGGCGGATGCTGGCCCGCCAGGCGTTTCATATCCGCGGCCTCATGCTCTATTTTGGCGTGATCGTTACTTATTGCCTCGCGTCGTCCGTGCTGGGCGGTACGCCGCTCGCCACGGCCGCGCTCTTGACCGCGCAGCTCGCTGGCGTCGCGATGGTGCCGATCGTGCTGGTGACCGTCTATGCCTGGCTGGTCAGCCGGGCGACCGTCTATACCCTTACAAACCAGCGGGTGGTGATCCAGCTCGGCCTCGCCCTGCCGATGACCATCAACCTGCCGTTCGCCAAGATCGACACGGCGGCGCTCAAGCTGCGCACGAACGGGTTTGGCGACATCGCGCTCTTGCTGAACTCTGGAGACAAGCTAGCTTATCTGGTGTTGTGGCCGCATGCCCGGCCATGGCGGATGGCGCGGCCGGAGCCGATGTTCCGGGCCATTCCGGATGCGGCCCGCGTGGCTCAGCTGGTGGCGCGGGCGCTGGCAGTGTCGGCGGATATGCCGGTTCCGGTGGCGCCCGAGACGCAGTCGGGCCATGCGGCGGCCGGGGTGCAGGCGCCAGTTGCTGCATAGTCGGCGACTGCATAAGAAGAGTTGTTGAGCAGGGAGGCTCGTCGTGACCACACCATCTCCGGTTTTCCCGCGCCTTCCGCTGTTCGGCCTGTTCGGCGCGGTGGGCCTATCGCTGGTTGTGGCCGCGACGGGCCGGCTGACCAACATCGGCGCGGTGGAGACGACGGGGTCGCTGGTGGCGGCTCGTGACCTGCTGTTCGCCGATGCGCCCGATGGGTCGGTGGTGGTGACCGACGCCCGGGACGGCGCGCCGGTCGAGGTGTTCACCGGGGAGAACGGCTTCGTCCGCGGCACCATGCGCGGGATGGCGCGCACCCGTAAAAGCGAGGGCATCGGCCCCGAGGATCCGTTTCGGCTGGCGTCATGGAGCGACGGGCGGCTGACGCTCGATGATCCTAAAACTGGGCGGCATATCGAATTGCAGGCTTTCGGCTCCGCGAATGTCGAGGTATTCGGGCATCTGCTGACGGCGCATGGAGAGACGCGATGACGGGTGGCTGGCTGTTGGGCGGAGAGACCGTCGAGGTCGATTGCGACGTCGATATCGAGCAGACCCCGCTCTCGTTCCACGCCCACGCCGTGCCGGACGG
>JANXVC010000154.1 GCA_025351925.1 Rhodospirillales bacterium | reverse complement strand
TGCTGCTGGAGGCGCTGCGGCGGCTGGAGTATCGCGGCTATGACAGTGCAGGGATCGCCACGCTGGTGGGCGGCGGCATCGAGCGGCGTCGGGCGCCGGGGAAGCTCATTAACCTCGCTGCGGTGCTGGCGCAGGAGCCGTTGCCGGGCGTCGTGGGAATCGGCCACACCCGTTGGGCGACGCACGGCGCACCGACCCAGCGCAATGCCCATCCGCACGGCACCGCCCGCGTCAGCGTGGTGCATAACGGCATCATCGAAAACCATGCCGAGCTGCGCGCCGAACTCGAGGCGCACGGCCAGGTGTTCGAGACCGAGACCGACACCGAGACGGTGGCGCAGCTCGTTGACCTGAACCTCCGCAACGGCATGGGCCCGGTGGACGCGGCGCGGGAGGCGTTCGGCCGGCTGGAGGGTGCCTATGCGCTCGCCATGGTATTTGCCGGACACCCTGAGCTGATGGTCGGCGCGCAGCACGGCGCGCCGCTGGCGGTGGGTTTTGGGGAGACGGCCATGTACCTCGGCAGCGATAGCCTGGCGCTGGCGCCGATGACCCGGCGCATCGCCTATTTGCAAGACGGCGACTGGACCGTCGTGACGCGCGAGGGAGCGGCATTTTTCGGCCCGTCCGGCGAGAGCGTCAGCCGCCCGGTGCGCATGACTGTGCAGACCGGCGCCGTGGTCGGTAAGGACGGCTACCGCCATTTCATGGAAAAGGAACTGCACGAGCATCCGGCCGCGATCGGCCAGACGCTGGCACGCATGCTCGACCCGGCCACCCGCGCAGTCGTGCTGCCGCCTCTGCCATTCGAGTGGACGGAGGTGCCGCGGGTGACGATCGCCGCGTGCGGCGGGGCATATTTCGCCGGGCTCGCGGGCCGTCACTGGATCGAGGAGCTGGCGCGGCTGCCGGCCGACATCGATTTTGCCAGTGAGCTGCGCTATCGCACCCCGCCTTTGCCCAAGGGCGGGTTGGGCTTGCTGGTGAGCCAAAGCGGGGAGACGGCGGATACGCTGGCTGCATTGCGGTTCCTGCGCGGTGCCGGGCAGCACGTGATGTCGGTGCTGAACGTGCCGGAAAGCACGATGGCCCGGGAGAGCGACGTGGTGCTGGAGACGGTGGCCGGCCCGGAGATCGGCGTGGCCAGCACCAAGGCATTCACGGCGCAGCTGACGGTGATGGCCTGTCTGGCGATCGGCGCCGCCCGTGCGCGCGGCACGATCAGCGCAATGCGCGAGGCGGCGCTGATCGCGGCGCTGCTGGAGCTGCCGTCCAAGGCGGCCGAGGTTCTGGCGAACGTGGAACCCATCCAGCGCCTGGCGGAGCGGATGACCGAGGCGCGCGACGTGCTGTGCCTGGGCCGCGGCGCCTGCCATGCGATTGCCCTTGAGGCGGCGCTCAAGCTGAAGGAGATCTGCTACATCCACGCGGAGGGCTATGCCGCCGGCGAGATGAAGCACGGTCCGATCGCGCTGATCGACCGCCAGGTGCCGATCCTGGCGATCGTGCCGTCCGGCCCGCTGTTTGAGAAGACGGCGTCGAATGTGCAGGAGGCGGGCGCGCGCGGTGGTCAGGTCGTGGTCATGAGCGATGCCGCCGGCTGTGCAAAGCTGCGGTCGATCTCGGCCGAGATGATTGAGCTGCCGACGGTGGATCCGTTTGTCGCGCCGATCCTGCACGCGATTGCGGTGCAATTGCTGGCATACCACACCGCCGTGCTGCGCGGCACCGACGTGGATCAGCCACGCAATCTGGCAAAAAGCGTGACGGTAGAATGAGCAGCCGACCATTCAGCGATTTAGAGCATCGTCCGATCGATTTACTCAATCAATTGGACAAAGATGCTCGTAGAAACAAAGAACTAGAGCTTTTCTTCGATCCAATTCGATTGGAAAAAGCTCTAGTATGCGCGCGCCGCTGTGCCTGGCGCACCACGGAACGGAGGTGAGATTGACGACCTACTTAGTCACCGGCGGTGCCGGATTTATCGGCTCGCATCTAGCCGACGCCTTGTTGGCCGAGGGTCACCACGTGCGTGTGCTCGACGATTTCTCGACCGGGCGGACCGAGAACCTGGACCCGCGCTGCGAGGTGATGCGCGGCGATGTCTGTGATCCCGCCGCGGTTCGGCGTGCGATGGTGGGCGCATCCGGCTGTTTCCACCTGGCGGCGGTCGCCTCGGTGGTGCGGGCCAACGAGGACTGGCTGGGGACTCACCGGGTCAACCTAGGCGGCACGATCACCGTGTATGACGCGGCCCGGGCGCTGGGCGGCGTGCCGGTGGTGTACGCATCGTCGGCCGCGGTTTACGGCAATGTCTCAGGTGTAGCGCGTGAAGACGCCACGCCGGCGCCGCGCACGGCGTATGGCGCTGACAAGCTAGGCTCGGAACAGCATGCCGGAGTGGGATTGCTGGTCCATGGGGTAGCCTCGGTCGGCTTCAGGTTCTTTAACGTCTATGGGCCGCGGCAGGACCCGTCCTCGCCGTATAGCGGCGTAATCTCGATTTTTGCGCGCGCAATTGGGGCGGGGGAGCCGATAACCCTGCATGGGGATGGCTCGCAGACCCGCGATTTCGTGTTTGTGGCCGATGTCGTGCAGCACCTCGTCGCTGGAATGCAGCATCTTGCCGACCGGCCTGGCGCCTATCTGCTGAATGTCTGCACCGGGCGCGAGACTTCGATACGCGAGCTGGCTGAGGCGATCGGCGTGGCAACCCGGCGCAAGCCGGTCATCAAAGACGGGCCCGCGCGCGCTGGTGATATCGCACAATCCGTAGGATCGCCAAGGCTTGCAACCATCACCCTCGGCCTTCATGAGCGTACGTCGCTGGCCGATGGGTTGGCGACGCTGCTGGCGTCACTATCGGGTCAGAGGTCGCTCGAGCGCGTGTGACGACGCCAAAATTTATCGGGCATCTGGGTCGCGCGCGAATTAGTGTGGGTTGATAGCAACGGTATGGCATAGTCCAGCGTCGCAGCCGTCCAGGCGTGTAGCTCAGTGGCAGAGCGCTGCTATTACATGGCAGAGGTCGGGGGTTCGACTCCTTCCGCGCCTACCAGCGCGCAACGCGGCGTGGGTAGGCCAATCTGGCGTGCCGGTTCATTCAGGATGGAAACAGGGCGATGATGGTGGCCAAGGCTTTAAGGTGGACGGGCTGGCGCTGCATCGCGGCAATGGCGTTATTTGTCCCGATACTGGCGGGTTGCCACGGCTCCCCGGCAGCGTCCGTCAACATGCCGCCTCCGGGTCCCGTCGCGAGCACGCCCTATTTGATCGGGCCGGGCGATCAGTTGAGCGTGTTCGTGTATCAGTCGCCGCAGTTGAGCGTGCCCAACCTCGCGGTGCGTCCCGATGGGCGCATCTCGCTGCCGCTGATCCCGGACATCTCTGCCGCGGGCAAGACGCCGACGGTGTTGGCCAAGGACATCGAGGGCCGGCTGAAGGAATATGTGAAGGAGCCGAACGTATCGGTGATCGTCAGCGGGTTCGTCGGCCCGCTAGACCGGCAGATCCGGGTCATCGGCGAGGCGACGGAGCCGTTGGCCATTCCCTACCGCGATAAGATGACCGTGCTGGACGTGATGATCCAGACCAAAGGCCTGACCCGCTATGCCGCGGGCAACAGCTCGGTGATCGTGCGGCAGGTAGGCGGCACGCGGCAGACCCTGAAGGTTCGCCTCAGCGATTTGCTGCGGGACGGCGACATCGACCAGAACGTTGCTATGTTGCCAGGCGACACGCTAATCATTCCGCAAAGTTGGTTCTGATTGGCTGGGTAGCCGGGCCGAGTTCGCTAGACGGGGCGAACTCGGCCTGACTGGCCGGTTTCCGGAGAGACGCATCGATGCATGCATTACAGGTTCTACTTCGCAGGCAGCTTTCGGCCGCCTGGCGCTATCGCTGGCCGGCGGTGCTGTTCTCGTGGCTGGTCTGCGCTGTGGGCTGGGGCGTGACGTTCACCATCCCGAACACTTATGAGGCGAGCGCCCGGCTTTATGTCGATGCGGACGTCGTGCTGACGCCGCTGCTGCGCGGTATTGCGGTCGATAGCGCCTCGGCCGCGCAGCTCGACGTATTGCAGCGCACGCTGCTAAGCCGGCCCAACCTGGAAAAGCTGATCTCGAAGACCGACCTCGAGCTGGACCTGAAGGGCGCGGCCGACCGGGAGTCGCTGGTGGCGCAGTTGGCGGCCGACATCCGGATCACCCCGCAGACCCGCAATCTGTTCACCATCGCCTATCGCAGCACGTCGCCGAAGCTGGCGTTCGACGTGGTGCGGACGATGCTGACGACCTTTGTCGAGAGCAAGACTGGAAATAATCGGAATGACCTGGAGAACGCTGGCAAGTTCCTGCAGGCGCAAATCGCGCTATACGAACGCCAGCTGCAGGAGGCCGAGCGCAAACGTGCCGAATTCCGCGCCAAGTATATCGACATCCTGCCGGCCGGCGACGGCGGCGCCTCACGGCTGGAGGCGCAACAGGGCAACGTGCGCGCGCTGCAGGGCCAATTATTGGATGCGATCGCCCGGCGCGAGTCGCTCGCTCGTGAGTTATCGACCACCCCGCAGCTTGTTGTGACCGAGACCGACGGCAGCGGCCCCGGCGGCGTCAGCGGTCCGTCGCGCCTGCGCGAGGCCGAGCGCACCTTGCAGGAACTCCGGCTGCGCTACACCGATCAGAACCCGGATGTGGTGGCGCAGCGCAACCTGGTCGCCGCCATACGGTCCGGCGGCGCGGCCACCAGCGACCCCACCGGCACGCCGCGTATCGGACCGCGCAGCCGTTCGGTTCCCAACCCAGTCTTTGAGCTGTTGAAGGGTCGCAACGTCGAGAACGACTCGGTGATCGCCTCATTGCAGCGCCAGACGCAGGACGCCACGCGGGAGCGCGACCGGCTGGAGGAGATCGCGCGTGGTGCGCCGCAGCTTCAGGCGGATTTCGCCAACGTCAACCGAGACTACGAGGTGCTGCGCCGGAACTACGATGATCTGCTGGCGCGACGTGAGTCGATGCGCATCTCAAGCGCGGCCGAAGCGGACGGCGACAAGGTGAAGATCCAGGTCATCGACCCGCCGCAAATCCCGCAGAACCCCGTGGCGCCTAAGCGGGTGCTGCTGGTGTCCGGCGTGCTGGCGGCTGGTCTGGCGGCCGGTGTCGGGCTGGCGCTGCTGCTGGTGCAGATGGATCAGTCGTTCCATACGGTCGAGGACCTGCGCGACATGGGCTTTCTGGTCGTCGGCGGCGTGTCATTCCTCGGTGAGACCGTGTCACTGGGCCGGCGCGCGCTGACCGTGGGCGTGTTTGCCCTCGCGGTGTCGGTGCCGATGATCTTCTACACCGGGCTGTTGATGCGGCTGGTCAAGACGGCTGTGGTGGTTTGATTGCCCCGCCTCGCCGACCCGCATTTCTATCCAAAATCGTAACGTCTTGTTAAGGATAAGCCGCTAGCATGACGCACCGGAACCGAGGGTGCCATGCTGCCATTTTTGCTCAACCAAGTTTCGTTCAGCCTGGCTCCAGTCCAAATGGTTGCGACAGGAGCGGTTTCCTCCAGCCAGATGCTGGCTGCGACGCATGAGCCGCGGCCGTGGCCGCTGGTTGTTACGTTACCGCTGACTGCCGGCCTGTCGTTAGCATTATGGGCCGGCATTGGACGGCTATTGGGCATATTGATTGCGGGATAGCAATGCGGCGGTTGACGTGATGGCAACGATAGAGTTTGTCGAAATGCGCGTGCCGTCGCGCGCCTGACGGGAACGGGACCGATGCTTTCAGCCGAACAGGATTTCATCGCAGGCTACTTGAGTAGATCGGCCGAGGCACTTCGGCACTATGCTTCTGACCCCGATCAGCTAACGTTGCTGGGGCAGATGGCGCATCAGGTGACGACGTCCATCCGCAGCGGCGGCAAGCTGCTCATCGCCGGCAACGGCGGCAGTGCGGGTGACGCCCAGCATATTGCGGCCGAGTTTACCGGCCGCATGCTGTACGACCGGGCGCCGCTGGCGGCGATGGCGCTGCATGTGGACACGTCGGCGCTCACTGCGGTCGGCAACGACTACGGTTTTGCCCATGTGTTCGAGCGCCAGGTGCAGGCGTTGGGACGACCCGGCGATGTGATGTTGGGCCTGTCAACCTCCGGCCGGTCGGACAACGTGCTGCGGGCGCTGGCTGCCGCGCGCGCGCTGGGAATGGTGACCATGGGCTTCACTGGCGAAAGCGGAGGAATGATGGCCACGCAGACCGATCTGCTGCTGCGGGCGCCGTCCAGCTTCACCCCAGTCATCCAGCAGATCCACATGGTCGCCGGACACCTGCTCTGTGCGCTTGTCGAGCGGGCAATCCATCCGCAGGCAGCGTAGGGCGGAGCGCGCCCATGGTGATCTTATCAGTCATCATTCATGCGGTGCGGCGTTGACGATCCGGCAATGCGCCATACTGGTCGGTGGATTGGGCACCCGCCTTGGCGCCACGACAGCCACCACGCCAAAACCGATGCTGACGGTCGGCGACCGGCCGTTCCTCGCCTGGCTGCTGCGCGAGGTGGTGCGCTACGGCGTGACGGATGTGCTGCTGCTGACTGGGCATTTGTCAGGGGTCGTGCAGGCTGGCCTGCAGAACCTACGCAAATGGCTGCCGCGGGCCGTCACGCTCACCATCAGCGAGGAGCCGGTCCGTGCCGGCACAGGAGGCGCCTTGTTTTACGCCCGAGAATATTTGCATGACCAATTCCTGCTGCTGAACGGCGACTCGCTGTTTGACTGCGACCTCGGTCCTTTGATGACCGAGGAGCCTGGGGTGCTGGGCCGCATCATGCTGCGCCGCCTTGCGGATGCCTCGCGCTACGGGGTGGTCGAGCAGAGCGCCGATCGGGTCACGGCGTTCCGGGAACGGCCAGAGCCGGGTCTGCCAGGGACGATCAACGGCGGCGTTTACCGGCTCGACCGCCAAGTCGTGGACCGCACCTCGGCGGTATGCTCGCTGGAGCGGGATGTCTTGCCGGACCTGGCCCGCGACGGCCTGCTGCGCGGGACGGAAAGCGACGGCTGGTTCATCGACATCGGCGTTCCGTCCGATCTCGATCGCGCCCAGCACGAGGTGCCCCGACGGCTAGCCCGGCCCGCGCTGTTCCTGGACCGGGACGGCGTGTGCAACGTCGATCACGGCTGGGTGGGCACGCGGGAGCGGTTCGAATGGATAGCGGGCGCTCAAGCGGCGATCCGGATGGCGCATGCGCGCGGTTGGCACGTGTTTATCGTCACCAACCAGGCCGGCGTCGCACGCGGCCGGTATGACGAGGCGGACGTGCAGGCCCTGCACGTCTGGATGCAGGACGAAATGCTGCGTTTCGGCGGGCTGATCGATGACGTGCGCTACTGCCCCTTCCATCCCGAGGCGGTCGTGCCGGCCTATCGGCGCAGCAGCTCCTGGCGCAAGCCGGCGCCCGGCATGATCCTGGAACTAATGCGGGCCTGGGAGCTCGATCCCCGACGATGCATCCTGGTAGGCGATCGGGAGACCGATATGGCCGCGGCGGCTGCAGCGGGCGTGACCGGCCGCCTGTTCCCCGGCGGCGACCTCGCCGAATTCGTGCGGCCTATCCTCGATGCGATCGAGACCGGGTGGTCCGCATGATGCCGCGTTTCCCAACGGTCCGCGCCCGCGTGCCGCTGCGGCTCGGGCTGGCGGGGGGCGGGACCGACCTCAGCCCCTATTGCGACGAGCATGGCGGTGCCGTGCTGAACGTGACGATCGACCGCTATGCCTATGCGTTCATCGAGCCTTCGGACGACGGCATGGTGCACTTCATCGCGCCCGATATCGGCATTGAGGAGAGCTTCCGGCCCGACGTTGACAGCATTGCCGACGCCAAGCTGCGGCTGCATGCGGGCGTGCTGCGGCGCATGGCGCTGCAGTTCACCGAGGGCCGTATCGCGCCGATGCGGATCACCTCGTTCGTCGATGCGCCGGCCGGGTCCGGCTTGGGATCAAGCTCCGCCTTGGTGGTGGCGCTGGTCGAGGCGTTCCGCTTCTATTTGGGCCTGCCGCTCGGCCGCTACGACGTGGCGCATTTGGCGTTCGAGATCGAGCGGCTGGATCTGCAGCTGGCCGGCGGCAAGCAGGATCAGTATGCCGCGTGTTTCGGCGGCGCCAACTTCATCGAGTTCCTGGCGGGCCACCGGGTCATCGTCAACCCGCTGCGGGTGCCGTCGGCGGTGCTGAACGAGTTGGAGACGTCCACCGTCATCTGTTTCACCGGGGTCTCCCGCCGGTCCGAGGCGATTATCGAGGACCAGCAACGTCGGATGTCCGGGCCCGACAAACGGCTGGACGACCTGCACCAATTAAAAGCGGATGCCCTGCTGATGAAGGAGGCGCTGCTGCGCGGCGAGATCGGGCGCATGGCGGCGGTGCTGAACCGGTCCTGGGGCGCAAAAAAGCGGACCGCCGCGGGGATCAGCACGGTGCAGATTGAGACGATGTATGATCGCGGCATGTCCGCTGGCGCCATGGGCGGCAAGGTCTCGGGCGCTGGAGGCGGCGGCTTCATCATGTTCCTCGTACCGCCGCCGCGACGGATGCAGCTGATCCAGGCGCTGAATGGGGCAGGCGGCACAGCGACCGGCGTGCACTTCACGTCCGAAGGGGCGGAGGCCTGGTCGGTGTAATGGAGGCGTTGGCTAATCAGGATCGGGCGATCAGTCCCGGTTATTGAACAGCCTCCGCCACCGTCGCGACCTGGGACGTGAGGTCGGTTTGGGCGTCCACGAAGCCGCTCAGGATGGCGTCGATCCGTTGCTGTTCCGCCAGTGCAGGCCGTTTTGGCAGTTCAATCGCGGCGGTGATCAGGATCGGGGCGTAGGCGGTGCCAAATAGGCTGTTTCGTGCCTGGCGAATGCGGCTGGCGATGCCGCTCTGCGCCGGCCTGCCATCCGTCCAGCTGGCGATCGCGACAATTCGGGTCGGGCCGGCAGTGTGGATCAGTGACCAATCGCCGTTCCCGGTCCGCGACGTCGGCAATTCCACAAGCACGACCTCCTCGGCAGAAAGCTCACCGGTGATGCGCCGGCGCTCGCGCACCAAGCCGTCGGCAGTCGAGCGGCGTGGGAAGGCCTGCATCGTGACCACCAGCCGTTGATCGGCGCAAAGGAAGCGTGTGGTTGCAGAGCGCAATGGCTGCCCCGCAGCGGGTTCACTGTTGGCCGTGCAGCCGCTGGGCGTCGCGAACTCCAGGGTTTTGCTCAATAGCGCCGGTGTCAGCTGCCGGGTGAGCATCGCAGCCGCTGCCGGACCGCTCGCCAGAAGGACGATGACCGCTACGGATGCCCAAACCGGCCGGCTCTCGGCAGATTGGACGTCGGGCAAACCGGACGGCTGCATCGGGCCTGAAGGGGTCTCGCGGAACGGCATGCCGCCCGCCACCAGCAGCAGCATGACTATGGAGAAGAATACCCAGCCGTAGATGATATGATCGGCGGCGGCGGCCTCGGCGCTGCCCAGTACGGCCCCGAGCACGACGATCCCAAGCGCGCGCACTCCATTGGCGACGATCGGCACGACGATCGACGCGGCGACGAACAGCACGCGGCGGCCCGGGCTGCGGTAGTTGAGCAGGGCGTAAAACACGCCGAACGCGACGGCTGCGATCAGGAAGCGCAGGCCGGCGCAGGCCTCGGCCACATAGAACACCCCCGCGGAAATCTCGATCGTGAGGTCGGTGGCATAGTTCGCGATGCCGAGGGCGTTCAGCCCGCCGACGATGAACCCGGCGGTGAACGTCTGCAGCGCCGGGGTAACGAACGCGCCGAATGGCACCAGGAACACCAGGAACAGCAGCGGCGCCCGCAATGCGCGGAACAGCCGCCAGCCGAGCACCGTCAGAAACAGTAGCTCCAATGCGGCGAGCGCTGCCAGCTGCCGGCCCTCCATCACGCCCAGCCGCTCGGCCAAGAACCACACCGCGGCAATCGGCAGCGCCAGGGGAGCCAGGGCCGGGATCGGCCGGGGCAGCAAACCGGTCAGGGCGCCACGACGGTCCCAGGCGAGATACAGCGCCATCGGCAGGATCAGAAAGCAGTGGCCATAGGTATCCGAGGCGCGCCAGACCCCGACGGCCGCCATGCACTCAGGCAGAAACAGCAGGCTCCAGGCCAACAGGCCCAAGGTCAGCCCTGCGGCTGCGGGCATGAAAACCGGGCGTAGGCTGGTCAGGGATGCTGCGCTCATACGGCCGAGCCTAGCACGTTTGTTACGGAATGTTTTTGAGGATTGCATCCAGCCGGCTGAGCGTCGCGGACCAGGCATAGCCGCGCACCATCGCCGTCCGCGCCGCGGCGTTTAGGCCCGGATGGGCGCCGGCCAGCACCTCCGTTACCCCATCGGACATCTCGATGGCACCGTCGGCGACCAGGAGATCCAGCCCGTCGGTCGCGCGAACGCCCTCGAAGGCCTGGCGCGAGGCGATGACCGGGCGGCCCATCGCCATCGCTTCCAGCACCTTGTTCTGGATGCCCCGCGCGATGCGGAGCGGCGCCACGCATACGTCGGCATAGGCGAGATAGGGCCGCACGTCGGGCACCCGGCCCGTCACCCGCACCCCTGGCGCATCCGCGAGCCGCAGCACATCCGGGCCGGGGTTGGCGCCCACGATGTAGAACTCGATGGCCGGATGCCGTTGCCGCACCAGCGGGAACACGTCCGCCACGAACCAGCGCACCGCGTCGGCATTGGGCCAGTAGTCCATGTTGCCGGTGAACACCAGATGCGGCCCGGCGGTGTGGAATGGCGACTCGAAGGTCTGCTCCGGCGAGAAGCGGTCGAGGTCCACGCCATTCTCGACGGCGTGCACGCGGCCCGCAGTCTCCGGCGCCAGCTCGACGAAGCGGTCGCATTCCTGTTGCGAGACGAACAGCGTGTAGTCGCAGCGCATCGCGGCGCGACGCTCGTAATCGAGCAGCGTCCGGCCCTCCCGCGACCACACGGCGCGCATCGGCCAGCGCGCTTGGCCGGCGTAGGTCGTCCATTTTTCGGAGTCGATGTCCTGGGCGTCGAGGATCAGGCCGGGGCGTCGCAGGTCCTCGACGTATGGAGCCATCGCGACGGAGTAGATGTACACAACGTCCATGTGTCGCTGGGCCATGCTGTCCCGCACCCAGCGCTGCAGGCCAGGATGGCCGTAATAGTCGAGCATCAGCGGCCGGCCAGGCCGGAATGTTGCCAGCGCCTTGAGCTTCTGCCGCCGCTTGTCGATCGGGAAACCCGCGACGTCGGCGCACCACTCGCGCAGCACCGGCAGATGCTGCATGTCGCCGGGCTCATCCACCAGGCAGCCGAGGTGAATGCGGTGGGACCGTGACAAATGCCGCAGCAGGTTGAGGCCGCGGATCTTCTCGCCTTTGTCGGGCGGATAGGGAATGCGGTGCGAGATGAAGATCAGGTCGCGCATCAGCCGATGCCGCGGACGATATGCGGGCCGATCAGGTTGGCGACCGGCACCGGCAGACGCTTCCAGGCGGCGATGAACAGGCGGTATTTCGGGTTGAGCGGGTTGTGGTCGGGGATGGCGGCGCCGGGTGCCAGGCGGTAGCGGTAATGCAGCGCCTCCGGGGTAAAGCCCCAGTTTTTCTTGAAGGCGAACGCCCCGGTGCCGGCCTTGCTGCGGCCGAAGTCGAACAGGCGGCTGCCCTTCGCGGCGGCCCGGCGCATGACCTCCCAATACATGAAGTCGTTGGCGTAGTTCGCCCGCGCCGCGCCCGTGCCGCCGCCGTAGTACGGCAGCACCTCGTCCCGGTCGTAGAAGTTCAGCACCGCGCTGATCGGCACGCCCGCGTCCAGCACGGTCACCACGTCCATGCGGTCGCGGAACACCTCCGTCAGGATGCGAAAATAGCCCCGGCTGAACACCGGGGTGCCCAGGTTACGGACGCTCTCGGCGTAGATGGCGTGCAGGCCGTCCACCTGGCCGGAAACAGTGGAAACCAGGCCGCGCTCGATGCCCTTGCGCACCACGGCGCGCTGCTTGCGGGGGATTGCCTTCATATTGGCGTCGTCGTCCGCCGCGATCGGTTTGCGGAATGTCACATACAGGTCGGACCGGGTGCGCCACTCGGCCTCGGTCAGCCATCCCTCCGGCAGCGGGTGCAGGAAGCGGAATTCCGTTACTTTAGCGCCCACCCTTTGCATAAGGGCGCTGGCGTAGATTTCCAGCGCCGCCGCGGCCTTGGCATCCACGGCGAGCGGGCCGCCATAGACGCAGAACGGGCTGGACATCAGGCTGTTGCCGAACAGCAAGGTCTTCACGTGCACGAGCGGCAGCACGCCGACGACCGCGCCGTCCTGCTCGGCAAGCGCGTAGTGCGGCGTGTGGCCGAAGGCGCGGGCGAACACCTGGGCCCAGGCCGCGCGATGGAAGAAGGTGCCGGTCGGCGTGGCGTCCACGAATGCGTCCCAAGCGGGCGCGGTCGCGGCGTCGAGCGGTCGGCAGACGATCGGCATGCGGGTGTCCTGAGAAGGGCTGCTAAGGCCGGCCTGGTTTACAAAGCCGGGTGGCCAAGGGCCTCAGCGAAGACGCGGTCCATGCGGTCCCAGGCGAAATCGCGCAGCAGGTGGTCCAGCCGGCCATGCATGGCCGAGAGGTTCACGGTGTGGCGGAAGCGGGACATGCGGCTGGCGGCGGCGACGCGGGGCTGGCCGGGATCGATCTCCCAGGGGTGGAAATAGAACACCCCCGATGCCGCCTCCACGCGGTTGAAGCGGCGCAGCAGCGTGCGGAACAGGGCGTACGGCATCAGCCGGAAATAGCCGCCGCCGGCGCAGGGCAGGTTGCGCCCGCCGAGCCGCACGGTGGTCATCGGGATCTCCATCAGCGCTCCGGCGGCCGGGCGATACGGGAAGCGCGGCGCGTCCGGCGCACCGTACAGGTCGTGCCGCACCGGATAGACGCTGGAGCTGTAGGCGTAGCCCTCCTCGTCCAGCACGTCGAACGCCCAAGGATTGCGCGGGCCGATGGAAAAAGTGGGTGCGCGGTAGCCGACGACCGGCACGCCGCCCAGGTCCTGCAGCACGCCGCGTGCCCGGCGCACGTCCGCGCGGAACTCGTCGGGAGTTTGGCCGTCCGCCCTGGCATGGCCATAGCCGTGGCTCGCCAGCTCGTGCCCGGCGGCGACGATGCGGCGCACGACGGCCGGATAGCGGTCGGCGATCCAGCCGAGGGTAAAGAAGGTCGCGGTCACCCCTGCGCCGTCGAACTGCTGCAAGATGCGGTCCATGTTCGCCTCAACCCGGCAGGGAATCGTGTTCCACGCAGCCCGGTCGATCACGCTGGCGAAGGCCTGGACCTGGAAATAGTCCTCCACATCGACCGTCATCGCATTCACTGTGCCAGGCATCAGCCGCGCACGCCCAGCATCTGGGTCAGCCGGCGGAACACCTGCTCGCGCTCCGCCATCTGGTGCTCCAAGGCCTCGATGCGGCCCAGCAGCTCGGCGTGCGAGCTGGCACTGCCCTGCGCCGTCGCCCCGCCGTTCATGCGGCCTGGCAGCGGCCCCGACAGGTCCATGCCGACGCCCTCCAAATCCCGCGCCAGCTCCTTGGCCGTCGCGTCCACCACGTCGCCGGTGATGTCGTGCGTCCCCTCCAGCACGCCATACAGCAGCACGCGGGAGCACAGGCGGTTGATGCGGCGCGGGATGCCGCCAGTATGGGTGAACACCGCCTCGAACGCAGCGTCGTCCCAGTGCGGGTCGCCGGCCCAGCCGACTGCGTGCAACCGGTGCTCGATATAGGCCTGCGTTTCGTCCTGGCTGAGCGGCCCCAGATGGTAGGACGTGAGCACACGCTGGCGCAGCTGATCGAGATTGGGGCTCGCCAGCAGGCGGCGGAACTGCGGCTGGCCGAGCAGGATGGTCTGCAGCGTCGTGCGGCCGTCCACCGTGATGTTGGACAGCATCCGCAGCTCCTCGAGCGCTGCAAAGGAGAGGTTCTGCGCCTCGTCCACGATCAGCAGGCAGCGGCGGCCGGTCGCCTGGTGCTCGCGCAGCACGTCCTCGAACCGATGCAGCAGGGCGGCCTTGCCGAGGTTTTCCTCCGTCAGGCCAAAGCCGGCCATCGCCAGGCGGAACAGGTCGTTTTCGGACACCTGCGTCGTGCTGACGCGGGCGATGGTGTAGGCGGCCGGGTCCATTTGGGAGCGCAGCCATTCGACCAGCGTGGTCTTGCCGGCGCCGACCTCGCCGGTGATGACGATGAAGCCCTCGCTCTGCGCCAGGCCGTAATTGAGGTGGGCAATGGCCTTGCTGTGGCCGGTGCTGCCGAAAAAGAAGCGGCTGTCCGGCGTGAGCTGGAACGGCATCGCCGACAGGTTGTAGAAAGTTTCGTACACCGTGCTGCGCTCTAAAAGCTTTTCCGCAGGCCAACAAGCAGCAGGTTCTCGGTCAGGTTTTGCCCCGCCTGGCCAAAGCCGAACGGGCTGTTGTTGAACCCGTTATTTGCCTGTACCGTCCGTCCGACGCCGCCTGAGCGGTCGGTGAACAGATACTGCGCGCTGCCGCTCAATGTCTCGGTGAACACGTAGTTGAGCCCGAGGCTGGTCTGGACCGTCCGCTGCGAGCCTGACGCTGCGGCGCCCACCACGCTGCCATTCTCATCGACGCCGTAGGAGAACGAGGCCGAGCTGGACAGGACCGGCGACAACTCATGCTGCCAGGCGAGGGTCCCCAGGATGCCGCTATTGCTCGCCCCCGCCGGCACCGCCGTGCCCCCGGTGCCGGCGGGAATGTTGTTGACGTTGGTGCGGTCGTCCTGGGCGAGGCTGACGCTCACCGAGTCGCGGTTCAGCACCAGCAGCCCGGTGATCGAAAAGCGGCGCAGGCGGTACAGCCCGTTCTGCGTGCCGAACGCGCCGCTGGTGGACGAAACCGGCGCTCCGGTCACGCTGTCGGTCACAAGGCCGGTCGGACCCACGTTGGTGGACGCCAGGAGGTTCTGCTGCTCCTCCGCGTCCGTCGTCAGCCCGGTGCTGTAGCGCACAAATACCCGGGTGCGCGCGGTCGGCGAATACGACCCGTCCACCGCAGCGGCGTTGAACCCGTCGCGATGGCCGTAGGTTATGGTCAACGAGCTGTCCGCATTGGGCGTGATCCGGCCGCCGAAGCTCCAGATCGGCTCATTGATCCGGACGCCTGGAAGGCCGCTATAGCGCAAATCCTGGTAGCCGAACCCGGCCAGCGCCGTGATGGTGCGCGTGACGGCGAAGCCGACATCGTTGGTGAGCTGGTTGCGGTGCGCCCCGCGATACGCGCCGACGCCGTTATACTGGACGGCCTCGGCGACCACGATGTCGTTGAACCGGCCCAGGTTCTCGCCGGTCACGAACGACCCGCGCTCCCGCTGTGTCGTGAGGTTGCCGGTGGCGCCGAAGCCGTTGTTGAGCAGGAACGCCTGGTTCGTGTTGAGGGTGTTCTGGTTGCCGTAGCCGCTCTGGACGGTCCGCGCGAGGGAGTAGCCGACCCGGGCCGTGCCCCAGCCGCGGAAGCGGTGCTCGGCATAGGGCGTGACGCTGAAAGCGGTGCTCTGAATCTGGTCGTTCCGATTCAGCGTCTGCGTATTGGTCTGGCCATAGCCGCCGGTGCGGGACTGCTGGGTAACGCTGCCGCGCAGGTCGAGGAACGCGGCGTCCGGCACGATGGTCGCGAGCACCGAGCCGTTGCCATATTGGTCGAACCGGGTTTGGCTCGGCGTCTGGGCATAGACGCTGGCGACCGGAGTGTAGCCCAGGTTCACCTTCAGGCGCGACGTGTCGCCGGAGATCACCAGGCTGGGGCTCAGCAGCGTAAAAAAATCCCCACGTCGCGGCTTTTCGACGCGGAGCGCATTGTCGGTGACCCCCGCATCGACCCCGAGCGAGGCGTTGACTAGGAAGGCCGGCCCGGTGGTGCGCGGTTGCTGCAGGCCCGGAAGGTACTGCTCCAACTGGCCGCGCAGGTCGCCAATCCGGGTATCGGTTACTGTGGCGGGCAGGGTGGGATAGCCGCCGCCGAGCTGCGCCCAGGCTGCGCCGGCGCCGGCGCTGACGCCCGTCGCCATCAGGGCGCCGCTGAGCAGCCGCGACCGCCAAAGTCGCTTCTCGGCATGGGTGTGTCTGATCGGCATCGCTCTCATACAGGTCAGGTGTATGAGCCGTAGTAGTCGTAGGCGCCAAATGTGTGGCTCGTGGTCAGCTTCACTTTGTTCAGCAGCATAGTGATGGTCGGACAGACCCGCACGAGGTCGAGCGCCGCCTCGACCTCGCTGCGCTGGGTCCGCTCCGCCTCGACCACCATAACCACCTGGCCGACATAGGGCGCGATGGTGTGCGGGTCGCTCGTGGACAGGCATGGCGGCGCGTCGAGCATGATCAGGTGCTTAGGAAAGCGCCGGGCCAGCCGGGTGATGGCCGGCGTAACCGGTCGGACGCTTGTGGTGTCCGTAAGCTCACCCGACCGGGAGCCGACCGGCAAGAAGGTTAGATTGCCGATCGCGGTGTTGAGGATCACGTCCTCGGGCCGCAGGGTCTGATCGACGACTAGGTCGTGGAAGCCCAACCGGTCGCCGACGCCGAGCATGGCGGAGATCGGACGTAGCTTGGCATCCAGGTCCACAAGCAGAACCTTTTCAGTGCTATGCTGCGCGATGCTGCCGGCAAGGTTAAGCGCGGTAAAGCTTTTGCCCTCACCAGGCCGCGCACTGGTGACCATCACCACGTTGTGCGATCCGGCGCCATCCGGATCATCGCGAAGCGCGCGGAGCACCCGCCCGATCACGATGCGGTATTCTTCCGAGATGCGCGTGCGCGCCGCACGGGCGACGACCATGCCGGCGCTCTCCATTACGGGAAGCGTGATGGTCGGCAGCAGCGACACGGCGTCCGGCCGCACATTGGCCGGTGGCGGCCGCGGCAGCATCGGACGAGGCGCTGCAAGCGGCGTGGGAAGCTGTGCCGCGGGAGGCATCGGGATCTGCGTGGCGGATGGTGCCGGACCTGGCGCCGGGGCGGGCTGGTTCGCCACGCCGGACTCTGGCAAGATCCAGGCCTCGGGCACTGACGCCGACGGTGCTGCCCCGTTGTGCAGCGAAGGCGCCGTCCGGGCTAGGCCTGGAACGGCATCGGACGCCGGCGCTGGAACGAGAGCGACCACCGTGGATGCCAAACTGGGTAGAAGGGGCGCTGGCGGCAGCGATGCGGGCGGCCTGACCGGCCCGGCTGGGATGTCGTGCGGCGGCTCGACGGGTGCCTCGCGTAGCCGGGCAGCGTTGCCGGCATTGAGCAGGGCGGCGGCACGCTCGATCAGATGGTCGGGTTGCGAGGCCATGATGATGCCGTTGCTCTGCCTGATGGATGTTTGGAGGTGCTACTTGGGCGTGGTTTGGCGAGGCGACCTGGGCGATCGGCCATGCGGTTCACCGGCATCTTCATCGGCACGGTGGCGATTGCTTATTGTTGACGTCATGCTGCACGGGCGCGCCCCTTTTCGGAGCCGCGGTTCGGCAGTCATCCCACCCATTTCGTCGTGCGGCAACAGCAATCAGTGCTGGTGCAACGGTTTGGATGCGCAATGCCGACAAACGTGTGCTGTGGAACACAGTTCCGCGACACCACTGGTTTCTCCCAAAGAAAACGTTCTACGATATACAGACCATCCACTCCTTGCTACTAAAGGTTTGACGTCACCAAGGCCTGACCTGCACCGTTTCGGGGCCTTGCAGCCCAGGGAAGAGTGCACTCTATATTCCTCAGACACGTTCTTCAATATATGTTGCATGACCGTTGTGGATATCTCTGGGAGGGCGTAAGGGAATGTACG